>JANXMN010000268.1 GCA_025354605.1 Hymenobacter sp. | reverse complement strand
ATCGACCTGCAACCCCGGTACCAACTACGACAGCAAAATGTTCGTGTACACGGGTACTTGCGGCAGCTACACCTGCGTGGGCGGCAACGACGACGGCCCCAGTTGCGCCACCACTGCCTCCACGGTGACTTTCGCCTCGGTGGCCGGCACGCGCTACCTCATTTTTGTGAGTGGCTACGCCGGCTCCAGCGGCCCCTTCGGCCTGAGTGCCACCTGCGGCGCGGCCACCCGCCCGGCCCCCAAAGCCCGGGCGGCCCGGGCCACGGCCGGTACCGGGGCGTTCAGCGTGTACCCCAACCCAGTGGCCGGCTCCAGTGCCCTACACCTGACGCTGGCCACGGCTACTACCGCCGCCCAGGCCACGCTACGCACCATGCTGGGCCAGGTGCTGAGCACCCGCAGCTTCAGCGGCAGTGCCACCGAACTGCCCCTGGGCAACCTGCCCGCCGGCACTTACCTGCTCACGGTGCAAGTCGAGGGCCAGGCCCTGAGCGTGCGGCGCGTGGTGGTGCAATAGGTTTTAAATTTCCGTTCACAAAAAAAGGCCCGCCAAGCAGCGGGCCTTTTTTTGTTGTTTTGTTGGAATAGGGCCAGACTCCTGGTAGAATTGCTGCTACTTGGTTAGGAATGGAAAGGAGGTAGATGGCTATTTTGGGGGTGAGGTGCCATTGGCGGTTGTAGGCAGCCAGGTTGCTATTTCAGACGCGCATCGGCGACCCGCGCCTGGTAAAAATGAGCCACGCCGGCGCTGACCGGGGCCGGCAGCTGCCGGTGCAGCAGGGCGACTGTGGCCGCATGGTCGCGGCCAACGCCTAAGTGCGCGGCCATAAACTGGCTGCTGACCGGGCGAGGGGTGACGTGCTGCGTGAGGCCCTGCTGCGCCACCGCGGCGCGGGTGCTGGTAGGCCGCAGGGTGGAGTGTAAAATGTATATTCAACGATTGCGGACAAATTATACCAACGCTATTTTAGTGCGTCGCTAGGTCATTTTATGGTAGCGAATCTCTTTGCACTCAATGCCCGAACTGGTCCCTGATGCGCGAACTTTCGGGTATAAGAACAACTCCTTCCAGCAGGTCCCCTTCTTGATTGAGTAATTGAAGCTGATGGTGCTTCCCTGTCAGGCTCACATTGCCAGCCTGCAGGTAATCGTCTAGTTTTTTCTAAGGCTTGCCGCTGGTTGTGAAATAAATCTGTACCAAGCGCTGCGATTGTAATTCATAATCAATGGACAACTCGTACCCTTTACGTCGGTAAAGCATGCTTCTCATCTCCTCATTGATGCTTTCCTGTTGGTCGCTGATGGGTTTGCCTAAGCGGGCGCGCACCTTGCTGGCAGGCAAGTTGACCAAGGCGGCGAGGTTAAATACCGTTTTGGTCGAGCCTGCCTGCGTTCGGGATAATGCCGCCGATGACGGGCCGGTTGGCGCATCACTAAGAGGATGACGCTCGTTGCAGGCGAAGAGGAATACTGCGGCACAAATTAGGTAAAGCGGTAGCGGCAGTTGGCGCGTAGAACACATGGTAGAAAAACATTGAAAAGCACTCATTGGGACCATTCAAATGCTTACTTGTCATTACTTGAAATGACAATCGAGCCAAAGTACCCGGCTTTATCCATCTCTAATGAATCCACTGTATATCGGGGGTCATCGCGTTTTAAATTGCCCGCAATAAGCAGCTTTCTACAACTTTTAGTGCCACCAGAATGCTCAGTAGCAGGGATGAGGAAACCAGTAATTGCTCTGCTGATTGTGTCGTATATAATTTCTAGAGTATATCCCTTTTTATAGTATCTCCGCTCGAGTTCATGTATTGTCAGATTCGGGGTATCCGGTTCGCTGGGCTTGCCGAGTGCATCCTCAATTTGGTCTATATTTTTACCTAATAACGCAGGTACGTCGAAGATGCGCGGTGTTGGTTGGGCAAGCGGATTGTTAGATGTTAAAATGCCTGAATTCTGAACAGTGGCTTGTTCCTCAGCGGAGTGGGAATTGCAATAAGACAGCCCGAGTAGTAGTGAGAAAAAAAATATAGTGTGTTTCATCAAGTTAATTACTTTTTTGTTGTTCAGTGAATATGATTGGGTTTACAGTCATAAACCACTCAAAAACGTAATTGCGTAAGCACATAGTAGTTGCTAACAGCGCTGGTGCCTTCATAAAAGCCACTGGGCTTTAAATAAAGCCTGTTGCTTTTGTGCGTTCCCGTGTTTTTCCATTGTGTGCCTACATCAAAAAAACGGTAGTATTTGCCATCTTTATCAACTCCGGTACCGACCAATGCGATAAAATGTTCAACGGTGCCATTGTTAATATATTGATAAGAAGTAATCTTGCCCATTTTATCTTTCGGGGTTAGAAAAAAGTTAACCGTGTGGCTGACACCTACCATGACCGGTATGTGCGCTACCATGCAGGCATCGAGTTTTGCCATGGCTTGCGTTACTTGACTGCTGCCTGCTCCTACATAATAGTCCCGCGTATGGTAACCGTGTGACCAGCTGCTATTGGTGTGCTCTTTAACCAAATCGTACCGGTGGGTCGCCTTCGCCTCGACGCTGCCAGCCGCGTAGAAAGTCTCTAGCATTGAATAGACGGTTGCCGCGCAGGCGGTCCATTTCCCCTTGCCTGTTGGATTTTGCGACTTCCAGAACGTGACGGGCATGAAGCAGTCAGAACCGTTGTTGAGTGCACGGATGGCCCCGGGCCGGGGCTTAGGTGCCATTCCTGTAGCTGTTTTTGCTTTGACTTGGGTCCGTTTACGCACTAGGGGCGAGGTGCGCAAATAATCCGGCAAGTAGAGCGCCTTCATGTTCCGGTTCGCCTCGTCAAGCAAGCGCTGCGTTTCGCGTTCGCGTTGCTTTTCGCGGGCCTGCGCATCTGCCCGAAACTGCGCTTGCTGGGCCGGGGAGAGGAAGGGAGGGGGGTAGCCGGCTTCTTTGGGAGTGAGGTGGCGCTGGCGGTCGAAGGCTGCTAGTTGCTGTTTCAGCCGCTCGGCGGCGACCCGCGCCTGGTAGAAATGGGCCACGCCGGCGCTGACCGGGGCCGGCAGCTGCCGGTGCAGCACGTCGACTGTGGCCGCGTGGTCGCGGCCAACGCCCAAGTGCGCGGCCATAAACCGGCCGCTGACCGGGCGAGGGGTAATGTGCTGCGTGAGGCCCTGCTGCGCCACTGCGGCGCGGGCGCTGGTGGGCCGCAGGATAGATTGGCGGTTCGATAAAGAGCCCATGGAAGGAGGGGCGAAAAGAATGGTAAAGCACAAATCTACATTTATTTCTTATACATTTGAGCCGGAATGCCTCCACCTGTTCCGCTTCTACACCTCTGCATTATGGCTCGTCAAGTAGTCGCCAGCATTCAGTTTGCTGGCAAAAATCTCGTACCCGGGGAAGATATTTTGTTTGCGGTCCTGACCCAAACCTTATTCGACCATCACTCGCTGTCGCTGGTCGTTCCGTTCGACAGCGCCGAGAGCAGTAAAACAGATTTCCTGCGCAACACCCCGAAACAGGTGCTCGGTCAAAACATCGCCTTCGTGGTGAAGCCTGACACCCGGTTTGAGCAGGAAAAAGGTTCGGGCTTCGAATTTCTGGGGCTCGTTACTGAGATGGGCACTACGAAAGAGAGTGACGGGGCCAACAGCATCACGGTGCAGGCCTACAGCACGAGCTGCATGCTGATGGACGGCATGCAAAAGCGCACGTTTGTGAATCAGACGCTGGGGAGCATTTTTCAGGAGGTTCTGAAAGATTACCCGGCGAACCTGCCCGCTCACCAAATCAAGCCGCGCCACACCGCGAAGATTCCGTACGCGGTGCAGTATCACGAGACGAATTACGCCTTCCTGAGCCGGTTGGCCAGCGAGTACGGGGAGTGGTTCTTCTACGATGGCAAAACCCTGCTGCTTGGCCCGCCCGCTTACAGTGCGCCCCTGAAATTTGTGGCCGACGGGGTGCACAGCGGGTTCCACATTGGGCTGTCGCTGCACCCCACGAAGGTGAAATTTTACGAGTATGACTACCTGAAGCATAAGCGCTACACCGGCAACACGGCTCAAGAAAAGGTGGCGTTTGTCGGCAATCAGCTGTTCGGCGACTTAGTATTGGAGCAAGCCGATAAGGTTTTCACGCATGAGTCGCACTCGGCCGCTGAAGTGAGCGCCCAGAGCGCCGGTGAGTTGCAGGAGGAAGCCCGCAACTTCAAGGCGCAGCGGGTGGCCAGCATGATTGCCCTGCAAGGGTTCAGCGAGAATTCGGCGCTGCAGGTGGGCCGGGCCATTCAGGTGTCGGGCACGGGGCTGGGCAGCAACAGCAGCAAGGAAAGCGACTTTGGCACCTACCGCGTGGTAGAAGTAGTGCACCGCCTCGATACCTCGGGCAACTACAGCAACACGTTCACTGCCATTCCGAGCGTGCACGATACCCCACCCGGCAACCCCCACCACGAGCCGCCCGCGGGCATGCCGGAACTGGCCGAAGTCATCGACAACAACGACACCCAGGACCTGGGCCGCGTGCGCGTGCGCTACTTCTGGCCCACCAAAAGCCCCAAAGATGCCGAAACCGGCCTGATACGGGTGCTCACGCCTTATAGCGGGGCCGGCAAAGGGCAGCTCTTCACGCCCGAGCTGGGCTCGCAGGTGCTGGTGGGCTACGAGAACGGGCTGGCCGAGCAGCCCTACGTGCAGGGCAACTTCTTTCACGCCGACAACAAAGCCGGGGGCAAATACTCACACAACGGCGGCGAGGTGAAGGGCATCCAGACCATGGGCGGCAACAAGATATCTTTCCATGACAAAGACGGCAAACAGAAAATCCTGATTTCCAATGGCAAGAAAAAAGACACCAAGCTGGAAATTTCCTTCGCCAAGGACGGAGCCATTCTGCTGAAAACCAAGGGCAGTATTACGCTGGACGCCGCCACCAAAATTTCGCTTATCTCCAAAGAAATCGAGCTACAGGCCGACGAAAAAATCGTGCTCGACAGCTCCCGCACGGTGGATATTCAGGGCGGTGCGGCCGTGAAAGTGAGCGGCCAGAAGCTCGACCTCGAATCGCAGACCACCGCCAAGCTCGCCGGCCAGACCGGCGTGAAAGTCGAGGGCCTCACGGCCGAACTCTCGGGGTCTACGATGACGACCGTGAAGGGTACCCTAGTGAAAATTAACTGACCGGACTTGTAATGGGAAAGCCAGCAGCCCGCGTGGGCGACAACCATATCTGCCCCATGATGGACGGTCCCAAGCCGCACGTGGGTGGCCCTATTTTACCACCAGGTAAGATAACGGTCCTTATCGGGGGGCTGCCAGCGGCCGCGGTGGGCAACATGTGCACCTGCGTGTCACCAGTGCCGGACGTCATCGCGATGGGCTCGCCGACGGTGCTCATCGGCGGGGTGCCGGCCGCACGCTTGTTCGATACGACGGCCCACGGCGGCAGCATCGTGTTCGGGGCCCCCACGGTGCTCATCGGTGAGTTTGCAGCCGTTGGGGCGGTCACCGTGTTTCCGGGTAAACAGCACTTCGGCAACTGCGGGGTGCAGTCGAGCCAGCAGCTCATTCACCAAGCCACCGGCCAGAACCTGGATGAGTACGCTATTCTGGGCCTGGCCATTGCCGGCGGTTACGCGAACGATAGTCCCAAAGATTCCGAGCGCGGAGGGACCAGTGCTTCGGCTCGCCAACGGTTGTTGCAGGAATACGGCGTAACTTCTTCCGTATTTGAAAACCCCACTAAAGAAGATTTGGGGACGGCTTTGAAAGAAAATAAGGGCGTTATCGCGTCCGTCGAGGCAGGTACTTTATGGGGCTACGGGCGGCCTATAGGTGGCCACGCTGTAGTAATCAGCGAAGGTGATTTTAACGAAAACGGCGAACTAACGCACGTTTACATCAACGACACCGGGACCGGCCAACAGGGCAGGCGCATGACTACAGCCGAAATAATGCAGGCGATGGAAGACCGCAAAGACCCAAAACGAGGCATCAACTCCGCACTTAACGTAACAACCGCGCCTGTCTGGACGCAGATTCGCTAAATATTTCAAAGCTCGTTCATGAAAGACATCTGGATTATGGGGGTTTATGCTGCCGTACTGGCTTCTGTACCCGCGCATTTGCGCAATCAGCTTGAACCACGGGAAGGCGGCCCTCAATTCCAACAAACTTATGTGCTGCCCGTGGTAGCCGGGGATAAGCAATATGCGCTAATATGCTTCTACAAGTCGGACGGCCCGGTGTATGGAAAACAGCCTAAGCTATATCCGCCTTTTGCCTGCGTTAAAGTGTCGTATCCAAATAAAGAGACACACTGGGACGATGTGAAACCTACTGCGCTTGGATTCACTAATCTGCCCATAACGGAAGATAAAGTGCCTTATTTGGGAACGATAGAGCGGGGAGGAACTTCTATGCAGGAGTGGCGAAGTGCCAATGAAAGATATGACGTGCTTATTTCTTCAGTATTTGAACATTGTTGGTTGTTAACCAGGCATGCGGTTACGGCGGAGGAACGTGCAGCCGCGAAGGAGTTGCAGGACTGTACGCACATACTTTATGACAAGCCGCTGCTGCCGTACTACCAGCATGAGGGCCGCCAGTTTTTGGCCTGGATGGAGCGGGCTGCCAAGTAGACGGCTCGCCGCCAAGAAGTAGCGCCTCCTTCCGATGAAAGAATACTGGCTTTACGGAGTATTTGCGGCTGCCTTGGCCTCGCCACCAGCCCATTTGCGCGCACCGCGCATCAATGATGGCACTTACGAAACATTTACGTTGCCCGTCTTAATAGAGGGTCGGCAATATGCGATGTTTTCGTTTTGCGACCAAACGGCGGCTTATCCGGGCAGGACTGCCCAGGTGGGACCTCCTTTCGCCTCCGTTTACGTGGCCTATCCGAACAAGCAATTTTTCTGGAAGGACACGAAGCCGCAGGATTTTGGTTTGATAAGATGGCCCCTCGAAGACCCAGCTAAGCTTTATCTGGGGACATTGCATCGAGAGCATGTTAAATCGATTGATGAGTGGGTTGGAGCCATCAAAAAATATAACCAACTACTTTCCCTAGTTTTAGAGCGGCAGTGGTTGCTTACTGCGCATCCAACTACCAGCGAGGAGCGGGCCACAGCACGTGAGTTGCAGGACTGCACGCGCGTGCTCTACGACAA
The DNA here is from genome assembly GCA_025354605.1 of Hymenobacter sp. Lineage (GTDB taxonomy): Bacteria > Bacteroidota > Bacteroidia > Cytophagales > Hymenobacteraceae > Hymenobacter. Next base: position 21,761 of record JANXMN010000268.1, on the reverse strand, counting down.
GCCGCTGCAATTTTATTATCAACACGAGGGCCGCCAATTTCTGGCTTGGATGGCGCGGGCAGCGAAATAAACAGCCGGCCGCGACGATGGGCAGCCACTGCATCTGCGTGTCACCAGTGTCCGACAGCATCATGATGGGCTCCCCTACGGTGTTCATCGGCGGGGTACCAGCGGCGCGGCTTTTCGACCCGACACTGCACGGGGGCTGTATCGTGTTCGGGGCGGCCACGGTCCTCATCGGCGAGTTCGCGGCCGTGGGGGCGGTCACGGTGTTTCCGGGCCAGCAGCACTTCGGCAACTGTGGGGTGCAGTCGAGCCAGCAGCTTAATCACTGCTGTTACGAAGCTTAATCATCAGACCACCGGTCAGAATCACGACTACATTACCGTTCTAGACGTGGTCTGCGGCTACGCGCAGACCAGTGCCAAGGACCGGAGACAAGGATTTATCGCACTGGCCACGCTGTGTATCATGCTGGGCCAGGTACTGAGCACCCGCGGCTTCAGCGGCAGTGCCACCGAACTGCCCCTGGGCAACCTACCCGCCGGCACTTACCTGCTCACGGTGCAAGTCGAGGGCCAGGCCCCGAGCGTGCAACGCGTGGTGGTAGAGTAAAGGCTGGCGGCTTTAAGCACTGCTACGGCCTGATGGGCAACCTAAAGCACTGACGTACCAGGACGCCCGTTACTTCTGCGGGAACAGCCCCATTCCATTGCAAAAAAGCTCCGGGCCTATCCCGGAGCTTTTTTTATTATAGCGCCACTTTACAGGTGTTGACGAGCCGAAGAATAGCGAATGTTCCCTGGCTGAACTGACGCTTATAAATGCGTTGACATTAAAGGAATAAAAACGAATATTATGATTTTTAATAATTGTCGCCTTTTAATTACTAATATTGCATCAACTTCTTCTTCTTTTTAACGAAAACACAACTTCAATGCTAATGAAACATGCTTACCTAGGTTGTCCATCTGCTTCAGAAGCGGCAACTTCTTCCTCCATTGGTATCGGCCGTCTGGCTGGAGCTTTGCTCCTGGCTTTGGGCCTCACTTCGGGTGTTCAGGCCCAAAAGGCCACTCCCCAGTTTTTTCGGGCCGATGGGCAGGCCCGGAGCGCCGCCGCCCCGTCGAGGCTGGCAGCGGCTTTGCTGCACTCGCAGGCCCTAACCCTGGACGTGGCGGGTCTGCACGCCGCGCTGGCTACCGCGCCGCTGGAAACCCGGGCCGGCGCGGCCCCGCTGGTGCTGACCCTGCCCTTGCCCAATGGCGGGACCAGCCGCTTCGCGCTGCGGGAAGCTCCTGTGATGGCCCCCGCGCTGGCGGCACAATTTCCCGAAATCAAGACTTACGCCGGGGTGGGCCTCGACGATGCCGCGGCTTCGGTCCGGCTCGATTTGTCGCCATGGGGGTTTCATGCCCAGGTGCTGACCACCGGCGGCAACAGCTTCTACATTGACCCGGTAAGTCAGGCGGACCCGCGGCACTACCTGGCTTTCTACCGCCGCGACATGAACCGGTCGCTGGCGGGCTCGCCACCGGCTTGTGGCTTTAAGCCCACGGTAGCCGACCAGCAAGCAACGGCGGCCCGGCTGGCGGTCCAAACGCAAAACAACACCGGCGGAATCCTGGCTCGCTCGAGTGGCCCGCAGCTGAAAACTTACCGTCTGGCGCTGGCCAACACCCCCGAATACGCCGTGACCAAAGGCAACACGGCGTCCGGCGTGATGGCCGGTAAGGTGGCCACCGTGAACCGCGTGGTGGGCGTGTACGAGAAGGAGCTGGCCGTACGCCTGGTAATGGTAGCCAACAACAACCTGATTAACTTTTTGAGCGGTATGGGTACGCAGCCCTCGCCGACTTACTCCAACAGCGACGGCAGCGCCCTGCTGGGCCAGAACCAGTCCAATATCGACCGCATTATCGGTTCGGCTAACTACGACATTGGCCACGTGGTGAGCACCGGCGGCGGCGGCATCGCCGGCCTCGGCGTGGTGTGCAACAGCTCCCGCAAGGCCAACGGCGTGACGGGTTCGCCCAGCCCCGTGGGCGATGCCTTTGACATCGACTACGTGGCCCACGAGATGGGCCACCAGTTTGGGGGCAACCATCCCTTCAACGGCAACGCCGGCAGCTGCGCGGGTGGCAACCGCAATGCCAGTACTGCTTTTGAGCCCGGCTCGGGTACGACCATCATGGCTTACGCCGGTATCTGTACCTCGACCAACGACTTGCAGCCGCATTCGGATGCCATTTTTCATACCGGTAACTACGAGGAGATGCGCGCCTTCATCGAAGGCACCACCTGCGGCACCACCACCGCTACCGGCAACACGGCCCCCACGGTGACGGCCCCGGCCGGCGGCAAAACCCTGCCCATCGGCACGCCCTTCAAGCTGACGGCAACGGCCACCGATGCGGAAAACGATGCCCTGACCTACATGTGGGAAGAACTCGACTTGGGCCCGCAGCAGGCCCCGAACGACCCGCAAGTGGCCAACCAGAACGTGCCGTTGTTCCGCTCGTTCGTGCCCCTGACCAACGGCACCCGCTACTTCCCGCGTCTGAGCGACCTCGTGAATAACACGACCGTCATCGGCGAGCGCCTGCCCACCGTGAGCCGCGCGCTGAACTTTCGCTGCACGGCCCGCGACGAGCACAGCGGCCCGGCGGGCATTATTGGCGGGGTGAACTACAGCGCCACGGTGAGCCTGAGCGTGAGCAGCGCGGGTGGCCCCTTCGTGGTGACGGCCCCTAACTCGGCCGTGAGCTGGAACGGCGGTGCCGCCCAGACGGTGACCTGGAACGTGGCCGGTACGACTGCCGCCCCCATCAGCTGCGCTACGGTCAATATCCGCCTCAGCCTCGACGGCGGCCTGACGTACCCAACGGTGCTGGCCTCGAACGTGGCCAACAACGGCTCGGCCACTGTGACCGCGCCCAACCCCGCGACTACGCAGAGCCAGGCCCGCATCATGGTAGAAGCGGCGGATAACTATTTCTTCGACATCTCGAACACCAACTTCACCATCAGCCCGTCGTCGACGGCGGTGACGACGATTAGCAGCTTTGCCCCCGCGAGCGGGCCGGTGGGTACCGTCGTGACGGTGCAAGGGTCGAATTTTACCGGCGCTACCGCCGTGCGCTTCAACGGGACGCCGGCCAGCAGCTTCGCGGTGAACTCGGCCACGCAGCTGACGGCTACCGTAGCTGCTGGCACTACTACGGGTGCGGTTACGGTAGTGGCCCCGGCTGGTACCGCTACCTCGGCCACGTCGTTCTCGGTAACAACCGCGTCGGCAATCCCCACCATTAGCAGCTTCACGCCGACCTCGGGGCCGGTGGGCACCAGCGTGGTGATTACGGGAACGAACCTGTCGAACGTCACGCAGGTGAGCTTCAACGGAACCAACGCGCCCACGTTCACCGCGAATTCCAGCACCCAGCTTACGGCCGTGGTGCCGGCCGGCGCTACCACCGGCACCATTGCCGTGGTGAATGCCAGTGGCACGGGCACTTCGGCGACGAGCTTTACGGTGTCGACAACATCGGGCCCGGCCAACGACCTGTGCGCGAACGCCACGGCGCTGAGCTGCGGGCAGACTTTGACCGGCACCACGGTGGGCGCGACGGCCACGGGCGACCCGACCGGCAGCTGCACGACCAGCGTTGACGGCGGGGGGGTGTTCTACACCATCACGGGCACGGGTGCGGCCATCACGCTCTCCACCTGCAGCGCGTCGACCAACTTCGACACCAAGCTCTTCGTCTACACCGGCACCTGCGGCAGCTACACCTGCGTGGCGGGCAACGACGACACGAGCTGCTCGACCAACTCGACGGCCTCGGCCGTGACTTTCACCTCCGTGGCCGGCACCGTGTACCGCGTCTTCGTGAGCGGCTACCAGACCGCCAAGGGCGCATTCGCCATCTCGGCTACCTGCGCGGTAGCCCGGCCAGCCGCGCAGGCCAGCGTCGGCGAGTTCAGCGTGTGGCCGAACCCGGTGGCGGGCAAAGGCACCTTGCACATTGCCCTGGGGGAGCCGGCTACTAAAGCCCGCGCCACCCTGCGCAGCATGCTGGGCCAGCTGGTCGCCACCAGCACCTTCAGCGGCAGCACCACGGACCTCTCCGTGGCGGGCCTGGCCACGGGTACCTACCTGCTCACGGTGCAGGCCGAGGGCCAGGCCCCCCGCGTGCAGCGCGTGGTGATAGAGTAAATTGGGATGCAGCTGCTGCCTTCGGGCTTCGGCTGGTTAAAGAAAAGGCCCGCCAGTTTGGCGGGCCTTTTTGGTGTTTGGCAGCCGGCATTAGCTTTGCTCCCGCGAGGCTCAATCCACGCCATGCTTTTCTTGGGTGTTGACCTCGGCGATGGGCACGATGAGCTCGCGCAGCCAGGTGGGCCGGGCCGGCGGGCTGGTTTTTAGTTTGGCCTGCCATTCTTCGTCGGTGAGCGGGCTGGGGCTTTGGAACTCGTAGTAGCTGAACACGGGGCCCACGGCTACTACGGTCGTGCCGTTGATTTCGACCACCGTGTAGAGGGCATCGACGGCACCCACGGCCTCTTCCAGGAGCTGGCCGTTGTAGGCGTACACGTCGGCCGTGACGCCCAGGTGGCGCTCGCGCTCGGGCAGCCGGTCGGTTTTGAGGATGTTGAAAGTCAGGTTTTCGGCCCAGCCTCCAATCTGCGACAGCCCCACCATGTCGCCTTCGGCTACCTTTTCGTGGCGCAGCTCCTGCTGGGAAATGTGGCGCATGGTTTCAATCTGCTCGCGCAGCTCTTTATTCAGGCCGCTCAGGTGCGGGGTGTTGGCTTGGAGGCGGGTCAGGGACCGGTCCTGGAACGCCAGCAGGCGCAGGGCCGCGTCCCAGAAAGGCAGGTTGGGCTCCACGTACGCCAGAATGATGGGTGCGGGCGGGCCGCCTTCGCCGGGGCCGCCCATTTCGGCCGCCTGGGGCTGCTCGGAATAGAGCAGCAGGTCGTGCTTCAGCTCGGCCCAGCCGCCGAGGGCCGTGCTCAGGTTGCGCTTCTGCCAGGCCGGCGTGGCGGCGAAAAGCGGCGCGCCGGCGGCCGGCGGCGTGGGCTGGTTCAGGCTCAGCAGGGTTTGCAGGGTTTTGGTGTAGAGGTTGCGGTCCCAGGCCGGAGCCACCGCGAACTGCTTTTGCAGCCGCCGCAGCGTGTCGGGGAAGGCGGGCCACTGCGCGGCTTCGTGGTAGTGGTTCAGCAGCACGTCCTGGGCGGCGCGGGTGCCGAAAGTGGCAAACACGTCGAGGCCCTTTGGGAACGGGCGTTTTTTGTTTCGCACCTCAGTCAGGCGCGAAAGGATTTCCGCGTCGAAGGTGTAGCGGCCGGCCGTGAAGAGTAGGGTGGGGCGGTCGAGGGCTTCCTGGGCGTGCGCCGTGATGCCTTTGGCGCGGACGCGGTCGGTGCCGGTGGCCAGCAGCGCCGGGCGCAGGCGGGCCAGCACGGCCGGGGCCGCCAGCTCGTCGAGGGTTTTGCCGGCGTAGTCGGGGCTGGCCAGCAGCTTCAGCAGGTTGGTGAGCGAGCGGTTGTCCTCGTCGCCCACCAGCACGTCGAGCACGTACGTAAAGTTCTGGAAGCCCCGCGTGGCGGCCGGGTTGCCGGCCAGGGCTTTGGCCAGGGCCACGGCGCGCAGCAGGCCGGCATCGGTATCGAGAAAAACCGGGGCGGTGTTCAGCCACTTCACCGTACGGAAATAGCGCTTCGTGGTGTCGTTGCGGGTATACATGCCGCGCGGCTTCAGCTGCTGGTACTGGTACAGCGAATCCTGCAGCAGCAGCGAGCCTTTGGCCTCGGCCTCATTGGCATTGGTTATTTCCAGCCGGGCTTCAGCCGCGTAGGTCGGGGGCAGCGGCCCCGACTGGCCCGTGAGCAGGCTTTGGCCCACGGCGTAGTAGGCGGCGGCCCACTCGGCCGCGGCGCGGGCTTCGGGCTGCTGGCACTGCCCGGCCAGGGTGCGGGCCTGGGCGTTGCCCGCGCGCAGCATGGTGGCCACCACGGGCAGCAGCCGCACTTCCTCCACGTCTTCCAGAATGCCATTCAGGTACTTGTGCAGCAGCTGCAGGAACAAATCGGTGGTGACGAAGGCGGGGGTGAAGGCGTACTCGCCCTTGTCGTAGAGGTAAAAAAGCTGCTCCTCTTTGGTCGGCACCAGCGCAAAGTTGTCGCGGGCCAGTACGGCGCGCAGGGCCGCGGGCAGCGTAAACTCGTCCTGGTTGGTGATGAAGTCCGGGTTAATCATGGGGTAGCCGCCCTGTTTGGCCACGCGGCTCAGCAGCAGCTTGGCTTCAAACCCCTTGATTTTCCGTTCGAAAGCAGCCTCCTGCTGGTCGAGCGGCACGGGGATAACTTCGGCTGGCAGCGGGTTGCCGGCCGAGTCGGTCTCGGCGCTCCACACCGGCTTGTACCAGTTGGTTTCATCGAAGTAGCGCCGCAGCGTGGCATTCATGAAGCAGTAGCCATTGCGGGCGTACAGCGTATTGCGCAGCAGCACCAGTTCGAGGTAAGGCTTACCGGCCAGGTTTTGGTGGTAGTCGAAGTTGGGCAGCGGCTTGCGCTTCACAAATTCTTCGGGGGTGTACTCGGAAGGAACCTCAAAGTATTCTTTGATGTAGGGCCGGGCATACACCTTGGCCAGCGCGGTTTTGTCGTTGGTGAGTACGACGGGGACCTGCTCGCCAAACCCGTTGTCGTGCAAGGTGGTACCGGCGGCCGCGGCCGGGCCCGCCGCCGGAGTAGTAGCAGTGTGGCGTTCCCAGAGCAAGTAGCCCGCGGCCAGTGCCAACAGCACGGCCAGGCCGATGAGGGGAAGTAGGAGTTTGCGATTCATGCAGGTGGAAAGGAGGGGTGAGGGTTATAAAACGAAGCATTGATAAGCAGCATCCAGCGACTGCCGCCGGGCCAGAAAGCTGTCGAGCGCCAGCCCAAAGCCCTGCCAATGATACCGCGCGATGCAGTAGCGCCCATCGGGAGCCTGCTCCAGGGTGCGAACATACGTGCGCCCCGCCGCGCCCCGCTCGGCCCGGAAATAGAGCAGCCGGTACGTCAGCCGCGAGCCGCGCCAGCGCGGCTGCAGCCGGCCCGCCGAGTCGAGCGCATACACGAACAGCCGCCGGTGCCGGGCGCTGTCGAAGCGGGTGGGCTTGATGGGGCCAACCAGCAAGTCCGCGTAGCCGTCATTATCCACGTCGCCCGCCCCGAACGCGTAAATCGGAAACCGGAAATCAATGACGGAAGCGCCCCCATTGGCCGTCGGCAGCCACACCTGGGCCTGGTGGGCGCGGGGCAACCAGCGCAGCCGGGCCGTAGCTGCCCCAGCTGGCCCCGTCACGGTTACCTGCCGCCCGAAGAAGCCCGGCAGCGAGTCCAGCACCGCGTCGGGGCCGGTGGGCTGCAGTCGCCAACGGGCATCATTCGCGGGCAGCAGCTGCACCCCGGGCGAGTAGCGCCGGATGCGTGCCACTAAGGCGGCCCGGGCCCGGGCATTGGCGGCGTGGGGCACGGCATGCACCAGCTCCAAGGGCCGCAGATAGGTAGCCACCACGCGCCCGGCGCGCAGGTCGAAATCGGCCTGCACGGCCAGCGCGGTGGCCGCCCGGCCTTGGTCGAACAGGAAATTGCCCAGGCTGTAAATGATGGGACGGCCCCGGTAAAACGCCACGGTTTGCACCACGTGCGGATGCGCGCCTACCACGGCCGCCGCGCCGCAGTCGATGAGCATACGGGCCTGCTGCTGTTGCAACTCGGTGGGCTGGCCGGCATATTCAGTGCCCCAGTGCAGGTACACCAGCACTGCCCGCTGCGGAAAGAGGGTTTTGTAAGCCGCTAGCCGCTCGCACAGCCGGGCAAAGTCGCGCCCGCACACGCAGCCCTCGCCCGCGCCGCCCACCCGAAACGCCGAATAGGCCAACACGGCCACGCTGCTGTCGGGGCCCAGCAATTGGGGCAGGCAGCCAGCGGTGGAATCGGCCTGATAGCCCAGCGTGCCCAGGCGGGCGGCGCGGGCGGCCTGGTCGGTATCACGCAGGCCCGCCAGGTGCTGGTCGAAGGTGTGGTTGTTGGCCAGCGAAACGTGCGTGAGCCCCAGCCGGCGCAGCCAGGCTGCCCAGCGGGGCGCGGCCCGAAACACGAAGTGCTTGGCGGCCGGCTGCTCATGGGTCGTCAGCGGGCATTCCAGGTTGCCAATGATGTAGCGGCTGCCGGCCCACCAGTTTCGAGTGTGGTGGGCCAAGCCGGTGCTGTCGCGGGCCAGGGCGGCCGGCACGCCCCGGGCCAGCAGCACGTCGCCGACGATGCTTACGCGCAGGGCCGCTGCTGGGACCGGCTGGGGTTGGCAAGCTATCAATGCGCTATTCAGCACTCCCCCCAAAAGAAGTCCTGCCAGCAGCTGGAAGCGTGTAGACATTGAAAAGTGCGAGGCGTGGGCAGCAGGGGATTAAAGTAAAGGATAAGCTGCCGTTCAGCTTATCGTTACTCAACGCTGTTTGACTACTTTTCAGCGCCTCTGGATTTTAACAAGGAGCCCGTTACGGCAGACGTTTTTTTGTGCTTGAGCATGAATTTTAATAGTAGCAATAAGGCCTACAGGTGAGCATGAAGCGAATCAGTCGTAATGCCCGCCTGAAGTAGGGCCGCTTGAAAGTCACCGAACAGTTCAGTTAGGGAGTGGTAGTGCTTGCTTCCCACTCCCAAGTGGTGCTGCGTGTAGCCGAGGGAGCGGTAAAGGTCGCTGAAATGGCTTAGTGGAGAATTGTCTTTGGGGTCCAGCGCCCGTTGAAGCTCCGGCGAATCGCGTTGGTCGAACCTGCAACTATCGGCGATTACCTCTTCGGTTAGGAAATAGCGCAGTTTCTGTGGTCCCACTTTGTCGGCGTGGCACTCGTCGACGAAGGCCTGGAGAGCGGCCCACAGCGTGCTGGCGTCGAAAGTGGGCACGGTCAGCAGGGCTATCAGGTCAGTGATATCCTTGTAGCGGGGCCGCACCAGAGTCTGATGCAGTTTCCAAGCTACCTGGAGCGCCAGCGGACATGTTTGCGGCAGCAAGAACGGCTCGCCTTCAATCGGCTGGTAGATGAGCGGTACTGGAGGTGGCTCTATTATCAGGTTGAAGCTTACATCAACCGACAGGCTCAACATGGTGGTGGTGGCGGGCGAATAGCCGGGCAGCCATACCCCAATGTCGGTGTTCACGGTCGGAAAGTCGTCGCTCATGGCGTAATCCATCATGCGCCAGAAAGTGTTTGCCCGAAAGCTTTGCAGCGTGAAATCATCGGTGGCCAGCTGTTCGGTCACAGCCGTGGCCCAGTCATTCAGGAGCGCACGCATCTGTTCCTCGCTCTGCGCCGGCGTGAGGCAGACCCAATCCAAATCCTGTGGGATACGCTGGGCCGGCTGGGCCATGTACTGCCGCGTCACGAAGCTGCCCTTCAGCATAAAAGGACCACCCACGGCAGCAGCGCGCCGGATAAAGGCTTCCTGGGCCAGCATGTAATTGCGGGGGGTATTGGGCTGGATGGTGAACGAGGGATGCATGCGAATCAACGAATAAGCCAGCCGGCATCAAGGGCCTCCTGGCTGTCGAAAAAACAAAATTCGGCCTGTTGCTTGGCCAGCTCCCAGCCGTGGCGGGCCAGGCCGTAGCGCAGGCTCGCCACCCGCTCAGCAAAGCAAGCGGCGGAACCAAATTCTCGCAGCGTGACGAACCGCACGCCGGGCCGCTGCCGCAACGCGTTGATGGACAAGTGCGCGCCGTGCTGTTCGCACCACGCTCGCAACGCGGTTTCGCGCGTGGCCCCGACGCGGCCGTGCCATTCGTAGTATGGACGGCTGGTGGTGCTGGCAGGCTGGCGCACCAACGCCGCCCCCCACGCGGGAACTTCCAGCTTGATGCGTCGCACTACGTAGCCCGCCGCCCCGAACCGCCGGGCAAGCTGCCGCGCCTGTGCTAAACCGGCTACAGCAGTGGCCGTGGTAACGAGGCTTAGCATGGGCTGCTGGTAATGCTCGCCCCGGGCCAGTTCTATTAGCAAGGCCTTGCCGCCCACCTGCTGGCACAGGGTTTCGAAGCCGGGCAGCGCGGACGGAGCCAGCGGGCCAGTAGTCAGGTGCAATTCGACGGGTAGCGCGGGCAGCGAGGAAAGCATACGGTCAGCGTTGCCAGCGGGCTGAAACATTTCAGCCGTAGACCAAGCAAGCGAAAGTAAGAGTTGGGATTGGGGTAAACAAAAGGAGAGGCTAATTGGGCCTCTCTTTTCTTACTGGACTGGTTATGCCTACGCGGCCCGCATGTGGCGCAGCGGCGACTTCTCGAACTTGCTGCGGCAGTAGCTCAGGTTAATCTGCAACGCATCCGCGCCGGCTTCGGAGGGCATCTCGAACATGGCATCGGTCATGATATTCTCGCAGATGGAGCGCAGGCCGCGGGCACCGAGGCGGTACTCGTCGGCTTTCTCCACGATGTATTCCAGGGCATCCTCGGTGAAGCTGAGCTCGATGTTTTCCATGCCGAACAGGCGCTTGTACTGGCGCACGAGCGAGTTCTTGGGCTCGGTCAGAATCATGCGCAGGGTGGTGCGGTCCAGGGGGTTGAGGTGGGTGAGCACCGGCAGGCGGCCGATGAGCTCGGGAATCAGGCCGAAGCTTTTGATGTCCTGGGCCGTGACGTAGCGCAGGAAGTTCTGGGTGTCGACCTGCTCGTCGAGGTTGGTTTTGGCGAAACCCATGGGCTTGGTGTTCAGGCGGCTCTTGATGATGCGGTCGAGGCCCGAAAACGCGCCCCCGCAGATGAAGAGGATGTTCTCGGTGTTCACCGAAATCATTTTCTGCTCGGGGTGCTTGCGGCCACCCTGGGGCGGCACGTTGATGTTGGTGCCTTCGAGCAGCTTGAGCAGCGCCTGCTGCACGCCCTCGCCGCTCACGTCGCGCGTAATGCTGGGGTTGTCGCTCTTGCGGGCAATCTTGTCGATTTCGTCGATGTAGACGATGCCGCGCTCGGCGGCTTCGAGGTTGTAGTCGGCCGCCTGCAGCAGGCGGGTGAGGATGCTTTCCACGTCTTCGCCCACGTAGCCGGCCTCGGTCAGCACGGTGGCATCGGCGATGCAGAAGGGCACCTGCAGGATTTTGGCCAGCATGCGGGCCAGGAAGGTTTTGCCGGTGCCCGTTTCGCCCACCATGATGATGTTGGACTTCTCAATCTGCACTTCATCCTCCTGGGGCTTCTGCATCAGGCGCTTGTAGTGGTTGTATACGGCCACGGCCATCACGCGCTTGGCTTCGTCCTGGCCCACCACGTACTGGTCGAGGTGGTCCTTGATGGCCTTGGGCTTGATGAGGTTGAACTTGGGCTGCTTGCCGGCTTCCTGAGCTTTGGCTTCTTCGTTGAGGATGTGCTGGGCCTGGCCCACGCACTGCTCGCAGATGTGGGCGTTGATGCCCGAAATCATAACGGCGACTTCGCGCTTGCTCTTATTGCAAAAGGAACAGGATATTTCGGCCACGAGAAACGGAATAGAAGAGGGTGGGAGGGCTGTCTTTTGGACAAGCGGGGTCAAAGATACGACACGCGCAACGTCGGCGGGCAGGAAAATGGTGCCCGCGCGACGAAGCAGATACTACGGCCCTCCTATATTGCGGAGCCGTGGAACTGCGGCGTATCTTTCTTAAGCGCCGGGGGGAAACAACTGCCTGCCCGGCCGCTGGTTTGCGATGAGCCGAACTTTACTCAAGACACTACTGACCCTGACAGGGTTGCTTTTGGCCCGGGCCGTTCCGGCTCAGACGCTGGCCCTGCGCGACTACACCCTCGCCAACGGCCTGCCCCAGACGGTGGTGTACGCCATTTGCCAGGACTCCCAGGGCCGCCTGTGGGCCGGTACCCAGGGAGGAGTGTGCGGCTTCGACGGCCACCAGTTTCATACCCTGACCACCGTGCAGGGCCTGCCCGACAACCACGTGCGCGCCGTGGCCGCCGCCCCCGACGGCACCCTGTGGCTGGGCCACAACTACGGCGGCGTGTCGGTGGTGCGGCCCGACGGGACGGTGCGCCGCTGCCGTCCGCGCGGGCTGGGCGTGCCGCCCGGCGTGCGCTGCGTGCTGCCGGCGGGTAGCAGCACGGTGTGGGTGGGCACGGCGGCCGATGGCCTGTTTCGGTTGCAGTGCGGCCCGCACGATACCACCGTGGTGCATTTTGGCCCGGGCCGGGGGCTGCCGTCGGCCGAAGTGCTGCACGTGGCCGTGGCCGCCGGGCCGGCTGGCCGGGTGTGGGTGGCCACCGGCGCGGGGCTGGTGCTGCTCGATGCCGCCGGCCGCCCCGTGCCGGGCCTGCCCGCCGAGATGGCCCGGGGCGGCGTAAACCACTGCCAGGTGCTGAGCGACACGCTGCTGTGGTGCGCCACCGCCCGGGGCCTGGTGCGCCTGAGCGGGCGCGGCACGCCGGCTAGCCCCTGGCATGCCCGGGGCTACGGCGTGGCCGAGGGCCTGTGCGCCGTCCCCACCCTGCGCGTGCTGCAGGACCGTGCCGGCAACGTGTGGACCACCACCACCGCCGGCCTGAGCCAGCGCCCGGCCGGGGCCGCCCGCTTCCGGTGCCGGGCCAGCCGCAGCGCCCTCGACAGCGAGGAAAACAACGACCTGCTCGAAGACCGCGAAGGCAACATCTGGTTCGTGCACGACCAGGGCCTGGCCGAGCACCCCGCCGACGAGCGGTTCCGCCAATACACCCAGGCCGATGGCCTGCCCGACAACGAAGTGCAGGCCGTGCTGCCGCTGCCCGGTGGCCGCTGCTGGGTGGGCACCCGCGCCGGCCTCGTCGAGCTGACTACTCCGGCCGATGGGGCCGCGCCGCGCATCCGCCGGTTGCCGCTGGCCCGCGCTGCCGGCAGCCAGTACGTGCGCTGCCTCTACCGCGACCGGCGCGGCGACTGCTGGGTGGGCACCGAAAACGGGGCCGCCCGCTACGCGCCCGGTGCTGACCGTTGGACGTTCTTCGACCAAGCGCCCGGCCTGGCCGGGCGCCACGTGGTGAGCATTGCCGAGGATGGGCGGGGGCGGGTGTGGCTGGCTACTTCGGGCCAGGGGGTGGCCATTTTCGACCCCGCCACCAGCCAGTTCAAATTTCTCACCAAGGCTCAGGGCCTGCCTTCCGACGTGCTCTGGCAGGTATTTGCCGACCGGGCGGGCGGCATCTGGCTGGCCAGCGACGACCAGGGCCTGCTGCGGGCCGATGTGGCCCACGACACGTTTGCGCGGGTGGCCAGGCAGCCGGCCGGGCTCAGCGTGGGCTCGATTGCCGAAGATGAGGCCGGCCAGCTTTGGCTAGGCACCATTGGGCGGGGCGTGCTGCGCTACTCGCCGGCCAGCGGGCGCTTCCAGCGCTTCGGGCCGGAGGTGGGGCTGCAATCGAGCAACCCCTACTTCGTGCAGTGCGACTCGGCCGGCCGGGTGTGGGTGGGCACCAACCGCGGCCTCGACTGCTTCGACCCGCGCCGGGGCCAGACCAGCAGCTACGGCGTGGCCGAGGGCTTTCTGGGCCAGGAAGCCAATCAGAATGCCGTGCGCCTGGGCCGCGCCGGGCAGCTGTGGGTGGGCACCGTGAACGGCCTGGTGCAGTACGACCCCGCCCACGTCCGCCCCAACCGCGTGGCCCCCATCACGCGCATCAGCGGGCTGCGGCTGTTTCTGCGCGATACGGCCGTAGCCCCGGGCCTGCGCCTGCCGGCCACTCTCAACCACCTCACCTTCGACTACGTGGGCACCAGCCTCACCCACCCCGAAAAAGTGCGCTACCAGTACCGGCTGCTGGGGTTTGAGGACGACTGGGCCGGCCCGCTCACGGCTACCTCGGCCACCTACACCAACCTGGAGCCGGGCAGCTACACCTTCGAAGTGCGCGCCGCCAACGAAGACGGCCTCTGGAGCGCCCGGCCCGCGCAGTTTGCCCTCACCATCCGGCCGCCGTGGTGGCGCACCTGGTGGGCCTACGGCGGCTACCTGCTGGCCTTTGGCCTGACGCTGTATGGGGTGCGCGGCCTGACCCGGGGCCGCGAGCGCGACCGCGCCGACCGCCGGCTCGAACAGCAGGCCCTGACCCATTTGCAGGAGATGGACCGGGTGAAAACCAACTTCTTCACCAACGTCAGCCACGAGCTGCGCACCCCGCTCACGCTCATTCTGGGGCCGGCCGAAGAGCTGGCTACCGATGCGCCCGACCCCGGTGTGCGCCGCCAGGGGGCCCTGATGCTGCGCAATGCCCGCAAGCTGCTGGCCCTTATCAATCAATTGCTCGATTTGAGCAAGCTCGAAGCCGGAGCGCTGCGCCTGCTGCCCACGGCCGGCGATGCCGGCCTGGCCGCCCGGCAGGTGGTGGCCGCCTTCGCCTCGCTGGCCGAAAGCCGCCGTATTCTACTACGCTGCGCGGCCCCGGCCACGCTCGTACCGCTGGTGTTTGATGCGGGCAAGCTCGACGAGATTCTGACCAATCTCATTGCCAATGCCCTGCGCTTCACGCCCGCCGGTGGTTTTGTGACGGTGACCGTGATGGAAGCGCTGCCCATGCCCGACGCGCCGGCCGGCAGCGTGGTTATCGCCGTGCGCGATACCGGCTCGGGCATTGCGGCCGCCGACCTGCCCCATTTGTTCGACCGTTTCTACCAGGCCGGCAACGCTTCCGGCCACGTGCAGCGCACCGGCACGGGCATTGGCCTGGCCCTGGTGCGCGAGCTGGTAGCCCTGCACGGCGGCATGGTGAGCGTGGCCAGCCAGCCGGGGGAGGGGGCCACCTTCACGGTGCGGCTGCCCCGGGGCCTGCGCCCGGTAGAGGCCACCCAGGTGCCCGCCAGCTCCGATGCGGCCACCGCCATTACCGCTCTGCACACGCTGGCCGCCAGTAACCTGCCGCCGGTGGCCGAGAATGCCGCCTTGCTGCCCGAAGCCATCCCGCCCACCGAAACTGCGGAAGCCGACGTGGTGCTCATCGTCGAAGACAACGCCGATGTGCGCGAGTTTATCCGGGCCACGCTGGCCCCCGCCGGCTACCGCCTGCTGCTGGCCGAGGATGGCACGGCCGGCGTGGCCCTGGCCCGGGCCGAAGTGCCCGACCTGGTGGTGAGCGACCTGATGATGCCCGGCCTGAATGGCTACGAAGTGTGCGCCGCCCTCAAAACCGACCCGGCCACCAGCCACGTGCCGGTGGTGCTGCTCACGGCCCGCTCGGGCGACGAAGCCAAGCTCGAAGGGCTCGAAACCGGTGCCGATGCCTTCCTGGCCAAGCCCTTCAACCCGCGCGAGCTGCGCGCGCAGGTGCGCAACCTGCTGGCCTTGCGTCAGCGCCTGCATACCCGCTTGCAGCGGCTGCAGGCCCCGGAAAGTGTCCTTGAAATCGCTCCCTCGGCTGCCCCGGAGCAGGCCGAAGCCGCCGCTTCGGCCACCGCTTATCCTGTCGCCATTGCGGCCGATATGCCAGCCGCCGTGCTGGAGGCCGGGCCGGCAGCAGAGCCGGAAGCAACGCTGACCGCTGCTGAAGCAACGGCAGCGGTGGAAGCAGCAGCACAAGCCGCCGCCGAGCCGGAGGTGCCAGCGCTGGCCCCACCGGCCGGTGGGGCATTGGCCCTGCCCGACACCCACGCCGCCGCCGTGGCCAGCCTGCCTTCGCTCGACCAGGAATTCCTGCGCCGCATCGACGAGGCCGTGCTCCATCACCTCGGCGACGAGGCCTTTGGGGTAGATGAGCTGGGCTCGGCCATTGGCATGAGCCGCACGCAGGTGCACCGCAAGCTCAAGGCCCTCACCGGGCAGTCGCCGGGCGAGCACATCCGGGGCACGCGGCTGCAGCGGGCACGGGCGCTGCTGCGGGCCCAGGTGGGCACGGTGGCCGAGGTAGCTTACCAAGTGGGTTTCGGCAGCCCGGCGGCGTTCTCCACGGCTTTTTCGCGGCAGTTTGGCTACCCGCCCAGCGTGGCGTTTCAGCAGCGGCCTTCACCTCACCCCCTAGCCCCCTCTCCTGCGGAGAGGGGGAACTAGCTTCTAGTTTTAAAACTAGTCGTCTACATCTAGAGCTAGAAATTAGTCCCCCCTCTCCGCAGGAGAGGGGGGTTATGCCCCAAAGGGGTCCCGTGAGGTGAAGGCGGCCACCAAAAAGCCCCTGCTGCCGCCGCGACGGGGGCGAGTGGCCAGCCAACAAGCGGCCGCTTCACCCCAGCGGCGGGCTACCGGACTTGTCCCGTATTTTTACCTCATGCCTACACCCATCACCGACCTCGCCCAGCTCGACCCCAACGGCTCCTACACCTACGCCGACTACCTCACCTGGCAGTTCACTGAGCTGGTGGAGCTGGTACGCGGCCGCATCATGCGCCGCATGAGTGGCCCCACCGACTTACACCAGGTAATAACCGGGGGCCTGTACGCCGACATTCGCGCGCATTTGCGCGGCCAGCTCTGCCAGGTGCGCATCGCCCCCTACGACGTGCGCCTGCTCAAGCGCGGCACCCCGGCCCACCCCGCAGATGCAGCCGTGCACACTGTGGTGCAGCCCGACGTGTGCGTCATCTGCGACCCCACCAAGATTGAGAAGCGCGGCTGCCTGGGCTCGCCCGACCTGATAATCGAGGTGACTTCGCCCGGCACCCAGGCCCGCGACTGGAAAGACAAGTTCGACCTGTACGAGGAAAACGGCGTGGCCGAATACTGGATAGTGGCCCCCGCCGAGGCCAGCATCTCCGTGTTCGTTCTCGACGAGGCCACCGCCCACTACCGCCTCGTGGGCGAGTACGCCGGCCCCGGCCCGGTGCCCTGCGCCACGCTGCCCGCGCTGGGGCTGGACTGGGCCGACATATTTCCCGACGCGGAGGCCTGACGCAGACGGGCGGCCGTGCCCGCCGCCCCGGCGCGTCCGCAAAAAGCCCCCGCCGCGAGGAGCGACGGGGGCCAAGTACAATTCAACAACGTGGCGCTGCTGCTGGCCGGCGGCACCGGCCGTAGGGTCCGCCGCCGGCCAACAGCGAGGCTCCGCTGTCGAGGGGGGACGCCGGTGAGGCTGGCTTGGGGTGAAGGACCAGTGCTGCCCGACCCTTGAACCGAGGCGGGCGGGTGGCTTTTCGCCACCCGCCCGCTAACTTCTTGCTAACTTCTTGCGCGGTTCCGGCCAACGAGTAGCGGGCAGGTGGTAAAAAGCCACCCGCCCGCCTCGGGCTGTTACGCGCGGGAACAATTGGGCTACCCAGCCCGGCGCTGCTGGCGTAGGCGGCGCAGGCCGTAGGCCACGCCGCTGGCCAGCAGTAGGCTGGCCCCACCGTCGAGCGGGGTGGCCGTGGGGCCGGCGGGGGCGGGGCCGCCGTCGGCCGGGGCCTGGGCGCGGGCCTGCTGGAGGCGAGCCCCGGCCAACAGCAGCAGGCTCAGGAATAAAAGCTGTTTGGTACGCATGGGATATACTCGCAAAGGTGAAAGAAATGGGTGCGGAAGGCTAGCGGTCGGGCGGGTGCGGACGGCTAGCGGTCGGGCGGCGGAAAAAGCCGCCCGACCGCCCCGGCCTAACCGGAGACGGGCTTACTCGATGACCAGGCGCTTGCTGACGGGCTGGCCGGCCACGGTGAGGCGCAGCAGGTACACGCCGGTGGCCAGCTCGCGCAGGTCGAGGCTGGTTTCGGGGGTGGGCAGGGAGAAGCGGCGCACCACCTGGCCCAGGGCATTCACCAGCTCGGCCGAGGTGGCCGCACCCGTTGGGCGCACCAGGGTGAGGCGGTCGTGGGCCGGGTTGGGGTAGGCGAGCACCTGGGCCGCCAGGGCGGCGGGGCTGCTGGCCAGCGCGCCGGCCGGGGCCAGGTTCAGGGTGAAGCGGCCGGCCAGGTGGCGGGCGGCGGCCGTGAAGGCGTAGCCGGCGGCGGGCAGCGTACGCAGGTCCTGGCGGGTGCCGGTCAGGTTATCCACCAGCACCACCTGGGTGGTGGCGGGCAGGTTGTCCAGGGCCGGGGCCGTGAGGGCGTAGGTGCCCGTGGCGGGCAGGTCCACGGTCAGGGGCACCACGGTGGCGGCCGTGAGCAGGGGCAGGCCCTGGATGGCCAGCGCCTCGCCGGTGGCGGCCACGGCGGCCAGGTTCAGGCCGGTGGAGTTGGGCAGCTTGATGGCGTCGAACGCGGCGTCGAAGCCCGGCGTGGCCCCGGTTTCGACGTACACGAACGCGTCATCGGCCGGGGCGCTGCCGCCTTGCAGGCGCAGCTGCACCAGCGGGCGGGTACCGGCCGTGCCGCGGCGCACGGGCACCTGGGTGGCGTAGCTGGTCACGCGCTGGGCGTCGCGGAAGGTGAGCGCGCCGGTGGGCTGGCCGGCGCTCACCCGCACGAAGAACGCCTGGCTGCTGCCGATGAGGGCACTGCCGGAGTTGGCGTTGCCGCCCACCCCGTTCACGTTGGCGCGGTACGAGCCGGCGTACTGGCTGCTGCTCTCAAACACGTAGATGGCCGCGTCGAGGTTCGCCCGGTCGGCCGGGGCCACCAGGCTGTAGTCGAGCGGGGCGGGGTAGGGGTTGCCCACCAGCTGCCAGCCGGCCTCGGCGGCCGCGCCCCGGCTCAGGCTCTGGGTTTGGGAGCCAGTGGTCAGGGTGCCGGTGAAGTCGGGGGTGAGGCCGCCGGTGATGTTCACGGTGTAGCCCCGGCCCACGGTTAGCGCGTCGGTAAGGGCGGCGGGCGAGGTCCAGCCCTGGTCGAAGGGGGCCAGGTTGTTGGTCACGGTGCCCACGCGGCTTTGGTCGTAGCCAAACACGGTGGGGAAGGGGATGGCGGTGCCCGGCGTGGCCGAGGTGTTGTAGTTGCTGTTCACCACCGGCACGAAGCCGGCCGTGGCCACGTCGTTCACCGTCGAGCCGCTGACCGGGGCGCTGAGGTGGCGGTAGCCCAGGCCAGCGTTCAGCGAGCCGTCGAGGTAGCGCTGCACGGTGGCCGTGCCGCCCGATACCAGGCCCGCGCCGACGCCGTTCACGACCAGGGCCGTGCCGCTGGCGTCGGAGAGCAGCGTCAGGGCCTGGCCGTTGAGCAGCAGGTTGCCCTTGCCGGTCATCGTCAGCACCTGGCGGATGGCCACGGGCTGGCTCAGGCGCACGTCGTTGTTGTCGTTGGCAACGGTCAGGTTGCGCACCTGGGCCGGCAGGCCGGTACCCGTATTCTGAACAAAGGCGTTGCCGTTGTACACGTAGCTCGCATCGGACGAGAACGAGCGGGTGGCGATTTGCACCGCGCCGCTGGCCCCGCTGGCCGTGATGCCGTTATCGTCGCAGATGTAGAGGGTGCTCCCGGCGCTCAGCGTGAAGCTGCCGCTGCCGGTCAGGGCCTGGCAGTTGGTGTCGAGGCTGCCGCTCACGGCAAAGGTGCCGTTCAGCACCACGGCCCCGGCGAGGCGGCCGTAGCCGGTGCTCGTCACCGTGATGTTGTTGTAGGTGCCGGCCGCGATGCTGATGGGCGCGGCGGCCGTGCCCGTGCTGATGGTCAGGTTGACGGGGGCCGGGGCCGGCTGGCCCACGGTGGCCGCGCCCGAGGCGGTGCAGCCGTTGGCATCGGTCACGGTCACGGTGTAGGTGCCGGCGGGCAGGCCGGTGGCCGTGGCCGTGGTCTGCGCGGGGCTCGTGTTCCAGCTATAGGTGTAGCCGGGCGTGCCGCCCGTGGCCGTGGCGGTGGCCGTGCCGTTGGTGCCGCCGTTGGTGGTGGCGTCGGTTTTGCTCGTGGCCACGGCCAGGGCCGAGGCTGGCTGGGTGATGGTCACGGCCTGCGTTTTGGTGCAGCTATTGGCGTCGGTGATGGTCACGGTGTAGGGGCCGGCGGCCAGGCCGGTGGCCGTGGCGGCCGTGCCGCCGCTGGGGCTCCAGCTGTAGGTGTAGCCGGCGGTGCCGCCGCTCACGCCCACCGTGGCGCTGCCGGTGCTGCCGCCGAAGCAGGCCACGTTGGTCTGGCTGCTCACGCTGCTGGCCAGGGCCGATGGCGCGGTGATGGTGGCCGTAGCCGTCGTGGTGGCGCTGGCCGCGTCGGTCACGGTCACGGTGTAGGTGCCGGCGGGCAGGCCGGTGGCCGTGGCCGTGGTTTGCGCGGGGCTCGTGTTCCAGCTATAGGTGTAGCCGGGCGTGCCGCCCGTGGCCGTGGCGGTGGCCGTGCCGTTGCTGCCGCCGAAGCAGCTCACGTTGGTGCGGCTGGTGCTGGCGGCCAGGGCGGCCGTGGTCGTGAAGCTCGCGCTGCTGCCGTAGCTGGTGCCGGCCGAGTTGATGGCGTAGGCCCGCGTGGTGTACTGGGTGCCGGCCGTCAGGCCGGTGGCGCTCACGGTGTAGGTGCCGGTGGTGCCGGTGGCCGTCAGCTTGGTATTAGCCGTGGTGGGCGTGCCCGCGCCCAGCACGTACACCACGCCGCGCTCGGTGATGGTGCCGCCGCCGTCGCTCGTCACGTTGCCACCGAGCGTGGCCGTGGTGGTCGTGATGCTGGCCGGGGCGGCCGTGGTCACGGTGGGGGCCGTCACCACGGTCACGTTGAAGGGGGTCGAGGCCGAGCCGCCGGGCGTAAACACCGTGATGGCCCCGGGGCCGGTGAAGGTGCCGACGGGCACGCTAAAGGTGATGGTGGTGGCGCTGACCACGGTGAAGGTGGCGCTCACCTCAAAGAAGCTCGGCCCGATGCGCACGTTCGTAGCCCCCGTCAGGTTGGTGCCCGTTACGGTCACGAACGTGCCCGCCGGCCCGCTCGTGGGGCTGGCCCCGCTGAGGGTGGGGGCGGGGGTGGTGACGGTGGCCGTCACGGCCAAGCGGCTACCGCTCTCGCAGCCGCCTGCGGTTTGGGTGGCGTAGTAGGTGGTGCCATTGGTGAGGGCCGTGGTGCTGGCCAGGGCCGTGCCGCCGCTGCTGGCCGCGTACCACTGAATGGCCGTGCCGGTGGCGGTCAGGTTGGCCACCGTGGCCCCGGTGCTGAAGCTCTGGCTGGCGCTGCCCGTGGGGGCGGCCGTGGCCGTTACCACCACGGCCACCGCGTTGGAGGTCGTCGAGCCACCGCCGTTGGTGGCCACCACGTAGTAGTAAACGGTGCCGCCCACCGTGGTGGGGGCGCTGTAGCTGGCGCTGGTGGCCCCGCTGATGGCCGTGCCGCCCGTGTTGCTGTTGGTGGTGCCATTGCTGTACCACTGGTAGGTGGGGCTGCCGCTGGCCGCCGCCGTGAGCGTGGCCGTGCCGTTCTGGCACACGCTCGCGCCCGTGGGCTGGGTGGTGAAGGTGGGGGCAACGGCGGGGGCCGTCGTGCGAATCCTGTTATTGGCTTGGTCGGCCACGTACACGGTGCCGCTCGCGTCCACAGCCACGCCCGCCGGAGAATAAAACATGGCGCTGCTGGCCGGCCCGTCGGCGAAACCCCGTATGCCCGTGCCGGCCAGGGTGCTCACCACGCCCGCCGCCGTGATTTTGCGAATCTTCTGGTTGCTTTCGTCGCCCACGTACACCGTGCCGCTCGCGTCCACGGCCACGCCCACCGGATTGTTAAACGTGGCGCTGCTGCCCGGCCCGTCGGCCGAGCCACTTGAGCCCGTGCCGGCCAGGGTGCTCACCACGCCCGCCGCCGTGATTTTGCGAATCTTCGCGCCGTAGTAGTCGGCCGCGTACACCGAGGTGCCGCTCGCGTCCACGGCCACGCCCGCTGGATATACGAACGTAGCGCTGCTGCCCGGCCCGTCGGCGGTACCCTGCGTGCCCGTGCCGGCCAGGGTGCTCACTACGCCCGCCGCCGTGATTTTGC
>JANXMN010000141.1 GCA_025354605.1 Hymenobacter sp. | reverse complement strand
CAGGGTGTCCCACACGTCGGCCAGGCCGATGGCGGCCCCGGCGCAGCCGGTGTTGCCCAGGCGCTCGATGTTGCTCACGGCCCGGGCCGGGTCGAGGCCGAGCTGTTTCACCACGTTTTTCGAGATGCGCAGGTTGGCCTGGTGCGGAATGAGGTAGGTGAGGTCGGCGGTGGCAATCTGATGCCGGTCGAGCAGGGTCTGGGTGACTTTGGCCATGTAGATGCAGGCCTGCTGAAACACGTCGCGGCCGAAGGGCATCACGATACCCTTCTCCACCGGCTTCAGGGTCACGGCCTCGTCGGCCTTGCCCACGGGCGCGGCCCCGCCGGTGATGACCTCGGCAATGTGCAGGTCATCGGGGCTAAGGCGCTCCTTGCTGATGAGCAGGGCTGCCGCACCGTCGCCCCAGAGGTGGCCGGCCATGGTGTCCTCCTCGTTGTTGTAAGCCGTGTTGTGCTCGGTCACGACTACCAGGGCGCGGGTGGCCTTGCCCATGGCGAAGTAGCCTTCCACGATTTCCACCGCGTTCAGCAGCGACGAGCAGGCCGAAGAAATGCTGACGGTCGGAATCTCGTTCACGCCGAGGTCGCGCTGCACCGCGTGGGCCGCCGTGAAGATGGTATCGTGCGGAGTGTAGGTGCCGACGACAATGAGGTCGATGCTGGATTGAGCGAAGGCGGGGGCGGCGGCCAGGGCGGCGCGGGTAGCGGCAATGGCCATCGTGTTGGCATTTTCGCCGGGGGCTGCCTTGCGGCGCTCCTGAATGCCGGTGCGCTCAATAATCCACTCGCTGGCGAGGCCGTTGAGGCGGGTGAAATGCGCATTGGTAACGACGGCCTCCGGGAGGTAGGTCGCCACATGATGAAGATACACGGGGTAGTATTGGGTGGGAAAATATTCCGCCGAAGCGGCCAGCAAAGGTACGGCCCCGCCTTGCGGGCGGTCGGGCCGGTTTGGCCAGATGCCCGAATTTTATACCCCCAGGCCATTACCAGCCCAGCCAAAAGCCCCGACGGCACGCGGCAGCCGGGGCTTTTCCACAGGTTGTTAGCTTGTTATTCTTTCTTAATACGGCCACTGCCGCGCACGCTGCTGCTGAGCTGCGCCCCGCCGGCCACGTACAGGCTGCCCGAGCCGGAAATGGCCGCATCGGCCGTGCGGCTGGCGTACACGTGGGCATCGCCCGAGCCGCTGATGCGGGCGCGGCTGGTTTCGGTTTTCAGGTTCTGCGCGCGCAGGTTGCCCGAGCCGCTGATGCGGATGTCGTTGCTGGAGCTGCTGCCGCCCACCGTCACATTGCCCGAGCCGGACACCGACGTTTCGAGGCTGCTGGCTTTCAGGGCCGGCACCAGCAGGTCGCCGGAGCCCCCGACGGCCAGCACCAGCGCAGTGGCTTCCAGCGGGCCCGTCATTTCGAGCTTGCCCGAGCCGCCCACGCGCAGGGCCGTCAGGCTGGGCACGGTCACGTACACCGTCACGGGGCCCCGGTCCTTGTAGTGGGACATGTTGCCGTCGGGGTTGCGCCGGTTGCCCAGGCGCAGCTTGCCGCCCTGCACCTCGGTTTCAAAATCGGCCAGGGCTTCTTTGCTGGCTTCTACCACTACGCTCTGCGGGCTGCCCTGCTTCACTACCACGTGGGCCGAGCCGCCGAGGCTGATTTCGGTGAACGCGCCCACCGGGCGGGTTTCGCGGTCGGCCAGGGGCCGGGTAGCGGTGAAGGACGAGAGCGCGCCCCCGGCCAGCACCAGCAGGCCAGCGCACATCGAGGTAATCGGAGAATGCTTCATGCGAAAAAAGGAGAAAGGGTGAATGAGTAACTGATGTTACGCAGTGGCTGCCGAAACCCGGGTTTTGTTTCTGGTTCCCGGTCTCTTGTTTCTGGTTCACCCTGGATAATCAACCAGCAACGAGCAACGAGCAACCAGAAACAAAAACACGGGCTGCTTTAGCGGCTGCGTAACAGCAGTGAGTAAATCCGGTTACCGGCATGATGCCCCAAACGTTACCGCGGTTGTCCGGCGCGGCTATGCTTCGGCAAATACTTCGGTCCATTCCAGCAAAAGGCCCGGCAGGGTGCGCACCGGAATGGGGCCGGGCTCATAATACTCGCCGGCCAACTGGTACTGCTCGTTTTCGAGCACGTACACGGCCACGGTTTTCACCCCCGGAAACACTATCCAGTACTCCAGCACGCCGCTTTCTTCGTAGAGGTCGAACTTGGTTTTGGTGTCGCGCGACGTGTTGCCGGGCGACAGAATTTCAATAATCCAGTCGGGCGCGCCCACGCAGCCCCGGTCGTCGAGCTTGGCCAGGTCGCATATCACGCAGATGTCGGGCTGTACCACGGTGGCAATCTGCTGGTCCCCATTAGCCCCGGCCGTGGTCAGGCGCACGTCGAAGGGAGCCACATACACCTGACAGGGCTTTCCCTTCAGATGCTGCCGGATTTCCCCAAAAAAATTACCAGCATACACCTGATGCAACCGGCTGGGGCCGGCCATCGGCCGCACAAGCCGGCCCTTGATAAGCTCCACGAATTCGTCGAACTTCCACGTCAGGTAGTCGGCGTAGCTGTAGGTTTTGGTGGCGTCGAGCTGCGAAAGAGAGGTAATGGGAGCCATAATCAGAGCCGGATAGTGTTTGGTAAAGATACACGCCGGCCCCGCCCGGTCTTTAAAATTCGACGTGCAGGCGCACGGCCACCACGTGCACCGGGCCGCTGCGGTCGCGGTTGTAGCCCGGGTTGTGGATGAACTGATAATCGGGGCTAATGGCCGCGTGGTAGCGCGGCAGGCTGAAGCTGTAGTACACCTCCCCAATCTGCTCCAGGCCGTAGTTCAGCGCGCCGTCGCCGATGATGAAGCCATAGCCGCCGGCCGCCAGGTAAGCCCGGTGCTCGGCGCTGATGCCGTTGGCCACTACGGCCGCGCCGAGGCGGTCGTCGGGCCGGCCCCAGCGGTCGCCGGTGCTCACCACGCCCAGGCTGGCGCTGTGGTCGATTTCGGTGAAGGCCCAGGTTTCATTGATGCCGTCGTTGTAGCTCACCCGGGCAAACAGGCCCACGTTCTTGCTCAGCTCCTGCTCGGCATTGATGCCGAAGCCAATTTTGGTGTGGCCGTCGCGGCGCACGCTCTCCAGGTCGGGCTGGGTTTGCTGGTACTGGCCCAGGGCCACGGCGCTGCGGTAGGTGGCCATGGGGGCCACGTTGCGGAAGCCTAGCACCCGCACCGTGCCTTGGCGCTGGGCCAGGTGGTAGGTTTTGGTCAGTTCCAGGGTTTCGGCGTGGGCCTTGCCGTAGCGGTAGTCCAGCAGCGGGCCGTTGGCATACACGGGCAGCAGCGTTGAGCTGAAGCGCGCCCCGAACTCGGGCGTTACGTATTCGAGCACGCCGCCGATGGTATAGCCGCGGGTGTTGGCGGCGTAGTCCCAGGCCCCGGCGCTCATTAGGCTCCAGTTCATGAACTGGGTGCGCGGGTCGTGCGAATAGCTGTTCTGGTCGAAGAAATCAGCCACGCTGAACTTGCCCAGGTTGATGGCGAAATAGCGCTTCGGCCGCGCGCCGGCCACCTGGTTCAGGTCGTCCTCGTCCACCTCGGTATCGGCGCCGATGGCGAAGGTCTGGCGCACGTAGAGGCGGGCCAGGTACAGCACCGGGTCGGCCACGCCGATGCGGAAGGTTTCGCCGTTGGGGAAGCCGGCAATGCCGCGGGCGCTGCTCAGGCCGCTGCCGCCGGCCACTTCGGGGTTGAAATACACCGCCGCGCCCTTCCACAGCCGCCGGCCAATGAAGAGTGTGCTGGTGAAGGAGAGCTTGGCCGACTCGCGGTCGAACAGGCTGTAGTCGCCGGCGTAGGGCGTGCTGATGTCGCTATGCCACTGGTTAATCAGCGTCTGCTGGAAGTGCAGGCTCCAGTTGCGGGGCTTGTCGGGCGTAGCGTTGGGCTGGTGGGCCGGCTCCTGGGCCGAAGCCGCGTTGGGCGGGGTAGTGGGCGAGGTGGAGCCGGGGGGCGTTACCTGGGCCAGGGTTGCCAGCGGCAACGCGGCCAGCAGCAGCGATAGGGTGAAGCGCAAAATACGGGAGCGTGAATAAAGGAACAGTTTGCACAAAGAAAACAGCCGGCACGCGCCAGCTCTTCCCCCCACGCAGCCAAACCCCGAAGCAACGGCGCTTAACATGACAAAGGTATGAATTTTTAGACTCGTCTAAAAATTAGTTTAGTGTCGTCAAAACAATCCCCGTCTCAGGCTCTGGCCCCGGCCCGCAATCCGCCCTCGCGTCCCAGGTACTGCCAGCCCCAGCCCAGCAGTTCGGCAAACATGGGCCGCACCCTTTTTCCCTGCTCGGTAAGGCTGTAATCGACGCGCGGCGGCACGGTTTGGTGCACGGTGCGCACCACGATGCCATCGGTTTCGAGCTCCCGCAGTTCCTGAATCAGCATCTTCTCCGTGATTTCGGGCATCAGGCGGCGCAATTCGCCGTAGCGCCGGGGCTCGTCGAGCAGATAGGACAGAATGAGCAGCTTCCACTTGCCGCCCAGCACGTTGAGCGTCGTGCGAACGGGGCAGGTCAGCGGGGGCTCGGCGCTGCTGCCGGCCCAGTACGCTTCGGCCGCCTGCTGCTTAGTTGGTTTCGACATAAAAATTATTTGGTTGAGGAACAGTGATTATTACTTTTAAGTAAGTACCCTACTTTCTAGTAGGTACTTGCGAAAAACAAAGTTAAGCATTCACCTTTGTATGGCCGCTGCGCAACCCCGCGCCGGCTTGCTTATCTGTTACATGGCTAAGAAAATCACCGTTCTCGGCGCGACCGGCAACATCGGCACCGCCCTCGTCCACCACCTGCTCGGGCAGGGACACCAGGTAACCGCCGTGGCCCGCCCCAGCGCCCGCCTCGATGCCCTCGCCCAGGCGGGGGCCACCCCCAAAGCCGGCGACGCCCACGACGCGTCCTTCCTCACCGAAGCCCTGCGCGGGGCCGACGCCGCTTTCCTCATGATTCCGCCCAACGTGACGGCCCCCGACGTGCTGGCCCACATGCAGCAGGTGGGCGAAGCCACGGCCCAGGCCGTGCGCGCGTCGGGCCTGAAGCAGGCCGTACACCTGAGCAGCATTGGGGCCGACCTGCCCGCCGGCACCGGCCCCGTACTGGGTGTGCACTACCAGGAAGCCCGCCTCAACGCTATTGAGGGCCTCACGGTGGCGCATTTGCGGCCTGCCTACTTCATGGAGAATCTGCTGGCCAACGTGGGTATGGTGCAGCACATGGGCCTCATCGGCTCGGCCATGCGGCCCGACCTGCAGTTTCCGATGGTGGCGACCAAGGACATTGCCGCCAAAGCCGCCGAGCTGCTGGGTGGCCCGGCGCTTGCCGCCCGCTCGGTGCAGTACCTGCTGGGGCCGCGCAACTACTCGCTGCAGGACGCTACCACGGCCATTGGCCAGGCCATTGGCCGGCCCGAGCTGCCCTACGTCCCCTTCGGCTACGACGACGCCAAGAAAGGCATGGTGGGCGCGGGCCTGAGCGAGAACATGGCCAGCCTCTACGACGAGATGACACGCAACATGAACGATGAAAAGGTGATGGTGAGCGCCCCGCGCGACGCGGCCAGCACCACGCCCACTACGCTGGAAGAATTCGTCGAGACGGTGTTTGCCCCCGCTTTTCGGGCGGCTACGGCGGGCGCGTAAAAGCAACGCGAACCGATGTAGGGTGCGGGGCTGGTCCCCCGTCTGCTGCTGAACGATTCAAGTGCGAGTCGTTCAGCGGCGGGCGGGGACCAGCCCCGCACCCTACTTATTTTACCGCTTTTCCTGGCCCGCGCCCTACTTTTGCCCCATGCCACTACTGCACTACCTCGACCAGGGCCAGGGCCGCCCGCTGGTTATTCTCCACGGCCTGTTCGGCACCCTCGACAACTGGCAGAGCCTGGCGCGCCGCTGGGCCACCGAAGCCGGCCTGCGCGTGGTGAGCGTCGATTTGCGCAACCACGGCCGCTCCTTCCACAGCTCCGAGCACTCGTACGCCCTCATGGCGCAGGACGTGCTCGACTTATTCGACCACCTCCAGCTTGGTGCCGACACCACGCTTTTGGGCCACAGCATGGGCGGCAAAGTGGCCATGCGCCTGGCCCTCGACCACCCCGAGCGGCTGGCCCGGCTCATCGTGGTCGACATCGCCCCGCGCTTTTCCGATATGGAGCACCAGGACGACATCCTGGCCGGCCTGCAATCCGTCGACTTCACCACCTGCACCAACCGGCAGGAAGCCGACACGGCGTTGGCCAAATTCGTACCCAACGTGGGCACCCGGCAGTTTCTGCTGAAAAACCTCTACCGCAAGGAAGACAACCGCTTTGCCTGGCGCATCAACCTGGAAGTGCTGGCCGCCCAGCTGGCTGCTATTGGCGAGGCCACGACCAGCAGCGCGCCGTTTTTGAAGCCCGCCTTGTTCATCCGGGGCGGCAAGTCCGACTATATCACGGCCGACGACAAGCTGCACGGCATCCCGGCGCTTTTCCCGAACTCGCAAGTGGCTACCGTGGTCGATGCCGGCCACTGGGTGCACGCCGAAAAGCCGGACGAGATATTTGCGATGGTGCGGGACTTTGTGCTGAGCTAAAGCAGCAGCTGCCGAATCCGGGCGGAGTCGGCCGGGAAGTTACCGCAGAGGCACGCAGAGGCAGGCGAACCCAATTGCTCATTGTTAAATGTTAATTGTTCATTGAATACCCTTTTTCTCATCCCGACGCCGCTGGCCGATGACACGGCCCCGCAGGTGCTGCCGCCGCAGGTGGTGGCCGCCGTGGCGGCCCTGCCCTACTTCCTGGTGGAGAACGTGCGCACCGCCCGCCGCTTCGTAAAAAGCGTGGCCCCGCTCCGCGTCATTGAGGATATCCGCTTCGTGGTCATCGACAAGGACAGCTCCGAGGCCGAAGTGCGCGCCGCTATGGCTCCCTTGGTGAAAGACGGCCTGGATGCTGGCGTACTCAGCGAGGCGGGTTGCCCCGGCATTGCCGACCCCGGCGCGGCTCTGGCGCGGGAGGCGCACCGGCTGGGCCTGCGGGTGCGGCCGCTGGTGGGGCCGTCGTCGCTGCTGCTGGCGCTCATGGCCTCGGGGCTGAACGGGCAGCAGTTTGCCTTCCACGGCTACCTGCCCATCGAGAAAGGCCCGCGCGTGGCCGCCATCAAGGCGCTGGAGAAAGAGGCGCAGCAGCGGCGGCAGTCGCAGCTGTTCATCGAAACGCCCTACCGCAACGGGGCGCTGCTGGCCGACCTGCTGGCGCACCTGCAGCCCGGCACCCGCGTGTGCGTAGCCGCCGACGTGACCGGCGCGGGTGAGTTCATCAAAACCCTGACCGTGGCCGACTGGCGGCGGCTACCCATTCCCGAACTGCACAAGATTCCGACGGTGTTTGTGATTGGGACGTAGGGGGCGGCCCACCTACCCCCGCCCCTACTCGCGCAGCAGCCGGGCGGTACTGGGCGGGCCGCCCCCGGCAGGGGCGTAGCGCAGCAGATCG
>JANXMN010000125.1 GCA_025354605.1 Hymenobacter sp. | reverse complement strand
ATACCTTCAACCCCCTTATTTTACTAACTACGCAAGTCAGAATCGGCGCTTTTGTCCCAGATTCCGTCCCATGTCCCACTAAATTCATTAGCTTTGAAGTGGCAACTAATTCTCACTTCAATGGCAAAAATTCGCTTCCTGCTGGTAGAACCCAGCGCCGAAAAACCGACCCCGCTATTCACGTTTCTGAGCTTCGCGGGCCGGCGAATCAAGGTCTACTCCGGCCATTCCATTCATCCCAAACAATGGGACGCCGGCGAACAAAAAGCCCTGACCCGCGGCTACCCGCGCAACGGCGCCCTGAACGATTGGCTCAAGGTGCTCACCGAGCGACTCGAAACCTGCCGCGACAAGCACGTAGCCGCCGGCACCGTCCCATCCGCTGAGGAGTTGCGGGTATTGGCCATCCCGGAAGAAGCCAAGCCAACAGCGCCCGAGCCTGAGCCTGGCACCCCAGTTGGCCCCAATCTGCTCACCGTATTCTCCGAGTGGATAGAAAGCCGCAGCCTCACCCAAAGCCCCAACACCCTCCGCACCTACCGCACCTCGCTCCGGCACCTGCGCGACCTGCAACAGCTCGAAGGCTACGCCGTCGACTTCGCCACCGTAGGCAACGGCTTCGCCGAACGCTTCGCCCGCTACTTGCTCACCAAGCGCAACCTCGTCGACAGCGCCGTGCACAAGAACCTGTTTCGGCTCAAGCACTTCCTCAATTGGGCCCTCGACAACGGCTACCCCGTCATTGCCGACCCCAAGAAATTCAGCTGGCAGCACCGCGAGCCCGACATCCTCACCCTCACCCGCCAGGAAGTGCAGCGCTTGGTCGACCTCGACCTGAGCGCCCGCCCGGCCCTCGATAATGCCCGGGCCCTGTTTCTGGTGGGCGTCTACACGGGCCTGCGCTTTTCCGACGTGGCCGCCCTGCGCCCCGAGCACATCCAGGCCGACCGCCTCCGCGTCACCACCCAGAAAACCCGCCTCACCGTCACGGTCCCCGTGCGGCCGGAGGCCCGCCCGCTGCTGGCCCGCGTTACCGAAGGCACCCTGCGGCCTCTCGCCAACCAGAAGCTAAACGGCCACCTCAAGGAGCTGGCCCGCCTCGCCGAAATCGACGCGCCCACCGAGCGGGTGCGCTACGCCGGTGGGCAGCGGCGCGCCACCACCGCGCCCAAGTACGAGTTTGTTACCACCCACACCGCCCGCCGCACTTTCGTCACGCTTGCGCTGGAAGCCGGCGTGCGCCCTGAGGTAGTCATGCGCATCACCGGCCACAAAAGCCTGTCAGCCTTCCGGCGCTACGTCAACGTCACCGAAGACACCATGCTCGATGAGTTTTCCCGCGCCTTCGCTTAACTGGCACCTCGGCAGCTATGCGCCAGTATTCTCTTCCCTCCGACGCGCTGCCCGCCGAAGTCGGTGATGCTTACGAAAGCCTCCTGCACGCGCTGAGCGACTGGCTCAGCGCGCCCA
Organism: Hymenobacter sp.; assembly: GCA_025354605.1. Lineage (GTDB taxonomy): Bacteria > Bacteroidota > Bacteroidia > Cytophagales > Hymenobacteraceae > Hymenobacter. Next base: position 2,415 of record JANXMN010000125.1, on the reverse strand, counting down.
GTCCCTTCGCCTCCACCAACCTAGCCGATTACTTCGAAGAGCACCTGGCCAGCTTCGACGCGCCAGAAGGCCGTGTCCGCTACCTATGCCGGCTCACCCTGCAGGGCGGCATCAACGGCGAGGCCTACCCTGAGGCCGCTATGGAGCTGGTCGAGCTGCAAGCTGAATTCCGCGCCTTTCCTGACTACACCGATACCGACTTGGACCTGTATTTCGACGAGTATTATTTCTCCTGGCTAGCCGTCCGGCTCACCGAAGCTCTGTGCGAATACACCGGCAGGGCCCGCCTGCGCGGCGCCCGCGCCAGCCTCCGCGCCGAGTGGGAGGCCCTGCCCCTCACCCGCCTGCAATACCGCCCCAACGACGCCAACACTGTCCAGCTGCTGCGCTTCTTGTTCGTGGTGTTGGTGCCCTTTGCCCAAAATAGCCGCATCCGGAGCGTCCGGAGCGTGGCCGAAGAAGTGGTGCAGGAGGCCCGAACCGCTGCCAAGCCGCAGCGCCCCGCACCGTTGCCTCTTTCCTCAAACGTAGCTACGCTCTGCTCCGGCAACTTCAAACCCAACGATTTGCGCGACCTGCTCACCTCCCTCGGCGTGCTCGACACTGCTACCGGCCACTGGCACCTCGGTGAACTCAAAGGCAAAGCCGCTGCGCCCCTCAGCGCCTTCCCCGCTGCCTACCGCGCCCTGTTCGAAGCCAAGCTCATGCTCTTTGCCGACGCCCCCGTGTACCGCAAGGCCTTCGAGGAAGAATTCCACGTCAAATTCAGCGACCGCCTCGCCACCTTCAAAGACGGCAGCGGCAGCGCCCGCTTCCAAGATTATTTAGTGGAGGCCCGCCGCTGGATTACCCTCTGGAAGGCCCAACATTAGGTCGAATTACGCATTTGATGACATCGCTGATTTATCACCATAAAGCTCTCTTACCATAGGAATTCCGTTTAATTCCACCTCATTCATTTCATACATCACGTCGTACTCTAGGACTTTTTCAGCTAAAGAACCACCTATCCCATGAATCAATTCTAGTCGCTTAACCACGAGTTGCCCTGCCTTTTTACCGAGTGTGTCATTCAACTCTGCTAATTCCTTGTTGACACTTTCTTCATCCACAGAAATCGGAAATTTTATATTCCTGAGAACTTGTCCTAATTCTCTAATCTTAGCGTGGTCGTTCATCCCACCCCCGGTCTCCCAATTTTTGGTGGCGTATTCTCCATCAAAATTCCCATCAATGCTCATAGCCTCAGCAAGAACCCCTGCATAAAGCACTTGGATTCTTCTCTCTAGATAATGCTCAAGGGTAATCAAATCAACTATTCCCGGCGTTCTTGGAAGTATGACCGCTGACCCTGAGTGACCATCACGCATCTTAAAAGATGCACTTATTCCATCGGTTGTAAAGCCAAGCTCTTTGGCTACGACGTAGTGTCCAGCTTCATGAGTACATATTTTTCTTATCCTATCCCTATCGACCATTTGGATACCGACACCATTTAACCCACGCATTTTTGGCTTCATTGTAGTTGTGTTAAAAGTTAGATACTGCCCACAACGAGTAAAGCTATGCCGTAGCTTTTCATGCGGGCCACCCACCTTTCATGCGGACTTCGTGCGCGTTTCATGCCGCCGATTGAACCCGCATGAAAGCCGAGCTCCCTTTGTGTCGTCGCTGGCCAACACCCACAGTGACGCCCCACATGGAGCCTTTCATCCTTAGCCCCGTCCCCTACGCCCAGCTGCTGGAGGACATGCGCGCCATCATCCGGCACGAAACTGCCCAGCGCCCCGCCACCCCGGCTCCCGCCGACGCTAACAGCCCCTCCGACCTGCTCACCGTGCAGGAAGCCGCCGAGCTGCTCGACGTCTGCCCCCAAACCATCCACGAGTGGAAGCGGCGCGGCCTGCTCACCTACCACAAGATGGGCCGCCGCACCTACCTCAAGCAGGCCGAGGTGCTGGCCGCCCTGCAAAGCGAAAAGCGCACGGTCAAGCCCGGCGCCAAAAGCCGGTAGCCATGCCAAGCCCCGCCCGTTCGCTTATTGCCCGCGCAGCTGCGCCGGTTGCTGCACGTTTTCTTCCAGGAAGCGCCGCACCTCGTGGTAGTCGTGGCCCAGCAACTCAATTACCTCCTGCAGGCGCTCCATGGTCTGCATCGTCTTGTCCATCGGCCGGGCCGGAATGCTCGTCGAGAGGTAGCCCCGCACCATCCATAGCTGCTGAATGTCGGCCACCGGCAACCGGTACGGCTCATAGCCCGGGTTGTCGGAGTGCAGCTCAAACGTCTCGTCCGCATCGGTGATAACAGCGCTAATGCGCTTGAGCAGCAGGTTTTCCGACGTCACTATCACGTAGCACTCCCACGGTTTCAGCAGGTCCTTCCGGTCCACCACGCTGCACACCACGATGTCCTTGT
>JANXMN010000120.1 GCA_025354605.1 Hymenobacter sp. | reverse complement strand
TTCGGTGAGGTCGGTTTCGGCCGTGGGCTTGCGGAAATCGGTGAGCAGGGCCTGCTGAATGTCGGTGCGGTGCGCGTGCAGCCAATCGGAAAGCTTGCTCAAGCGGGCGCGGCGCTCGCTCACGCCTTCGCTGCGCAACAGCGGGGCGCGCAGGCGCAGCGCTTCGAACTGCGCCTGAAAGGGGTTGGCGGCAACGGCGGCGGCTTGCGGAGCGGCGGCGGGAGACATCGAAACAGCTGGGGACATAGGCGGGACGAAAGGTGCAGCCGGCCAACACGGCGGGCCTGGCAGAAAGATACGCGGCTTGCACAACATTCCGCACGGCCATCCGTCTGCGCACTTGTCTTCGTAACTGGATGTGTCCGCAAGGTGAAGCCGGTGTTACCTTTGCGGCTTGTTTCGCAGATTTCGCCCAGTTAGCTGATTTCGTTGCTACCCCAGTCCGCCGCCGCACCCACGGCCACGGTCCTATTATTCAATTAGTTGTTCATTACGTGTTAACCATTACCCCCCGCCGCCGCCCGCGGCTGCTCATTTCCCTGTTGCTTGGCCTGACCGTCAGTATTGCCCAAGCAGCCCCCGCCTTGCCTGCCCCCACCGATACCCTGCGCAATGTTGCTGATACCTGCCGCGCCGCTGCACCGACGACGACAGTACCTGCCACGATGCCGGCGACCGCCGCCAGCGTGCCCGTTCGGCTGCGGCCATTGTCGGAACTGCGCCTCGATACGCTGCCCCACATCCACCCGCGCGACGCGCAGGGGCGCATCACGGATTACACCGTGGCACCGGGCGAAACCTGGCACTACGACAAGCCCAAGCCCTTCAGCTGGGCCTACCACATTCCGCGCGATTTGGGACAGTTTCCCGGCTACGCGTTTCGTCGCGAGAATTCCAGCTCGCTCATCAGCCTGGCCGCTGCCTCGGTGGCGCTGTGGGCAGCCGACCAGGCCATCATCGATTGGTCGCAGGACTTCGGCAAGTTCATTAGCCTGGAAGCGGCTAGCACCCAGAAAAGCCTGGTTCATATCCCGTTTCGGGTAGGCTCGGCGAATCTACCGCTGGAGTTCAACGTGCCCGACAACTTGAACAGCACGTTCTACTACCTCGGCGATGGCTGGACTCACCTAACCGTTGCCAGCAGCTTCTGGATTTACGGGGGTATCAAAAAAGACAACCGGGCCCTGCGCACTTCCAGCGAGTTGGGCGAGGCCATCTTCAGCACCGGTCTGGTAGTGCAGGGGCTCAAGCGCCTCACGGGCCGCCAAAGCCCGTTCACGTCGAGTAAGGAGCGGGGCGAGTGGCATCTCTTTCCGTCGTACAGCCGCTACCAGAGCTCGGTACCGTCCTACGATGCCTTCCCCACCGGCCACCTGGCCACCGCCATGGCCACGGTCACGGTCATCGCCGAAAACTACCCCGAATACCACTTCATTCGCCCCGTAGGCTATTCCTTGATGGGCCTGCTCGGCTACGCCATGCTCAACAATGGCGTGCACTGGGCCAGCGACTACCCGGTGGGCATTGCCCTGGGCTACGCTTTCGCCAAAATTGCCGTGCGCAACGGCCGCACCCGCGTGGATGCCCCCACCGAGGCCGACCCCACCGCCCACGGCACCGGCTTCCGGGTGCTGCCCCGGCCCCGGGCCTGGTACCGGCGCGGGCAGCTGGCACCCTACAACTACGGCCCGTTCACGGGAGCCAGTTGGTCGATTCGCTTGTAGGTCGAGAAAATCCAGGGGTTCGGCTAATTCGTTGATTGGAAAGCTCGTTTTGTCGCCAATTTTACCACCGTAATCAGGATTTTTCCCGGATTTTATTTCTGTTAGTATGTCCGTTTATATTCCCGCTCTCGTCACTCCCGACGTAGCCGAAAGCCGCGAACAGCTTCAGGAGCAGCTCCACCTCCTGGCCGCCTATTGGCACACCTGCCCCGACGAGGAACTGACCGAGCGCCCCGGTCCCGGCCGCTGGAGCCGCAAGGAAATTCTGGGGCACCTCATCGACTCGGCTACCAACAACTACCGCCGCTTTATACTGGCCAGCCTGGCCCCCCCACCCCACCGCCTGCGGCCCTACGACCAGGATGCCTGGGTGCGCGTGGCCGACTACCAGCACTTCCCGGCCGCCGACCTGCTGATGCTCTGGACCAGCCAGAACCGGCTCATTCTGCATCTGCTGCGCCGCCTGCCGGCCCGCCTGCTCGAAAACCAGTACCTGACCCTGAACGGCAACCCGACCACCCTGCACTGGCTCATCAGCGACTACGTGCTGCACCTGGAACACCACGTTCGCCAGATTATTCACGGCGACTAAACCAGCGGCCGCGGGAGCGGGCACGCCCCACAGTCAGCAAGTTTTCCCCCCGCCACACCAGCATAAAGAAGCCCGCTTCGGATAACCGGAGCGGGCTTCTTTATGCTGGTGTGGGCTTAGTTAAGCAAGCCTTTCTTCACGGTGCGGTGGCCGTTTTCGTCGATTTTTACTTTCGTGCCGTCGGCCATTTTGATTTTCACCGAGCCGTCGTCGCTGCGCTTGATTTTGGCACCGTTCTCGAACTTGGTCTTCTTGTCACCGTCGTTCTGGTTCTCCATCTTCTTCACGCCCGAGCCCTGGCCCACGCTGCCACGATGCACGGTGGTGGTGGTCGAGGAGGTAGCGACCGTACCGGGAGCCAGCGAGTAAGGACCGTCGCCGTAGTTGGCGCGGTTGGCCGAGTACGTATTGTAGTAAGTGTCGCTGCCGAGGTCGGCACGGATGTCGTTGTCGGCCTGGTCGTTAATCTGCCGCATGGCGGCGTACTGACCGGTCGTGTCGGTGGTGTAGCGGTTGCGGGCTTCGCCCAGCCGGGTGGCGCGAGTGTAGTAGGTGCGCTCCACACGGGTAACTACGGCCGGGTCGGTCAGCTTGAGGTCTTCGGCAATCCGGGCGGCCAGGCGGCGGGCTTCGTCGCGGGCAGCGACGGTATCCACGGTCGTCGTGGTAGTGGTCGTCGTTGTGACTTCGGGAGTCGTCGTGGTGGTGGTTTCCACCTTTTTATCCTGGGTGCAAGCAGCAGTGGCCAGGGCGGCGGCGGCCAGCAGGCCGAGCAGTTTCGTGTTCATGGGATATTAAAAAGTGGAAGAGACTAGGTGCCATCGAATGGGAGCTGATACGGTGGGGCTTCGCCCCAGGTTATGCGCCGTGGCTCAGGGCGGCCTAAGAGGGTATCCGAATAGGCCGGCGCGGGGGGGGGGGG
>JANXMN010000112.1 GCA_025354605.1 Hymenobacter sp. | reverse complement strand
CCACGTCGCCGCTTGCGTGGCCGAGCGGAATGCGGCCCAGGCCACGGTCAAATGGCAGTTCACCCTGGCAAAAGCCCGCGTCAAACTCGACCGACACTATCAGAAAATTAGGGCAACTAACTTGCCTGACTAAGCACTAGCGCCATATGGCCAACACATACACGCAAATCCATCTACACGTTGTGTTTGCCGTAAAGTATCGGGCGGCGTGCATTCCGCCATCGCATGCAGCCCAACTCTACCGCTACATCACCGGCATTATTACTGCGCGTGGCCAGAAGCTGTTAGCCATTAATGGCATGCCCGACCATGTGCATCTGCTGATTGGCCTGCGGCCCGATATGGCGTTGTCGGATTTGCTGCGGGAGGTGAAAGCTGTTTCCTCGAAGTTTATCAATGAGCAGGGCTGGTTGGCTGGAAAGTTCGCCTGGCAGGAAGGATTCGGAGCCTTTTCCTATTCAACTTCGCAGTTGTCATCCGTTATCGGTTACATCTAGCGCCAGACGAAGCATCATGCCCAGCGGAGTTTTCGGGAAGAATATCGGCAGTTGCTGGAGAAATTTCAGGTGGCTTATGAAGACAAATACCTATTTAAAGAGTTGGAAGGCTAAGCAAGGCACGCAGTTATTAGGGTCGCCCCGCTGGGGCTTTGTCCGTATGGGGCGTGGCATTTCTACCGATGGGCCGCCCCGCTGGGGCTAGTTCTGACGACTTCTCTTTAACAGCAGGCACCAGTGGCGCGCTTCATCAAACAGAAAAATATCTCCCCTTCGCAGCAGCCCGTGGCCATTATAGGCGCAGGCATTGCTGGCCTGGCCACGGCGGCGCGGCTGGCGGTGGCCGGGCACCCGGTCACGGTGTTCGAGGCCGGCCCCACGTTTGGGGGCAAGATGCAGCAGTTTACGCTGCCGGACGGGTACCGCTTCGATGCCGGGCCCTCGCTGTTCACGCTGCCGCAACTGGTGGACGACATTTTCCGGCTGGCCCACCGCGCCCCGGCCGACTACTTCCGCTACGAGCGGCTCGACCCCATCACCCGCTACTTTTTTGCTGATGGCACCCGCCTCGCGGCCTGGGCCGACGCGGCGAAGTTCGCGGCCGAGGTGGAGGCGAAGCTGGGCACCCCGGCGGCGGCCGTGACGCAGTTTCTGGCGCGCGCCGGCCGGGCGTATGAGGCCACGGCGGGCACGTTTCTGCACAAGTCGCTGCACCAGGCGGGCACCTACTTCAGCCCCGAAACGCTGAAGGCGGTGGCGGCCCTGCCGCAGCTGGGGCTGCTGGGTACCATGCACCAGCGCCACGAAGCCGCATTTGGCAGCGACCCGCGGCTGGTGCAGCTATTCGACCGCTACGCCACTTACAACGGCTCAGACCCTTACCAGGCCCCGGCCACGCTGAGCATGATTCCGCACCTGGAGCACGGCATCGGGGCATTTTACCCGGAGGGCGGCATCTACGCCATTGCCGAGAGCCTGCACCGGCTGGCTACGGAGTTCGGGGCGCAGTTTCGGTACGACGAGGCGGTGGAGGAGATTCTGGTGGCCGACGGCCGCGTGACGGGCCTGCGCACGGGGCGCGACGTGTACGACTGCGGACTGGTGGTGAGCAACATGGACGTGGTGCCCACCTACCGCCGCCTGCTGCCCCGCGAGCCCGCCCCGGAGCGCACGCTCAGCCAGCCCCGCTCGTCGTCGGCGCTGATATTTTACTGGGGCGTGGCCCGCGAATTCCCGGAGCTGGACCTGCACAACATCTTCTTCTCGGCCGACTACCGGCGCGAGTTCGCGGCCATTTTCGAGGAGCAGACCGTGGCCGACGACGTGACGGTGTACGTGAACATCACCAGCAAGAAAACGCCCGGCGATGCCCCGCCCGGCCACGAAAACTGGTTTGTGATGGTGAACGTGCCCCACGACCAGGGCCAGGACTGGGCCGCCCTCACCCGGCGCACCCGCGCCGCCGTGCTGGCCCGCCTGCACCGCGCCCTGGGCGTGGATGTGGCGCCGCTCATCGCGGCCGAACGGGTGTGGACGCCGCCCGGCATCGCGGCCGATACGTCGTCGTTCGGCGGGGCGCTGTACGGCAGCTCGAGCAACAACGCGCTGGCAGCGTTTCTGCGGCACCCGAACTTTTCGGGGCGGCTCGATGGGCTGTACTTTTGCGGCGGGTCGGTGCATCCGGGCGGGGGCATTCCGCTGTGCTTGCTGTCGGCCCAAATCGTTGCTAATCTTATTGACCGTTAAAAGCTACACGTTGAGAGGTAGAAGGATGACTGGCGCGCACGGGCTTTCGGGCCGCGCCGGCTTCACCTTTTAGCTGCTTGACTCCGCCGCATGGAGTATCCTGAACCGCTCACCGCCCCTACCTTGTCCGCCACCGTACCGCTGCCCCCGGCCAGCTCGCACCGCCTGCGCATTGCGCAGGGGCTGGTGCTGCTGTTTCACATCACGGGCTTTGTGGGGCTGGCCTTTTCGCACGACCCCGACTTTTACCTGCGGTTCACGCCGCTCACGCTGGGGCTCACGGCGCTGCTGCTGCTGTGGCTGCAGCCGGAGCGCGACGCCAGCTTCTGGGGCTTCTGCGCCACGGTGGTGCTACTGAGCTTCGGGGCCGAGTTCGTGGGCGTGAACACGGGCAAGCTGTTTGGGCACTACCACTACGGCGACACGCTGGGCTTCAAGCTCTTCGACCAGCAGCCTTTCCAGGGCGTGCCCCCCCTGATTGGGCTGAACTGGCTGGTGCTCACTTACCTGTGCGGCATGTTGGTGCGCTACCTGCCGCTGGGCGAGCTGGCCCGCATGCTGCTGGCGGCCGCGCTCATGGTGGGCTTCGATGCCTGCCTGGAGCCAGTGGCCGGCCATTTCGACTTCTGGTACTGGACGGCGGGCGTGATTCCGGCCCAGAACTTCCGCGACTGGTTCATCATGGCCTGCCTGCTGCAAATGCTTTTCAACCGCACTACATTTGCCAAGCGCAACCCGCTGGTGCCGCTGGTGTACCTCACGCAGCTGCTATTTTTCTTTTTGCTGGGCGCGCTGAAGTAGGCTTTCCAGCGCACTGACGCACTAAAACAAGCACCTCCGACGCATCCGGGCCGTTAGAACTATACCGCTGTTATTCGATTGTTGCCTATGTCTGATTCTACCCTCTCCGCTGCTTCGCTTGAAGCAGCTATACCCGTCTTTTATCAGTATGGCCTGAACGCGGCCCCCGACGCGAAACTAGCCGCCGCCCTGGGCACGACCGATGCGGACCTGGCAGCGCAGTTTCCGAGCCGCGGCCTGCTGGTGCACCACGCCCTGCTGGCCGACCTGGAGCGCCAGAAGCGCGAGCATACCGCCCTGTATGCCCAATACACCACGGCCGTCGAGCGCCTCTACGGCCTGCTGCAGCTTGGCCTGCGCGATTTGGTGAAAGTGCCCGGCCAGTTTTACGGCGACCTGCAAACCGGCTTCCCCCAAACCTGGGAAGCAATGATGGACCACCTGGGCACCTATTCGGCCCCGCAGCTGCAGCAGCTGCTCAACGACGGCATCCGGGCCAAGCTGTTCCGCTCCGACATCAACATTCAGCTCGTGACCAAGATTATTCTGGAGCAACTGAACATGATGCTCAATCCGCAGATTTTCCCGCCCGACCGGTTTAGCCAAGCTGAGGTGTTCCGCAGCATTTTCTTGTACTACATTCGCGGCATCTGCACCGATGACGGCGCGCGGATTGCGGCCGAGCATTTTGCCCGGCTGTAGGCAGCCCCGGCATCGCGGCCGGGGGTAACTCTCTGTACGGATGCGTTTAACTTCTTTGCGCGGCTGGCTGGTGCCCGCCGCCACTAGCCTGCTGCTGGCCGCCTGCCAGGGCCAGACCTCGACTTCGGAAACCGCCAAAACCACGGCCGAAACCGAAGCGGCCCCCACCGATACGGCCAGCGTGGTGGCCCCCAACGACGGCATCACGTCGGCCCTCATCGCGCAGCACATCAAGGTGCTGGCTTCGGATGAGTACCAGGGCCGGCGGCCCTTCACGGCAGGCGAAGACAAGGCCACGGCCTATCTAGCCGCCGAATTCAAGAAGTTGGGCCTGCAGCCGGGCGCGAATGGCTCCTACTTTCAGGCGGTGCCGCTGGTGGAAATCGCCGGCCAGCCCGACTCGATTGCCACGGTGAGCGGCAACGGCAAAACCCTGCAGCTGAAGTACCGGCAGGATTTCATGTTCCTGACCGAGCAGGAAAAGCCGGTGGTCGACATCAAAACCTCGCCGCTGGTGTTTGCCGGCTACGGCGTAACGGCTCCCGAGTACGGCTGGGACGACTACACCGGCCTCGATGTGAAGGGCAAAACGGTGGTAGTGCTCATCAACGACCCTGGCAACGCGGGCAACGACACCACCCTGTTCAAGGGCAAGGCCATGACCTACTACGGCCGCTGGGGCTACAAGTACGAGGAGGCGGCCCGCCACGGCGCCACCGGCCTGCTCATCATTCACGACACCAAGCCCGCCTCATACCCCTGGACGGTGGTGCAGAGCAGCAACGGCGGCGCCAAGCTGCACCCCCAGACGCCCGACCACGGCGCCAGCAAAGTGGCCCTCGAAGGCTGGATGACGCTGGACGCGGCCAAGCGCCTTTTCACGGCCGCCGGCCAGAATTACGACCAGGCCTACGCCGCCGCCAACCTGCGCGGCTTCAAAGGCAAGGCCCTGGGGCTGAGCATCAGCACGACCATCCGCAACAAAGTCACCCGCAAAACCTCGAAGAACGTGGTGGCCGTGCTGCCCGGCACCACCCGCCTGCAGGAATATATCATCTACTCGGCGCACTGGGACCACCTGGGCGTGGGCAAAGCCATTGCCGGCGACTCGATTTACAACGGCGCGCTCGACAACGCCAGCGGTTGCGCCGGCCTGCTGGCCATCGCCACGGCCTTCAAACAGGCCCAGCAGAAGCCGCAGCGCAGCATTGTGTTTCTGGCCGTGACGGGCGAGGAGCAGGGCCTGCTGGGCTCGGGCTACTACGCCCAGCACCCGCTGTTCCCGGTGAAAAACACGGTGGCCGACATTAACATGGACGAGCTGCTGGCCTTCGGGCCAATGCGCGACGTGACCGTGGTGGGCTACGGCCAGTCGGAACTCGACGACTACGCCCGCGCCGCCGCCAAGGAGCAGAACCGTTACGTTATCCCCTTCCAGCACCCCGAAACGGGCAGCTTCTACCGTTCCGACCACTTCAGCTTCGCCAAGGTGGGCATTCCGGCCCTCTACGCCAGCGGGCAGTTCGAGAGCCGCCTGCACGGCAAAGCCTTCGCCGAAAAGCAGCGCAAGGACTTCGAGGAGAAAGCCTACCACCAGCCCGCCGACCAGTACGACCCCGCCTGGGACCTGCGCGGTGCCGCCCAGGATGCCCGCTTGCTGTTCCGCGTGGGCCAGCAATTGGCCAGTGAAACCACCTTCCCTAAGTGGAAGGCCGGCTCGGAGTTCAAGGCCACGCGGGCGAAGAGCGGACGGTAGCTGTAGCGTGGACGCTGCGAGTCCGCGCGTGGGCGGGTCGTTCACACGCGCGGACTCGCAGAGCCCACGCTACAAAGGCTACTTCAGCAGCAGCAGCGGCTCCTTCAGGTTCAGGTGCTGCTGCTTTTGCAGTAGCTGCGCGGCGGCGGCGAGTTGCGCCGGGTCGTGCGTATTCACAACGATGAGTGGGCCGTGCGGGCCGGTGATGCTCAGCAGGAAATTTTGTTCGGGCCGCAGCCGGAGCCGCAGCGCATGCAGGGCTGGCAACTGCTCGCGCAGGTAGCGCAGGGTGGCCGCGTGTTCGCGGGTGATGATGATGACCGGCAGACACTCGCCGCTTTGGGCCATTTCCAGGCCTTTGGCCGAGGCCAGAATGGGAGTCAGCGTGCGGGTGTAGTTGCTCCGGAACTGGTCACGAAATGCCAGCGCGGCGGCGTTAAAGTCCTCCGCATCGGTCCAGTAGAGCACGTTGCGAAACAGGTTGACGTACTCGGTGGCCGCCTGGGGAAACACCCGGTCGAAGGTGCTGATGGCTTGGCCGACGAAGAGGCTATCGATGAGCTGGCCGCGCTCGACGTAGCTCGTCATCAGCGGGTAGAGGGCCTGGGCGTAGCGGTTGATGTAGTCGTCGTGGTACCATTCGCCGGTTTCGGGCTGGCCGGTCTGCTGGGCGTAAATCCACTCGCCGGCCACCGTGGCCAGGGCCTCTTCCATGAGGTTGTAGGCGTAGCGGCGGTTGGGCGAGGCGTTGCCCAGGTACCAGCGCTCCAGCTGCTGCTGCAGGCCCAGCCGCTGCTGCGCCGAGAGCGAATGACTCATCTCGTGAAACACCACGGCGGAGCCGCTCGCAAAATCGCGCGCGGCCGGGTGGCAGTCGAGCAGCACCAGGTTGCCGCTCACCCAGGCGTGGTTGGTAAAGCTCTGGCCCGCATCGAGCTGCGGGTTGAGTTGAATGCGGTAGGGCAGTGCATCGGGCCACACGCTGCCATAGAAAGTGCGCAACTGGCCAAACTTGCGCATCAACTGCTGCTGGCCCAGATACTGCGCATAAACAGCGCGCAGCTGGAGTAGCTCGGCAGCATGGGGCTGCCAGGCCAGCGTATCGAATGCGGGCGTGAAGTAGCGGTACACGCTGTCGAGACTGGCCAGCACTTCATTGGGTAGCAGGCCCACGGTGCGGCGCTGCAAATCGGTCAGGTCCTGGGCATCGGCGCTGGCGGCCAGGTAGGCCGGAACGGTAGAGCCCGCGCTACCGACCCGGCCGGCCGGGTAGCCTTCGCGGTCGAAGCCAGGCTCGTGGTCGAGGCGTTGGTAGTGCCGCAGCCAGCGGCGGGCCGCGGGGGTGTTGAAGCGGCTTTTCTCGAACGCGCGCCGGGAGCTGGCGTGGCCGCCGCTCCCGCCGGCCAGCGTTTCCACAAACCGCACCAGGCAATACACCCGGCTCACTTCAACGGTCACGGCCGGGCCGGAGGCCGCCCTGGCCGGATTAGCGAGCGGGCCATTGCCGGCGGTGCCCTGCGCCCACCCCGGCACCCCGGCCCCCCACCCGATAAGCAGCAGCAACAGATACTTCATGCGGCTAAAGGTAGCGGCCGGGGCCAGCTTACCGGGGGCGGTCCCGCCCCGACATCATCAGGTTGCTTCCTTCGGCATTCACTGTGAGCGTAGCCATCTCCCCCACTACCAGGGCCCGGTTGTCGGCTTCGTGCCCCACGGCGAAGCCGTAGCCCACCGGGAAGCCGTAGTGCCGGGCGTAGTGGTCGATGATTTCCAGGGCCGAGTGGCCGAAGGGAACGGCGTTGTCGCGCATCTGCGAGAACTGGCCCACCACCAGCCCCGCCACCTGGGCCAGCTGCCCGCTGCGGTGCAGGTGCAGCAGCATGCGGTCGAGGTGGTAGAGGTACTCGTCGAGGTCCTCCAGAAACAGGATGCGCCCCGCGAAGCTGGCCTGTGAGGCCGTGCCGGTAATGGTGTGCAGCAGGCTGAGGTTGCCGCCCACTAGCTCGCCGGTGGCCGTGCCCGGCCGGTTCAGCGGGTGAGCCGGGGCCGCCAGCGGGTCGCGGGCTTCGCCAAACAGGGCCTGCCGCAAGGTGTGCAGGGCCGCCGCCCCGCCAACCTGATGAAACAGCACCGGCATCACGCTGTGCAGGCTGGCGAAGCCCCGGGCCAGCAGGTGGCAGTTCAGCACCGTGATGTCGGAAAAGCCCGCCACCCACTTGGGCGCGGCCGCGAAGACCGTCCAGTCGAGGCCGTCGACGATGCGGGCGGTGCCGTAGCCGCCCCGCGCGCACAGAATGGCCCGGATGCTGGGGTCGTCGAGCTGGCGCTGGAAGTCGCGGCGGCGCAGGTCGTCGTTGCCGGCAAACTGGTGGTCGGCGGCGGCAATGCTTTCGCCCAGCACCACCTCCAGGCCCCACTCGGCCAGGGTGGCAATGGCCGGGGCCAGCTCGGCGGCGGATATTTTGCGGGCGGGGCTCACCAGCGCCACGCGCTGACCGGGCCGCAGGGGGGCGGGGAGTTGAACGGACATAGATGGGGAACAAAAGCAGCCGCAAATAACGAAGGTCGTATCTTCAGAACCAGGCCCGGCCGGCCGGCTGCCGGTGCTGGCCGGGCTGCTGCTGGGGCAGTCGGCCGCCCAGGCCCAGATTGATACTACCCGGGCGCGCTGCTACCAGCCCACTCTTCGCCAACGTGACCGTCACATCGAACGCGGCCTACGCCGACACCACCTTCCGGGCCATCCGCGACTTTTTGCGGCCCAGCCTGGGGCAGGTGGGCACCGTGCTGGCCGCCCGCGCCGCCGATGCCCCGCCGGCCCCCCCCGCCGAGGCGGCCGTGAGCGGCTGGCTGAAGGTGGCCACCACGGAGGCATTGCGGGGCACGGCTACGGCGTTGGCCCCTGGCGTGAAAGACGTGAGCGTTGGCGCCTGCGCCCGCAAAGGGGCCGGCGCGAAAAGCAGCAACAGAGACAGCGAGACGGCAGCCAGCCCGGCGTAGTGGTTCAGCATACAGACAGCGGAAAAGAAGGGCGCGGCCCCGGAGCCGCCGTCCCCAAGATACGTCCCACCCCCGATTTGGCAGCGGGGCGCGCTGAAAGTCGGCGTCCCCGCGCCGCTGAGATGATAGCCGGTAGCGCGGGGACGCGAACGACCAAGGCCGCGCTACTATTCCGCCACTGCCGGCAGGGCCACCCCATACCGCCCGGCCACCCGGGCATAGTCGGCGGCTTTGGCGGCCAGTATCTGCGTGACCAAAGCCGCGATGGCCGCTTGCTCGTCGGGCGTGGTGGCGGGGGGGTGAAAAACCGGTTCAGGCGCTGCGTCCGCGCGCGTAACTACCCGCCGCGCGGCTACGCCAAGCGGGCTTCGTCCACTTGGTAATGGCCGCTGCCGGCGGCTTCGGCTACTTCGGTCAGCCGCACTTCACCCCGCCGGGCCACGAACACGCCGGCGGCCCGCAGCTCGTCGCGCCACTGCACCAGGCGCAGCAGCGGCACCACGCCGGTGGCGTACACGCCGTGCACATCGGTGCGCAGAGCGGCGGCAGGCAGCTCCAGCCAGGTCAGCACCTCGCGCAGCACACCTACGTCGGCGTGGCGCAGGTACACGTCCAGCGCCAGCTCGTCGGCGGGCTGCACGGCCGGGGCCGTGGGCCGCTTGGCGTAGCCGTAGCGCAGGCCGCGCCGCAGGGCCAGCACGTCGGCCAGCACGGCCGAGCCGGTGGGGTGGCCGCCGGCCCCGCGTCCGCGCAGGAACTGCGGCCCCGCGTACTCGCCCTCCACCAGCACGCCGTTGAACTCGTGCTCGACGGTGAACAGCGGCGACTCCGGCCCCAGCAGCTGCGGGGTGACCAAGGCAGCCACGCGGCCGTTGGGCAGGCGCTGCACGCTGGCCACCACCTTAATTTTCTGGCCCCGGGCCGCCGCGTGGGCAATATCGGCCGCGCCAATGGCTTCGATGCCCAGGTTCAGCACCTCGTCGGGGTTCAGGAACACGCCATAGGCGTGGGCCGCCAGTATCACCGCCTTCGAGCGCGGGTCGAACGCGCCCATGTCCAGCGCCGGGTCGGTTTCGGCAAAGCCTTGCGCCTGGGCTTCGGCCAGCGCCGGGCCGTAGTCCGAGCCTTCCTCGCTCATGCGCGTGAGCACGTAGTTAGAGGAGCCGTTGAAGATGCCCAGTACCGCCCGCAGCGGCTCGTGGCTGAAGTAGGCGTCGAGGGTGCGGATGACCGGAATGCTGCCGCACACGGCCGCCTCGTACAGCAGCGCGCCGCCGAAGTTCTGCTCCAGCTGCACCAATTCGGGCAGGTGCCGGGCCAGCATGGCCTTGTTGGCCGTCACCACCCGCCTCCCCTGGCGCAGCGCCGCGCTCACCAGCCGAAACGCCTCGGCCGCGTCGTCGATGACTTCCACCAGCACGTCGAGCGTGGCATCGGCCAGCAGCTCGTCGGCGTGGTAAGTGAAGCGGTCGGCGGGCAGCGGCCGGGGCTTGTCGGGGTTCTTCACCGCGATGCGCGCCACGGCCAACCCCAGGCCGGGCTGCTGTTGCACGATGTCGTAGAAGCCTTGCCCCACGCAGCCAAAGCCAATCAGGCCGATGCGCAGGGGTTGTTTGTCAGATGCCATTCTTTTGCATGTTGGAAAAAAGAACGTCATACAGAGCGCAGCGAAGCATCTTGCCCGCCATCACTAATCCTACGGAATGGATTACCTTGCGCGGGCAAGATGCTTCGCTTCGCTGCGCTCTGCATGACGTTCTCGAGGTGTTAATGTCGAGTCAATGCACGAACGTGGGCGCGTAGAACCGCTCCAGAAAATGCGTAATGGCGGGCGTTTCCAGCAAAAAGCCGTCGTGCCCGTAGCGCGAGTCCAGCTCGGCGTACATGGCCCCGGGGATGTGGGCGGCCAGCTCGCGCTGCTCGCTCAGCGGAAACAGCACGTCGGAGGTAATGCCCAGCACCAGCGTACGCGCCCCGATGTGGGCCAGCGCCGCTGCCACCCCACCGCGGTTGCGGCCCAGGTTATGCGTATCCATGCTGCGGCTGAGCGAAACATAGCTGTAAGCATCGAAGCGGGCCACCAGCTTATCGCCCTGGTAGCGCTGATAGGTGCTGGCGCGGTGTTCGCGCAGCAGGACATCGTCGGGGTCGGTCTGGGTTTCGGCGTAGGCCGCGTAGCTGCGGTAGCTGAGCAGGGCCATGGCGCGGGCGGCCCGCAGGCCGTCGTCGCCCCCGCCGGGCCGGCCGGCGGCGTAGGTCGGGTCGGCCTCAATGGCCAGCCGCTGCGCCTCGTTAAAAGCAATGCCCCAGGCCGAATGGCGGGCGTTGGTGGCAATCACAATCAGGTGGTCGAACAAGTCGGGCCGCAGCACGGCCCACTCCAGCGCCTGCTGCCCGCCCAGCGAGCCCCCAATCAGCGTGTTGATATCCGTCAGGCCCAGCTCCTCGTGCAGGGCCTCGTGGGCCGCCACCAAATCCCGAATCGTGAGCCGCGGGAAGTGCTGGAAGCGGCCCTGCCCGGTGGCCGGGTCGGCATCGAGCGGGCCGGTGCTGCCGTAGCAAGAGCCCAGCACGTTGGCGCACACCACAAACCACTCGGCCGGGTCGTAGTAGCAGCCCGGCCCCACCAGGCCAGGCCACCAGGCCAGCACGTCGGCATTGGCCGTGAGGGCATGGCACACCCACACCACGTTGTCACGGTCCTCGTTCAGCTGGCCCCAGGTTTGGTAGGCGACGTGCGCCCCGGTCAGGGTTTCACCGCTTTCCAGCCGCAGGTCGGGCAATTGAAAAATCTGGTTAGTCATCAGTCAAAAAAATAGCGTTGCTTCAGAGCCAGCGAACCGGCCCGGCCATTGGTATCTCACCCCCAGTTCCCTTCCCATCACGGAAGAGCAGCCGGGTTGGCGCACTGGTTCTGAAGCAACTATAGAATAGGTGCTGGTTTCCAGTTGCTGGTCGCGGTGCTGTCTCAAAACAATAACCAGCAACGAGGAACCAGCAACTGGAACCCCCCGCATTACACTTCCAGTGGCTGGGCGTGCTCCAGTTCGGGCTCGCCCACTGCTTCGCCCGCCGTGGGCAGCGAGGCCGTGTTGCCGATGGCATCAAACGCCGCCTGCAAGTCGGCTTTGATGTCGTCGAAGTGCTCGATGCCGACCGACAGGCGCAGCGAAGTCGGCGTGACGCCAGCGGCCAGTTGCTCTTCCTCGCTCAGCTGCTGGTGCGTGGTGGCCGAGGGCTGGATGATGAGCGTCTTGGCGTCGCCCACGTTGGCCAAGTGGCTGATGAGCTTCAGGCTGTCGATGAATTGCGAGGCGTTTTCCTTCGTGCCCTTGATGCGAAACGAGAGCACGCCGCCGAAGCCGCGCTTCAGGTATTTGCTGGCAATGGCGTGATAGGGGCTGCTGGCCAGGCCGGGGTAGTTCACGCTTTCTACCTGCGGGTGCTGCTCGAGCCAAGTGGCAATTTTGAGGGCATTTTCCACGGTGCGGTCCACGCGCAGGCTTAGGGTTTCGAGGCCGATGAGCAGCTGCCAGGAGTTGAACGGGCTGATGGATGGGCCGAAGTCGCGCAGCCCTTCCACCCGCGCCCGGATGATGAAGGCGATGTTGCCAAACGGCCCGCCCTTGCCAAACACGTCGTTGAACACCAAGCCGTGGTAGCCCTCGCTCGGCTCGGTGAACTGCGGAAACTTGCCGTTGCCGAAGTCGTAGGTGCCGCCGTCCACAATCACGCCGCCCACGCTGGTGCCGTGGCCGCCAATCCACTTCGTAGCCGACTCGACCACAATGTGCGCGCCGTGCTCCAGGGGCCGGAACAGGTAGCCGCCCGCGCCAAAGGTATTGTCCACAATCAGCGGCAGGTCATGCTTGTTGGCAATGGCCGCGATGGCTTCAAAATCGGGAATACTGAAGCTCGGATTGCCAATGGTTTCGAGGTAGATGGCTTTGGTTTTCTCGTCGATGTGCTCCTCAAAGGAAGCCGGGTTGTCACCATCGGCGAAGCGCGCCTCGATGCCCAGACGCTTGAACGCCACCTTGAACTGGTTGTATGTGCCACCGTACAGGTAGGCCGTGCTCACGAAGTTGTCGCCGGCCTGCAGAATGTTGTTCAGGGCCAGGAACTGGGCCGCCTGGCCCGAGCCGGTGGCCAGGGCCGCCACGCCGCCCTCCAGGGCCGCCACGCGCTGCTCGAACACGTCGGTGGTCGGGTTCATCAGGCGGGTGTAGATGTTACCAAACTCCTTCAGGGCAAACAGGTTGGCCCCATGCTCAGCGCTCTTGAACACGTAGCTGGTGGTCTGAAACAGCGGCACGGCGCGTGCCCCGGTGGTGGGGTCGGGCTGCTGGCCGGCGTGGAGTTGGAGGGTCTCGAAGTGTTGGGGCTGAGCGGACATGATATTAGGTTTTTTTGGTTTCTGGTTGCTGGTTTCTTGTTGCTGATTTCCGATTGCTGGTTGCTGGTTACTGATGAGGGTTCCTGGTTGCCGGCGCACTCATTTGCGAACAAGAAACCAGCAACCAGAAACTTACAGTCTGGCCAGCGCCTCAAGCAGCACGGCCGGGTCGGGGCGATGCTTGAAGTTGGCCTCGGTGGCGGCCCAGGCAATGGTGCCGTCCTGGGCAATCACGAACGTGCCCGTGAGCGGCAGCTCGCCGCTGTCGTCGCCGTTGAACGTGGCCAGGTCGATGCCCACGCCGTGCAGCGTGTGGTACACGGCGTCGCCCACCTGGTAGGCCAGCCCGTACTGCTTGGCCACCGTGTTGCCCAAGTCGCTGAGCACCGGGAAGCGCAGTTCCTTTTCCTCGGCCGTGAGGCTGGTCAGGTCCGGCGTCTGGGGCGAAACTGCCACCAGCGTGGCGTTGAAGGCCTTGAACTGAGCCAAGGCCTGGTTGTAAGCCCGCAGCTGCACGTTGCAGTAAGGGCACCAGTTGCCGCGATAAAACACCAGCACCACCGGCCCATCGGCCAGCAGCGTCGCCAGCGAAACCGGCTGGCCCGCCGCGTCGGGCAGGGTAAAATCGGGGGCCGTCTGGCCGGCCCGGAGGGCGTGGCTGGCCAGGCCGGCGGCGTGCACGGCGGCAATACCGGCATCGATGGTCTGGCTGGCGGTGGTGGGCAGCACGGTGGCCAGGTGGAGGGCCGTAGCGGCCAACTCGTTCTGAATGGAAGCGGGAGCAGTGTACTTAGACATGCGAAGTCGAGAAGAATATCTGATTGAGGGAGAGAGACTTCTTCGGGAGAAACGGCCCGGCAAGGGCGGTAGTCCGGCGCAGCGCGAGCCGGCCTATAGCCGCGCTCAGCGCATTCGAGGTACCCGCGTGGCCACAACGGGCACCAGGCGCAACGGCATTCCCACGAAGAAAAAAGGGGTTGTTAAGCCGGAATCAGGCTAGCAACAACACGGGCGGCAACAGCACATTCGCATTCGTGGCGGGCACGATGCCACATTCCGGCCGCCATCGGCCGAAACGAAGAAACCCGAAACCACGGCGCGCAATGCAGCCGGAGCAGTCGGGAGAAAAAAAGCAGGACGTGAGGGATTTTCCATGGCACTCGAATCATCTGTCCCAGCGCGGCCGAAGCTGCGGGTGGGTAGGAATTGGCACCTTTCGTTTAGCGAAGGTTGCCAGTGGGTCACGGAGCCTAGTCTCTCGCCACTTCTGTATAAAACTTGAAAACTGCCCACCGATAGCGGGGAGTACCTGTTTGGTATCGGCAAATGTACGGGAGAATTTTTGGGATGGGCAAGCGGCAGGGCGAAAATATTTTTCGCCCCCCTGCACTACTGGCCCGTCCCCACGCAACAAAATACGCCCCCACGGGGCCGCCTGAGCCTTATTCCACCACCTCCAGCACGGTGCGGAACGACACGTACTTACCGCCGAAATGATTCTCCATGTCGGCCCGCAACGAAGGGGCGCAGATGTTCTGGTATTCTTCCAGTTGCTCCAGGCTCAGGCAGTAGTATTGGGCAGCGTAGGTAATGCCGCCGTCTTCCTCGTTGAGCAGGCGCAACAGCTGGCTCTTGAGGAAGAAGCCGGTTTCCATCACCTCGGGCATGTGGGTGGCGCGCATGTAGTCGAGCCATTCGTCGGCGATGGTGGGTTCGAGGCTGCTGGTAACGTTGTAGAGAATCATGGAGTGAAGTTTCTGGTTTCTCGTTTCTGGTTGCTCGTTTCTGGTTGAAAAGCATTGCGTGAAGCCGGCAACGAGCAACCAGAAACGAGAAACTCAACAATGTCATACGCGCATGGTGTCGAACTGAAAGTCGGTGATACGGGCCTGAATGTCTTTCGGGTTGAGGTTTTCGGCGGCGGCGGCGCGGGCCAGGGCGGGTAGCTCGGCATCGCCGGCCAGGCGCAGGCTCAATATCTGGGCCACGCTAAGCTGTTTTTCGAGCTCGGCGAAGCGCTGGCCGCTCACCTCGAAATAGCGCTGGCGCACCTCGAGCCGGCAGATGCGGTCCTGCAATTGCAGGGCGTAGTGCTGGCGCAGCATCACCAGCACCCCGAGGCCGATGACGGCCAGCGCGGCCACCGAAAACCAGAGCCGGGCAATCTGGTCGTCGGCGCCGGCCACTTTGGTATAGCGAAAAATGGTGTAGCCCGCCATGAGCAGGGCCAGGGGCAGCAGCACGAAATGGTGCCATGGGTAGTACATGGGGGTGTTTTTGGTGGGCGTGGCCATAAGAACAAAAATGGTTTGGTGGGGCGAAAGTAGGGGGCGCGGGCCGGAGCCGGGCCATAAAAAAACTCCGGCCGAAGCCGGAGTTCTGGGTAAACGACGAAAGCCGGCGCTGGTTACTTCATTTCCTTGGCGCGCTTCTTTTCTTCGCGGGCCGCGTCGTGGGCGGCACGCTCCTGCTTTTTGGCTTCCTTGGCTTGGTCGCGCTGCTGCTTAAGCTGGTCTTTCTGGGCGCTTTCCTGGTGGCGCTGGTCGCGGAGCTGCTTTTTCAGGTCGCTTTTCTGGTTGGCGGTTTCCTTGAGCTGGCTGCGGCTGTCGCGCACGGCCTGGTCGCTGTTGCTGCTTTGCTGCTTCTGGGCCTCGTAGTTGGCCTTGGCATCGGCGGCGCGCTGGGCCTGCTGCTCGGGGGTGACGGTGACGTTGGGCGCAATGGCCGGGTCGGGCGGGTTGGGCGGAGTGGTTTGGGCCTGGGCCGAGAAGGCGGAAACGGCGAGAAGGGCCAGCAGGCCGAAGAACTTTTTCATGGGGAAGGGCGGGGCTGCCCGTTAGGTGTAGGCTGTGTACGCCGCCCATTCGGCAAGGTTATCAAGAAGTTCGAGTATCCGGGGCCAGGCCAGCGCGGCCGGGGGTGCTAGTCCTCCACGTAGTCCAGGTCTTTGCCGTAGCTCTCGGGCAGGGTGCTCACGGCCCAGAAGGCTACCACCAGCGTGAGCGCGCCCAGCACGGCCGCGCCGGCCACGATGCCGCCCAGCGCCCCGCTCAGGTACTTGAACGCCGGCACCAGCCCTACTACCGCGCCGCGCGCGAAGTTGGGGGCCGTGGTAGCCACCGTGGCCCGCAGGTTGGTGCCGAACTGCTCGGCCGCCACCGTCACGAACAAGGCCCAGAAGCCCACCGACACGCCCAGCACGAAGCACACGGCGTAAAAGATGGTGGGCGAAGCGCCCGGCACGCCAAACAAATACACGCCCACCAGCACCGCGCAGAACACCAGAAACACCTGCAACGCCTTGTTGCGCGAGTGCCACACCTGGCTGAGCGCCCCGCTGATAAAGTCGCCGAACACCAGCCCGAAGTAGCACCAGAACACCGCCAGCCCGGCCGTGACTCCGCCCGTGAGGCCCAGGGCCTTGCCAAACTCCGGGGCCAGGGTCACGAGAATGCCCACCACGAACCACAGCGGCACCCCAATCAGCAGGATGCGCAGGTACTTGCCCAGCCGCACCGGGTTGGTGAACAGGCTGAGGAAGTTGCCGCGCGCCACCTCGGTGCGGGCCTGCACCTGCCGGAACATGCCCGATTCGAACACGCTCACGCGCAGCACCAGCAGCGCCAGGCCCAGCCCGCCGCCCACAAAATAGGCGTTGCGCCAGCCCCAGGCGTGGCCCACCCAGTAGCCCAGCAAGGCCCCGCTCACGCCCACGGTGGCCACCACCATGGTGCCGTAGCCGCGCTTTTCCTTGGGCAGGCTCTCGCTCACGAGCGTGATTCCCGCGCCCAACTCGCCGGCCAGCCCGATGCCAGCCACCAGCCGCAGCCAGGCATACTGGTCGATACTGGTGACGAAGCCGTTGGCGATGTTGGCCAGCGAATAGAGCAGAATCGAGCCGAACAGCACCGACAGCCGCCCCTTTTTATCGCCGAGAATGCCCCACAGGATACCGCCCGCCAGCATGCCGCCCATCTGCATGTTTATCAGAAACAGGCCCTGGTTGGTAACCTCGCTGGCGGCCGTCACGCCTAGGTCGTGGAGGCTCTCGACGCGCACGATGCTGAACAGAATCAGGTCGTAGATGTCGACGAAATAGCCCAGCGCCGCCACGATGACAGCGGCGGTGAGGATGGTGCCAGCATTTTTGGCAGGGTGGATGGCTTGCATGGCGAAATGTAGGGCCGGAAAGCCAAGCCACCGCAGCCATGCACCCAATTGTTGCGGATTAACTCCTGCCCGGGGCAAATCACTGCCAGCTCGACAGGCGGCGCGGGTGCTTGGCCTAAAAGAAATCCTGCTCGGCCCGGAAGAAACTCTACTCGATGCGAAATAAATTATACTTGCCCTCAACGAAATCTTACTTGGCACCCACCAAGCCCTGCTCCGCACCGAGGAAATTCTAATCGGGTTCGATTAAGTCCTACTTACCGCGAAGGAACCGCCGCTTAGCCGTCACGAATCACTACATGATGGGGCCGAGCGGATTTCAACTGGCGGCCTGGGCCAGCGACGGAGATATTTCGCAGTGGCTGTGGCAGCCGCCGGACAGCTCGCCGTCTTCTACCTGCACGGTGCTGTGGTGGATGTGGAAGTTGGTTTCCAGGCCCTTGGTGAGGGCTCCGAGCCAGGCAGCATCGGCCCCGCCGGGGCGCACGAGGTGGGCCATGAGGGCGGCATCGTGGCCCGAGCTGCTCAGGCTCCAGATGTGCAGGTCGTGGACGGACTCGACTTCGGGCTGAGCCAGTAGCCAGGCGCGGACGGCTTCGGGGTCGATGCCCTCGGGCACGGCCTGCAGGCCCAGGCGCAGGCTGTCGCGCAGCAGCCCCCACGAGCTATAGGCGATGACGCCCAGAATGATGAGACCGATAACCGGGTCGAGCCAGGCCCAGCCGGTGAGCAGCACCAGCCCGCCGCCGGCCACCACGCCAACGCTCACGAGCGCATCGGTGAGCATGTGCAGGTAAGCCCCGCGCACGTTCACGTCGCCTTTTTGGCCACTGCGAAAGAGCAGGGCCGTGATGCCGTTGACGATGATGCCCAGGCCGGCCAGCAGCATCACCAGCTTGCCGTTTACCGGGGCGGGGTGGCGCAGGTGGTCGAGGGTCTCCCAGAGGATAAAGCCCAGCGCCGCGTAAAGCAGGGCTGTGTTCAGCAGCGCCGCCTGAATGGTGGCCCCCCGGTAGCCGAAGGTGTAGCGTCGCGTCGCGGGCAGGCCCGCCAGCCAGGCCGCGCCCCAGGCCAGGGCCAGGCTCAGCACGTCGCTCAGGTTGTGGCCGGCATCGGAGAGCAGCGCGGCCGAGTTGGCCCAGAGCCCGCCGGCCGTTTCGGCAATAACGAAGAGGATGTTGAGGGCAATGCCAATGGCGAAGGCGGCCTGGAAGCCGCCGCCGGGCGGCGGGGCGGCGTGGGCGTGGCCGGCGTGGGCGGAGTGGTCGTGGGGCATGGGTGTAGGAACCTTGAGGGTTGCTTGCCTTCAAACGGGCGGCCGAAGCTTTGGATGCTTCGGCGGAGCTGGGGGAGTGCGGGAAACCAGCCCGGCGCTTACTCTACCACCACGCGCCGCGTAACTACTCCGCTGGCATAGTCGACGCGCAGCAGGTAGGTGCCGGCTGGCAGTCCGGCAGTCGGCAGTGTCATATTAGCGGCCGGGGCTGCTTGCGTCCGCACCACATGGCCCAGCACGTCGAGCAGCTGCACCCGCTGCGGATGGGCTGCCGCGTCGAGGGCCAAGTGCAGCACATCGTGCGTGGGCACGGGCCAGGCGCTGGTGATGGGCTCGGCCTGGGGGCTGCCCACGCGCAGCACGTTGGCATCGAGCAGGCGCACGAGGAAGGTAAGTGGCTGGCCCGCAACCGATTTGAATCCGCCCGCCACCAGAATACCGCCATCGGCCTGCACCTGCAGCTTCGTCACATAGCTGCCGTGGGCCGGACCCTTGCTACGGTCGAAGCTGGTATCGACGCTGCCATCGGACAGCAGACGAATCATGGGCGGATTGGTGGTGTTCCCGTAGTTGACGCCGGCTGCCAGTATGCGGCCATTGGGCTGCAGAGCCACGGTGTGCGGCTGAAAGGACCCTATCGAAGACAGGTAAGTGGCATCAGACTGGCCGTTGGGCAACAGCCGAGCTACCCCGGAGGTATTGATGGAGGAGAAACGTGAGAAACTTCCGCCGAGCAGCACTCGTCCGTCGGGGTACAGGGCCAGCGAATAGATGGTGGCAGGGCTATTGCCGTTGCCGGGCGCGGGCAGACGTGCGAAGCTGGGGTCCAGCGAGCCATCGGGCAGCAGCCGGGCTACTGTTTCCAGAGTTCGGCTATTCGGAAAGACCAAGTTAGCCGTGATAATTTTCCCATCGGGCTGCACTGCCAGGCGCACATCGCCGTAGGGCGAGCCGGCTGTGGGCGGCTGAAAGCCCGGGTCGAGTGTGCCCGTCGGGCCAAACATCACCAGGTACTGTTCCTGGCTGCCGCCGGCCGGTATCAGCTCGCCGCCCGCTATCACTTGGCCGTTGGGCAGCAGCGCCACCTGGTGAATGCGCTGCGCGAAGAGCGGGCTGTTGGGCTGGAGGGCCGGCGTGAAGGTGGGGTCGAGCAGCCCCGACGCGAGCAGCCGGGCCACCCCGGCCCGGGGCTGTCCCCCCGCGTTGATGAACGAGCCGCCAATCAGCATCTTGCCGTCGGGCTGGAGGGCCACGCTCGCCACGTAGCCGCCGTACACCGCCGCGTTGGTCGTGAAGGGCACATCAAGCGTCCCATCGGGGTTGAACCGGGCCAGGTTGCGGGCCACCGTGCCGTTGATTTCGCTGAAGTTGCCGCCGGCCAAGATGCGACCATCCGATTGCAAGGTCATGCTGAGAATGGCACCCCCTTGCTGCACTACGGGCGCAAAGCCGGTGGTCAGTGCCCCATTGGGGCCGAGCACGGCTACCGGGGTCGGCAGCGCCGGCACCGGGGCATACAAGCGGGCATCGCCCGCCACCAGCAACTGGCCGTTGGGCAGCAGCTGCAGGCTGTACACAGCGGCCTGGTAGTCGCCAAACGCCGGGGGCTGCCAGCTGGTGTCGCGGGTGCCATTGGCCAGTAGCCGCACGATGAAGGAGTGCGCTGTCCGCGACCCCAGCGTACCGTAGGTGTCGACGTTCCCCACCAGAATCCGCCCATCGGGCTGAACCTGAATGCTGGTTGGATTAACAGTGCTAAACGGTTCAACCGTCAGGTTGGCTGGGGCCTGAAACGAGGGGTCGATAGCGCCGGTGGACAGCAGCCGTACCAGTACCCGATTGCTGTAGGGGATGGCCACCAGCACTTTGCCGTCCGGCTGCAATGCCAGGGCCTGGGGGGTGCTCAGCGTTGTTGGATAGGCAAACGAGGGGTCCGCGGTCCCGATGGTCAGTAAGCGTATCAACTTAGCCTGCTGTGTGGTGCCCACCGCCACGTTGCCCCCAACCAGCAGCTTGCCGTCGGGTTGCTGGCTGAGGCAGTTGATGTAAGTCGAATTGTTGCCAGCCAGGGTAGCCGGCACCAAGCTGTTAAAGCTGGTATCAGGCGTACCATCCGCATTGAGCCGGGCCACTTCCCGGCTGTTCTGCGTGAGCGTCAGAGCCATGTCGTTGGTCAGGATGATTTTGCCATCTGCCTGAACCAGCAATACCGTGCTGTAGCCGTAAGCGGTGAGCGCGGCCGGCTGCGGCGCGAATCCGGCATCCACTGTGCCATCGGCCAGGAGCCGCACCAGCCCATAGTAGGTTTGGGAGCCCAGGGTGGCGAGGCCAATCAGCGCCACCACCAGCTTGTTGCCCGGCGCTTCGGCAATGGCATAAGGTGCGAAGCTGTACTGGCTGACGCGGGTATTGAAAGCGACATCGGGCTGGCCCGAAGGCAGGTACTTCGCCAGATGGTTAGCGACCACCGTCCCATCGGCCCGGTCGAGACTGCCCAGCAGTACGCGCGACCCATCGGCCAGTTGCAGGGCCTGAGTAACATAATCTGCGGGGGCGTTCGAATCCTGCGCCAGAAAGTTGGGGTCGAGCTGCGTCTGGGCAACAGCGGGCAGCAGCAGGCCCAGGAGCCATACGAGTAGTAATAGTCGGCGCATTAGAGGGAAAGGGTTGGGTTTTCTCTCAAAAATACGGCGTGGGCGTGGAAGAAGACCCTAGCCGAATTTTAAGCCTACTTCCGTTCCAACACCTCGTCAATCAGCCCATACGCTTTGGCTTCGTCGGCGCGCAGCCAGAAGTCGCGGTCCGAGTCGGCGTGGATTTGCTGGTAGGTTTTGCCGGTGCGCTCGGCGTAGATGCCGTACAGCTCCTCACGAATTTTGATGACTTCGCGGGCCGTAATTTCGATGTCGGCCGACGGCCCCTGCACGCCGCCCGAGGGCTGATGAATCATGACGCGGGCGTGGGGCAGAGCCGAGCGTTTGCCGATGGCGCCGCCGCAGAGCAGAAACGCGCCCATGCTGGCGGCCAGCCCCGTGCAGATGGTGGCCACGTCGGGTTGCACGTACTGCATAGTGTCGTACATGCCGAAGCCGGCGTATACCGAGCCCCCCGGCGAGTTGATGTAGAGCAGGATGTCCTTGCGCGCATCGGCCGACTCCAGAAAAAGTAGTTGGGCGTTGATGATGTTGGCGATGTGGTCGTCGACGGCCTGGCCCAGGAAAATGATGCGGTCCATGATGAGGCGCGAAAACACGTCGATTTCGCGGAAATTCTGGGGGCGCTCCTCGATGACGGAGCGGGTCATGTTCTGCACGTAAGGCCGGGCCAGGCCCTCGACGTGGTGGATGTACTGGTCGACGCGCAGGCCGTTGAGGCCCTGGCCGTGCACGGCGAATTTACGAAATTCAGCTTGGTTCAACATCAAAAATGAAGGCTTAAAAGGGTTGAAAAAAGGGCAAGGCGTGGCCAGCCGGGCCGAAAGACTCGTCAACAAAAACCCGGAAAATGAGCAAAATCAGCGGTCCGCGCTACTCCGGCCACAGGCGGCGCCACCAGCCCCGCCAGCCGCCAGGCCCCGCCTCGTACAGCCGCGCATGAATCTGGCGCAGCTCCTGCCGCAGCTGCTGGCGGCCAGCCCGGCGCAGGCCGTGGTAGAGCCGCTGCTGGGCGGCGGCATCGGCGGCCAGCTCGCCGTCGAACAGCTGCCGCAGCTGCCAGGCGGCGGCCGGCAGGGCGGCCGGGGTGCGCAGCAGCTGCTGCTCAATCAGGTGCAGGCGGTCGAGGGCGGGGCGCATGGCTCAGGCAGTTTCGGTGATGAAAACGGCCCGGACGGCCGCGCGCAGCCGCTCCAGACACTTGAACTTCTGCACCGTGGCCGAGCGCACCGAGCGGTAGCCGTGGGCTTCGGCAATTTGGGTGAGCGGCTGCTGGAAGTAATAGAACCCGAGCAGAACATCCCGGCACTTCGCGCCCAGCCGCTCCACGTAGTCGAGCACGGCGAAGGGGGCTTCCGGCTCTTCGTCCGGTTCGGTCAGCAGGGTGGCCGGGTCGTCGGGCAGGGGCTCGTGCGGGAGGCGGGCGCGCCGGCGCTGCTCGTGCCGCCAGAGGTTGCGGCTAATGCTGACCAGATAGGTGCCGGGTGCCGCCGTGAGCAGGAGTGCGCCGCCCACGGCCTGCTCGTAGAGGATGACGAGGGCATCCTGAAAAACGTCCTGCGCATCCTGCGCGCTGCCGCCCTGGCGCTGCACCAGCCGGCGCACCGCGGGGAAAGCCCCGCGGTAGAGCTGGGTGAGGGCCAGCGCGCGGTCGGCCAGCAGGGTCTGGCGCAGAGCCTCGGCCGCTGGGGGCGGGGCAGAAAGTAAGGGGGCGGAAGCAGTCATTGAAGCAGCCATGTATCTATTAATCCGTTGCCAGCGCAATTATCACCGCCCGGACCTGAAAAAAAAATTGCCGGCCCTCGCAGTGAAGGACCGGCAATTCAGGAAAAAAAATGCACCAGTCGCCCATGCTGCGGAGCTTGGTGAAGCAGCACGGGCTAAATTTAACACCTCAACTCATCCAAAAAAAGCCCCGCCGGCAGCTGCCAGCGGGGCTTTTCGATGCACATCGAAGCGCTATTCGCGCACGATGCGGCGTACGTCCGTACCGCCCTCGGTAGTCGCGCGGAGCAGGTACACCCCGGTCGCGGCCCCTGAGAGGTCGAGCTGGGTCTGCACCTGGCCGGCGGCCACTTTCTGCGTCAGCACCACGCGGCCCAGGGCATCCAGCACCGTCAGCTGCACGGCCTTCGAGTAGCCGCTGAGCTGCAGAGTGAGCAGGCCGGTAGCGGTGGGGTTCGGGAACAGGTGCAGCGACGTACCAGCCAGTGCCTGGCTCGTAGCCGTCACCGTCAGCGCCACCGAGGCGGCCGACGAGCAACCCGTGGCCGTGCTGATGAAGCGCACCGTGTAGGCACCCGGCGAAGTAGTGCCGTTGGCCGTGTAGGTCTGGCTGGTAGCCCCCGTAATGGCCACCCCGTTGAGGTACCACTGGTAGGTAGTGCCGGCCGGGGCCAGGCTGCTCGTGAACAGCACCGTGCTGCGCGTAGGGTACGTGTAGGTGTAGGTCGGCGTGGCCGGCAGGGCGTTAATCGTGACCGTCGCCGTGCTGGTCGCCGCGGCGCAGCCGTTGGCGGCGGCTACGGTATTGGTCACGGTGTAGGTGCCCGCCGTCGAAGTAGCCGGGTTCACGGCCCCGGTCGTCGCGTTAATCGTCAGGCCGGTGGCCGAGCTGAACGTGCCGGCCGTAGCGCCCGTGCCCAGCGTGGGCGTGAGCAGCGTGGCCGAGCCCGCGCAGGCACTGTTCACGGTGTAGCTGAACGAGGCCGTCGGGGCCGCCGTGATGGTCACCGTAGCCGTGGCCGTAGCCGTGGAGCAGCCGTTGGCGGCAGCAATGGTGTTGGTCACGGTGTAGGTGCCCGGCGTGGAGGAGCTCAGGGTGATGGCACCCGTCGTGGTGTTGATGGTCAGGCCCGTGGTCGAGCTGAAAGTACCAGCAGTGGCGCCGGTGGCCAGTACCACCGTGGGGTTGGTGGTGCCGCTCACGCAGTAAGTGGTCGTGGTGCCATAGCTGAACGCAGCTACTGGCGCGGCCGTGATGGTCACGCTCGTCGTGGCGGTAGCCGTGGCGCAGCCGTTGGCGGCCGCCACCGTGTTGGTCACGGTGTAGGTGCCGGGTGTGGAGGAGGAGAGCGTAATCGCGCCGGTCGTAGCATTCACCGCCAGGCCCGTGGTCGAACTGAACGTGCCGGCCGTGGCCCCCGTGCCCAGCACGACAGCCGGAGCGGTAGCACCACTCACGCAGTAGGTCGAAGTCGTACCGTAGCTGAACGTGGCCACCGGGGCCGCGTTAATCGTTACCGTGCTCGTGGCCGTAGCCGCGGCGCAGCCACCGGCCGCCGCCACCGTGTTGGTCACGGTGTAGGTGCCCGGCGTGGAGGAGCTCAGGGTGATGGCACCCGTGGTAGCATTCAGCGTCAGGCCCGCGGCGGGGCTCACGCTGAAGGTACCAGCGGTGGCCCCCGTGCCGAGCACCACCGCCGGGTTGGCAGTGCCGCTCACGCAGTAGGTGGTCGTGGGGCCGTAGCTGAACGTGGCCACGGCCGGGGCCGTGATGGTGATGCTCTGGGGGCTGCTGCTGGGGCAGGGTCCACCTACCGAGTAGGTCACCACGTAGGTGCCCGGCGTCGAATTAGCCAGGTCCACCACGCCCGTAGTGGCGTTGATGACCAGGCCGGTGGTCGAGGCAAACGTACCGCCGGCTGTGCCCGTCACCGCCGGGGCGGGGTTGGTAGCGTTGCTCTGGCAGAAGGGCGAACCCGTGTAGCCGAACGTGGCCGTAGTCTGCGGGTTCACCGTAACTACCGTCGCGACCGAGGTGGCCTGGCAGGTCGCCGCGTTGGTCACCACCACCGTGTACGAGCCGCCGGCGGTGGCCGTGAGGGTGTTGGTGGCCGAAGCCGCCCCCAGGCTGGTGGTGCTGTTGAAGAACTGATACGTGTTGCCCGTTCCGGCCGGGGCCGTGAGCGTCACACTACCGCCCTGGCAGAAAGTGGTCGGCCCACTGGCGGCGAGCGTTGCCACCGGGGCCGCGTTCAGCGTAAGGGGCTGGGTAGCCGTGGCCGCCGCGCAGCCGCCGCTGGCGGCAATGCTGTTCGTGACGGTGTAGGTGCCGGCCGTGCTCGTGCTCAGCGTGACCACGCCGGTCGAGGGGTCGATACTCAGGCCCGCAGGCGTGGCGGCGAAGGTACCCGCCGACGAGCCCGTGCCGAAGCTGGGCGTCAGCGTACCGGCCGAGCCGGCGCAGTTGCTGCCGGCCGCGAAAGTGAAGGCCGCCGAAGGTGCCGTCGAAATCGTGACCGTAGTGGAGCTGCTGGCCGCGCAGGTGCCGGCCACGGCGTAGGTCACGGTGTAGGTGCCGACGCTGCTGGCCGTGAGGTTAATGGCACCCGTAGCCGAGCTGAGCGACAAGCCGGCCGGCGTGGCCGAGAACGTGCCACCGGTTTGGCCCGTCACCGTGGGCGTGGGGTTGGTGCCCGTCTGGCAGAAGGTGCCGCCCGAGTAGGCGAAAGCCGTGCTCGGCGTGGCGTTCAGCGTGATGCCGGCCGTGCTCGTCACCTGAGCGCAGCCGTTAGCGGCGGGCAAGGTGTTGGTCACGGTGTAAGTGCCGGCCGCCGAAGCAGAGAGGCTCACCGCGCCGGTGGCCGGGTCGAGACTCAGGCCCGCGGGCGTGGCCGCGAACGTGCCGGCGGCCGCGCCGCTGCCCAGCGTAGCCGTTACCGAGCCCGTCGAGCCGGCGCAGTTGCTGCCGGCCGGGTACGAGAAGGCCGCCGACTGCGGGGCTGTAATCGTCACCGACTGCGTGCTGCTGCTGGGGCAGGTACCGCTCACCGCGTAGGTCACGGTGTACGCGCCGGGCGTAGAGGAGCTGAGCGTGATGACACCCGTAGCCAGGTCCAGCGTGAGGCCGCTGGGCGTGGCCGAGAACGCGCCGCCCGCCGTGCCCGTGATGGCGGGCGTGGGGTTGGTGCCGGTCTGGCAATAGGTGCTGCCGGTGTAGCTGAACGTGGCCGTGGTCTGCGGGGCTACGGTCACCGTCTGGGTGGCCGTCACGATGGCGCAGCCGTTGCCGGCGGCCAGCGTGTTGGTCACGGTGTAGGTGCCCGCCGTCGAGCCGGTAGCCGAAACAACGCCGGTGGTGGCGTTCAGCGCGAGGCCTGCGGGCGACGCGCTAAATGTGCCGGCCGTGGCCCCCGTACCCAGCGTGGGCGTGAGCGTGGTGCCGGCGCCGGCGCATAGCGTCGTCGTGGGCAGCGTGAAGGCGGCCGAGCGGGCCGGGGCAGTCGTGATGCTGACCGGAGCAAGGTTGTTGTTGGTCGTGTTGTCGTCGCCGGGCAGGGTTGTGCGCACGGTCACCGCATAAGTGCCCACCGCCGAGAGGTCGGCGGTGCTGCCGAAGGTCACGTTCTGCGAAGCGCCGGCGGCCAGCGTGCCGGTGTTCACCACCTGGGTCAGGGTTTGCGGCGCGCCGGGACCCGTAATGGTCACGGTGACGGTGACCGGGTTGGTGGCGAAGTTCAGGGCCGTAGTAGTGCTGGCGTTCGTGATGCTCGCCGTCACCGTTTCGGCGTTGGTAAAGCACTGGTTGGCCGCTACCGGCGACACCAGAGCCTGAGCCGCGATGTCGAGGTTGGTGAGGAACTCATCGGCCCCGATGTCGGGCGTCGTGGCGTTGCGGGTTTCGCCGTCGAAGTCGGTGGTGATGCCCGTAACGGGCGTTCCGGCACCGTTCAGGGCCAGGCCATCGGGGCTGGTGAGCGATACGTGCAGGTTAGTGGCCGACGCGAAAGGCGAGCCGCTCAGCGTGAGCGAGGTGCCGGCCGGGCTGGTGGCCGTGGTGGGGCGGTCCTGGCCGGTTTCGGTGTTCAGGTCGGCCAGGGTGGCGCGAGCGATACCCGTAACCAGGCTGCCGGTGAGGCCAATGCCGCTGGTGCCGGCGAAAGCGTTATTGGTCGAAGTCAGGCCCGCGTAGTTGCCGGGGGTGCCCGCGTAAGCAAAGCCGATGGCGTAGCTCGTGCTGCCCGTAGACTGGCTGTTGTACAGTACGTTGTTGCGAATTTCCGCCGTGGGCAGGCTGCCGCCTACCGCCAGGGCAAAACCGGGCTGCGAAGCCCCGGTGGCGGTGCCGGTCATGCTCACCGAGTTGTAGAGCACCCGGTTGGTGCCGCCGCCCTGGAAGCCGTTGACGTAGATGCCGGCACCAAAGTCGCCGGCGGTGCCGTTCGACAGCACGCCCGCCACGAAGTTGTTGGCCACCGTGTTGGTGCCGCTCAGGGCCGAAGCCACGGCGATGCCCACGGCCGAGTACGTGTTGGTGTTGCTGATGTTACTGATGTTGTTGCGGCTCACCAGGGCGTTGGTCACTTCGCTGCCCGTGAAGGTGGTGTTCGAGAAACCCGCGGTGGCAAAGCCCATCAGAATGCCCGAAATTCTATAAGAGCCCAAGGTGTTCACAATGTTGCCGATGTTGTTGAAGGTCACCTGGCCATTGTTATCGAACAGCACGAAGATGCCGTTGCGGGTGATGGTGCCGGTGCCGGTGGCGTTCAGGTCGTTTTGGGTGATGACCGTGTTCTGGGTTTTCAGCGCAATGCCGCCGCCGATGGAAGCAATCCCGATTTGAGTGCCGCGCACGGCGCAGTTCTGCACCGTGTTGTTGAGGTATTGGTTGGGCGTGGTGGTGTTGCTCGGGCTCTGGAGCTGAATACCGTAGAGGGTGGCTGCTACGGCGGCGGTCGACGTGCCCACGGCCACCAGGTTCTTAATGGTGTTGAACGTGGCCCCGTCGTTGGTAAACTGCGCGAACTGCTGAATCACGAGGCTCGACGTGCCCGTGTTCGTGTTCGAAACGGTCAGGTCGCGGCTGGGGCGCGGGTCGGTGGCCGAAATCGTATTGCCCAACGAGCCGTCAATCGTCACGTAGTCGCTGGCCAGCAATTGCAGGATGGCCGTGGTGGTCGAGCCCGTGATGGCAAAGCTGGTGGTGCCGGTCGCGCTGCTGGGCTTGATGGTGAGGGTATTCGTGGCCGAAGCATCCGTGTTGTTGAGCACGGCAATCGGGAACGTTTCCGCCGTCGAGTACGTGGGGTCAAGCAGCAGGAACGTCACCGCTCCCGCCAGGCCCGACGTGTTGTAGGCCGCTACGGCCGCCGTCAGGGTGGCGTAGGTGCGGGCTGGCACCGGCGAGGTAGCCGCGGTGGCGCTCACGTAGTAGGTGCCGCTTAGGCTGCCCACGATGGTGAATCCGTAGGCGATGGTCGGCGGGGTGGTGCCGGGCGGGGTGGCCCCGCCGCCCCCGGTGGTGGGGTTGGTACTCGCGTTGCCCAACGCGTCCTGCGCGGCCAGGTAGTAGGTTACCTGGTCGCCAGCGACTACGCCGCCAATCAGCGAATAGTCGAAGGTGAAGGTGTAGGTCGAGCCCGACACGGTGGGTGCGGCGGCCACCACGTAGGCCCCGGCGTTACCCTTGCGGAAATAGAGGCGTGGGGCATTGGCCCCGGTAGCCACCCCACTAGGGTCGGTGATAGTGGCCGTAAGCGTGCGGGTGGCGGTGCTGCCGGCCGAGCTGGTAAAGGCAATATTGGTGATAACCGGCCCGGACTGGTCGGTCAGCTGGAAGCTGCCTTCGTCGGCCCCAATGTCGGGGGTACTCGCGTTGCGAACATCCCCGTCGTAGTCGGTGCTGATGCCGTTGAATGACTGGCCGGCGCTTTCGGCCTGAGTAGCTGCGCCAGGAGTCAGGTGCAGGTAGCTGGGGTCGGCCCCGTTGGTGCTGGCGAAGGGCGTAGCGGCTTCGGTTACCGAGTTCGCCTCGCGGTTTACCAGGAAGGCCTTGTAGGCCGCCAGCGTCTGCTGGGCGTTGGTTTGCGTGGTGGTGCCTTCGGTGTAAATCAGGTTGGTGGCCGAAGGCGTGCCGGCGTAGTACAGGTTGTTGTTGCCAAACAAATTGCTGGGCGCGGTGCCCGCCGTGCCGCTGATGCGGCGAATGGCCGTGGCCACGCCGCCCGTGCCCACCGGCACGCTCAGGTTCACGATGAGGTTGTCGAACAGGTTCACGCCCACGGCCGTCGTGTTCAGGTAAAAGCCCTGGGTGCCGAAGGTGGTACCGGTGCTGGTGCCGTCGAGGCGGATGGTATTGAAGGCGATGTTGTTATTGGAGCCGCCCGTGAGCTGAATGCCCGACACGGCCGCCAGGCTCGTGGAGGTGGGTGCCGTGAGGCCGCCAATCAGGTTGTTGCTGACGTTGTTGGTGGTGCCGGCCGTAATCAGCATTCCATTGCTAAGGCTGGCGCCACCGGAGGCGGCGCTCAGGCCGTAAATCTTGTTCTGCACGACGGTGTTCAGGGCACCGCCCCCGAGGTTGATGCCCGCCACGTTCGAAGCAATGGCCGCCGTCGAGCCGCTGGTCGTCATGTTGCTGATGACGTTCTTGGCAATGGTTACCAGGCCGGTCGAGGCGGTCGAGATGCCAAACGAGTAGCCGGCCGCGGTGCTGATGTTGACCGTAATCGGGCCGGTGGCGGTGCCAATCGTGTTGCCCGTTATGGTACCAATGTTGGCGTCGCCGCCATTCACGTAAATCCCCGACAGCACCCCGTTGGTGGTGGTGGCCCCGCTGCTGCTCACCCAGCTGATGTTGGCAACGGTGTTGTTCTGCACGCTCGACGCCGGGCCGCTCGTGCTTAGGTAAATGCCCACGAAGCGGTAGGCCGCTACCGTACCCGTCACGGTGTGGGGGGTGCCGCCCGCCAGCGCGGCCGAGCCGC
Source organism: Hymenobacter sp. (assembly GCA_025354605.1). Taxonomy (GTDB): domain Bacteria; phylum Bacteroidota; class Bacteroidia; order Cytophagales; family Hymenobacteraceae; genus Hymenobacter. Next base: position 3,568 of record JANXMN010000112.1, on the reverse strand, counting down.
CAATGTAGTTGCCCGTCACGGTGTGGGCATAGCCCGCGCCCATGTACAGGCCGTAGTTCGTGGCCCCGGTGGGGGTGCGGGCCGTGGTCTGGTAGATGCTGTTGTTCGTCACCACCCAGCCCGGCCCGGCACTGCTCAGGTACAGGGCGGCGGCCGTGCTGGCGCTGGCTCCGTAGTAGTTGAACAGGTTGTTGTCGGTGATGGTGTTGCGCACGTTCAGGCTGCTGCCCGAGTACATCAGGCCGTAGGGCAGCGTGGCCCCGTCGCCGATGTTGTTGAAGCGGATGATGTTGTCGCTGTTGCCGTTGCCCGCCGCAGTCGAGGAAAAGTTGATGTCCGGGTACGAAAAAGTGCTCGTGCCCACGCCCTTCACCTGGCAGTGCTGCACGGTGTTGAAGCTGGCATCGCTGGTAAACTGAATGGCTTGGCCCGTGAGGCTGGTGTTGGCAATGGTTAAATCCGTGGCCTGGGCCGCGCCGCTGGGCGTACCACCGGAGCCGCCGGGGCGGCCATCTAGAATCAGGTAGCGCCCGCCGTTGATGTTCAACGTCTGGCTGGCCGCGCTGGCGATGCTTAGACCGGTGGCCCCGGCGGCAGGCCGAATGGTAACCGTGTTGCTAGCCGAAACACCGGCGGTGGTGCCGTACACCAGCGGAAAGGTTTCGGTGGTGCTCACATAGCTGGCTTGCAGTTCCAGCACCAGCGCGCCGCACAAGCCGTTGACGGTCATGGCCGAGAGGGCGGCCGTAAGCGTGGGGTAGTCGGCACCCGCGCTAGGCCCAACGGCCTTGGTACCGCAAATGGGCGCCAGGGCCAGGGTGGTAGCAGAAACGGTGTTGCTGTTGGTCGATGCGCCGGCGGCTTCGTTGTTGGCCGTCACGCGGAAGTAATAGAGGGTGCTGAGCAACAGGCCCGTTTGGGTGTACGTTACCGTGCCGCCGGTTCCGGCACTGAAGCTCGTGCTTACCGAGCCGGAAGAGGTAAAAGTGACGTTGTCGGTCGAGCGGAAAATCGTGAAGTAGCCTTCGTTGGTGGAGTTGTCGCTAATCACCAGATTCACGCTGTTCTGGCTCGCAGTCCCGGCAGCTACGGCGGGCGCGGCGGGTGTGCCCGAGGGCGGCGTGAACGTGAATACCGTACGGGCGCCGTCGGCGGCGGAGTTCAGCACGGGCACTGCCGCATTGTCGGGCAGGGTCGTGGCCGTAGCCGACGTCACGGTGGCATCGTAAGTGGGCGCAGTAGTGAAGGTTTTCACCAGCCCAATCTGGCCAGCGTTGTTTCCTGACGACAAAAAGATAGGGCGGGACTGGACAGTGCTGTTGTTGAACACCGCCCCGTAGCGGTATTCTACTTTGCCGGTGTTCTCCTCCATCAGGGCCTGCACTATACTGCCCGTGCCGGCGGTAGAGCTATAGGGGATTCGCAGCGAGTTCCATTCCACCACCAGCACGCGGTTGGTACCAGGCAGCACCTTGTAATGGACCTTGCCCGTGGCCTGAACGGCGTTGTCGCCGCCCATTGGGGCCAGCAGGGCCAAATTGGTGAATGGCGTGGCCTGCCCCCCTGAAATAGCCGTGCTGCCGAACTGCAGCTGGCCGTTGGAGTTCACGCTGAACTGGGTGTAGGCCGTACCCATGAACCCGAACGTGAACCCGATGGACAACACGGCCGAGGCGTCGTCGTCGTGGTAGGCAACCGTCAGTGCATTGGTGGTCCCGCTCGACATATCCGCCAGCGACCCGATGGAATTAGTGGCGAAGGCGTAGTTGGCCGTGGTCTGCGCCCAAGCTGAAGCAGTGCTCAGCAGGGCCAGCAATAGCACGGCCAGCCACCGGCCCGGCCGGTTGCTTAATAAAAATGTGTGCATAGAAGTTTGGGAATAGGGGATGGAAAAAGGGGTGAGCAATAGGAAACAGGCAAGCGGCCCCATCCCAAGCGCAAGTGGCAGGGACGGAGCAGCGCTGTAATTTAGTAATTTATCCCGGCCGCCGCACGGCGAGATGAAAAACCCATGAAATAAAATTTTCGCCTTCCTCCCGAATGCCCCATCAGCGGCTCGTGGCAGCTTTCGGGGCTTGCCGAATTCTTTCGGCAAATCCGGTGTGCGCTGAACTGCCTGTAGTGGGAGGCCCGCACGGCCGGCCCAGCTACCGCACCCGGTTCAGGCAGTAGTAGCTATGCCCGGCGCCATCAGCAGGCGCCGCAGGAAGGCCAGGGCCGGGGCGTAGCGGCTGCGCAGTTCGCGGTACTGCTGCCAGGCGGCGGCGCGGTCCTCATAAAGCGTCAGGCCCTTGTCAGTCAGTACCCGGCAGGCTTCGTCGAAATCGGCGCGTCCGGGGTCCGGGCCTTCGCTATCAGGTAGCAAGGCGGTGGGCTCGCTGCTGGCTTTGGTGTCGAAAAAGCGGTACACCCGGTTCAAAGCCAGGCAGCCGGCTTTGAAGGTCAGCTGGGCCTGCCGGGGTTGAGGACCATCCACGGCGGCAAAAAGCAGCGCGGCCGTGTCCAGAATCAGCCCGCCGGCCGTCACCCAGGAGCGGCCGGGCTGCGGCGAACGAAAAAACGAGAGAATGGGCAGCGAGGTATGGCTTTCCTCAATCTCCACAAACCAGCGCTCCCATTCGGCCCACTGCTGCTCGTCGTTTTGCACCGAGCCATCGTGGTTGAGCCAGCCCAGTAGGCAGGCCGCCGTGGGGGGCGTGCCGGCGCGCAGCTCCAGCAGCGCCACCGTGGCCTCGCGCCGCGAAAACGCCTGGTAGATGGTGGGCAGGTAAGAAATGAGCAGCGTGAGCAGCAGCAGCCCCAACGTAGCTTCCGAGTAGCTGAGGGCCGAGCTGAGCAGGTGGTGGGTAGTGGTGGTGCCCAGCGTGAGCAGCGAGCTGCCGCTGAACTCGTAGCAGTGCTGCCAGCTGCCCTCGCCCAGCGCCCAGTACAGGCAGGTGTAGCCCGCGCTCACCAGCGCCTCCCACACCACGGGCAGCGCCACCAGCCCCACCGGCGCGTAGTGCGCCATAATGCGGTCGCGCCGCTCATAGGAGTTGGCCAGCCGGGCGGCCGCGTCGAACACCGTGCGGATAGCCAGGAACACCCACACGTTCATGCGCACCACCTCGTTGCGAGGCAGGATGAACGAGCGAATCGCGGCCGAGAGCGTGGTAATCACCAACATCACCCCGCCCAGGCCGGTAACGATGCGCAGGGCCAGAAGAAGGGAAGGGTGCATAGTGCGCGAAAATGCTTCATACGGGCAACCGCAATGCGCTGCCGAAAGCAGCTTGGCCGACTAGCCCTTGCGCGCCTGCCACAGCTCCCGGAACGACGGCCCGCCGATGCGCAAACTCGCCCGGCGCTTGCTCCAGCCCACCTGGCCCAGCAGGCGGCCCAGGCTCCAGTCCTTCAGCTTCACGGGCAGCAGGTCGAGCACCCAGCGGTGCTGCATGCTCCAGCGCCACAGGCCAATGGCGGCGCGCTCCTCGGCGGGCGCGTGGCCTTCCTCCACGCTCTGCTTGCGGTTCAGCAGCAGCAGGCTGTGCAGCGGAATGCGCACCGGGCACACCGTGGTGCAGGCCCC
>JANXMN010000068.1 GCA_025354605.1 Hymenobacter sp. | reverse complement strand
GTCGACGAGGCGGTTGATGACCTCCATCATGTCGTAAGGCTTCACGCGGTCGGCCGGCAGCACGCCGTACAGCTCCTGCTCGTCGAGCCTGGGCTTGGCCGGGGTAGCGCGGCTGAAGCCGGCCGTGGCCTGCCCACCCATCTTGTCGAAGATGTTGCGGATGTGGGTCAGGCACTCCTCGTCGGTATCGAACTTGTAGTCGGTCACGCCCGAGATTTCGGAGTGCATGCTCGCGCCGCCGAGCGCCTCGTTGTCGATGGTTTCGCCGATGGCCGACTTCACCAGATACGAGCCGGCCAGAAACACCGAGCCCGTGCCGTTCACAATCATCGCCTCGTCGCTCATGATGGGCAGGTAGGCCCCGCCGGCCACGCACGGCCCCATAATGGCCGAAATCTGCACGATGCCCATGCTGCTCATCACCGCGTTGTTGCGGAAAATGCGGCCGAAGTGCTCCTTGTCGGGAAAAATCTCGTCCTGCATGGGCAGATACACCCCGGCCGAATCGACGAGGTAAATAATGGGCAGCTTGTTCTCGATGCTGATTTCCTGGGCCCGCAGGTTCTTTTTGGCCGTGATGGGGAACCACGCGCCGGCCTTCACGGTGGCATCGTTGGCCACCACCACGCACTGCCGCCCGGCCACGTAGCCGATAACCACGACCACGCCGCCGCCGGGGCAGCCGCCTTCGGCCTGGTACATCCCTTCGCCGGCAAACGCGCCGATTTCGACCTGCGCCGCGCCCTCATCGAGCAGGAATTCGATGCGCTCGCGGGCGGTGAGCTTGCCTTTGGCCTTGTGGGCGGCGATGCGCTTCTCGCCCCCGCCGAGAGCGACTTCCTGCTGCTTTTTGCGGAGTTGGTAGGTGAGCTGCTTGAGCTGGTCTTCGTTGCGGTTGAACTCGACGTTCATAAAGGGCGGGTGGGATTGGGGAAGATTGGGCACAAAAAAATCCGCCCGAAGGCGGATTTCAAAGGTACGTAGCCCGCAGCCTTCGCTGCGGCCGGCGGGCGCACAAAAAGTAGCTTATGGCTTCGGCGGGCCGCAGCAAAAGCTGCGGGCTACGGGGCTTACTTCACCGTGGTCTTCTTCTCGGTTTCGACCGTGGTGCCGTTGGGCTTGGTGGTTTTGGTTTCCACCTCAGTCTTTTTCTTGTCGCCGCCGCCGCCGAACACCGAGAAGTGCACGTAGCGCTTGGGGTTGGCATTTACGTCGGCCATCAGGGTGTTTACCGTGCCGATGGTGGTGTTGAGGCCGGTGTAGAGCGTGGAGTCGTGCAGGAACTTGCCCATGGTACCGTTCTGGTCATTCAGGGCCGTGTTCAGGCTTTTCACCGTGGTCTGGGCATCGGCCAGCGTGGCGTTCAGGCGGCGCAGCGCCGGGCCGACGGGCGCGGTTTTCAGCGAGTCGGACAACTGCGAGAAGTTGACGGCAATTTTGTCGAGCTTCTTGGTGGTCGTGTTCAGGGCCGTGCTCATGGCGGCCAGATTGCGGGTGATGGTGTTCACGTTGGCCTGGTTGGCCACAATAAGCTTTTGCAGGGCCTCGGCGCTGCCGCGCGCCCCCAGCAGCGTGCCCTGGATGTTGGTCTGAGCATCCTTATTCAGGAAGCCGTTGATGTTGGCCAGCGTAGCCCCCACGGTATCGAGCACGGGCAGGGCCTTGGCCTGGAAGGCATCGGCAATGCTGGACGGCGTGACGGTGCGGATTTCCTCGCCGCCGACGTACTTCTTCGAGTCGGCCCCCAGCGTGAGGGTAATGCCCTTCGAGCCAAGCAGCGTGCCGCCCAGGCTGGCCGTGGTGGAGTCGCCCACCACAATGCCCTTTTGCAGCTCCAGCGCCACGCGCACGGCGTTGCCCTTGTCGGGCAGCAGCTCCATGTTTTTCACCTGGCCCACCTTGATGCCGTTGAGCACCACCTGCGCGCCCACGTTCAGGCCGTCGACCTTGGGGTAGGTGGCGAAGTAGCTGCGGTCGGACGAGAGCACGTTGCTGCCCCGCAGAAAGTTGCAGCCAATAACGAGTGCCGCGATGGCCACGATGGCCAGCAGCGCGACCTTAATTTCTTTAGACACGAGAAGTAAATGTGTAAATGAGATAAAATGAGGAAGTGGAAAGCCTGCGGCGAAGAAGCAAAAAAACAACGAATTGAACGGGCCGGAACGGCTTCCTATTCACGCATTCGCGCAGTCACTTATTGCAATCAGCCGCCTTCGAGCTCACGCTTGTACTCGCGAAAGGCGCGGTAGATGCCCGCGGCCATATACGATTGGTTGGCTTTATCGTTGAGGTAACGTTCTTCGGTGGGGTTGGTGAGAAAGCCCGACTCGATGAGCACCGAGGGCATGGTCGACTTCCTTGTAATGCCCGCGACCCCAAAGGTAGGGTTCATTACTTTTTCATTAGGCCGTCCCGAAGCCTAACGCAATTTGCTACCTTCGCATCATCCTTGCTAACCGGCCGGTAGTCTGGTAGTTTTTTCCACTTTTTCACCCATTTACCAACATGAAACAACTTTTTAAAACACCGTATTTAATCACGAGGGGGGGGGGGGTATAAATCCCTGACCAGCAAGGTTAATTTTTGCATGATTGTCCTCGGCATCTTACTTGCGCTGCCATCTTATGCTGGTGGTGGCGGGGGCACCCCCGCTCCTACCACCCAAATGCGGAGTTGGCTCTTTACTTCCACCCGAATCGATTTTTCGTCGGGAACTGCTACCGCTTCGGTCCAAAATTCAGGGACGACGTCAAATCAATTATCAGCGGCCGCGTTCGATGCGACTAACCACTTGCTGTTCTATGTGACCTATTCCAATTATACACCCACCCTGTATGATGCTGCCAACCAGTCCAAAAGTTCACTGGGCCTAATTACAAATCCCAATAAATCCTTCGATGAAACCGATTGGTTTGCATCGGGTCATGAAATTGCTATCGTACCCGTGCCGGGGGTGTGCTCACGCTATTACCTCTTCTACACAATGGGAGGCAACTACTCTTCGGTGATGGCTTACGCCATTGTCGATTGCTCATCTGGGTCACCCGTAATAGCCCAAACCAGCCAGCAGGTCGATAACACCCGGTTATACGGTGGCACGCGCCCCGGCCTGGCCGTATCCAAGCCGAACGCCAATGGCACCCGCAAGCTTTATGTGACCAGTGGTGGTACTGCGATTTCCTACCAATTGCCTTACGGTGGAGGCATTGGCACCTTGACAAGCCTTGCTAATTCGGGAGCAGCAGGCTATGGTTCATCTGAGGCAGAGGTTTCACCGGATGGTAAGTGGCTGGTCTGGTCATCTGCGGTAGGCAACAGCACTAGTCGGGTGACTCTGCTCAACCTACAAAATTTAACCGCCACCTTCATCACACCTTCTTACACTGGAGGAGCTACCAGCGGCGCTGTTACTGGCCTGGAGTTTTCGGGCAACAGTGATAAACTGTTTATTGTCGGCACTTTTGGCTCGCCGGTTTACAGCGTCGGCGCATCCGTGTACACGATAAATACCGCAGCGCAAGCCACTATCGCAACTGGCACTACTACATTGGCATCCTCACAGCTTGAGCTGGCCTTTGACGGTCTGCTGTATGCCGTTTCCGGCGCGGGCGGCTTGGTCACCATCAATCCCGGTACGCTGGCAGTGGCTCCTTCCGCGCTGGCATTTAGTGCTACCGTTTTTGGAACTCCTCTTTACAACGGTGCGGTATATCTCCTGCCCGACCAGCTCGATGGCGAAAACTACACGACCTACTTTGGCGACAACACCCCAACGCTGTCGCCGAACCTGGCGGTAGACGGGGCGCTACTGCGCACCACATCCGTCACGTCGGTGTATAGCTGCAAAAACTTAACTCTTACCCCGTTTAACACGAGCAGCCCGGATATTAGTCGATTTGATGTGATTATTTCTGCGACCGATGCCAATGGCAACCTGACCGGAACCTACAGTAAGACGTACACGAACGTGACCCTGCCCCTGAACATGGCCGCGCTGGATAATGGCTACCTGGCCGACCCGACCCACACGGGCTATTACCGGGTGCAGCTTATTGGCTACAACAGCTGCCACTCGGCCACCACCATCGCACGGATGCGAGTTTCCAACCTGATTCCCGGCTCGGCGGGCTTCGCCTTCAACCTTTGCAACGGTACGGGGCCGCAGGCCGCCAATACGAGCGTCAGTTCCCCGGCAGCTTTAGGGGCGTTTGGAGGCGGCGGGGTCGATATCAGCTTCAGCACCGGCGATTACGACAGCTTCCAGGTGCAGTTTGCCGAATACGTGAACGGCAGCAGCCCAGCACAGTTTATCTCTAAAGGATTGCTGGCAAACATAGCGAGCACCAACGGCACTACCTATGCCTTGAGTTATCTGGCTGTGCAGGCTGGCCTGGAGCCCAACTATTTCCAGCAGGGGCACGCCGGCTACAACCTGCCCTACCAGTTGACGCTGACCGTGAGCAACGCCTGCGGTACGTCGCCGGCGCTCGTGGGCTATTTCCAGACCTCGAACATCCAGTGCCGCACGGTGGCTGGCACGCCCCCGGTCAAAGCGCCAATGTACCCCAATCCGCTCGCGGGCAACGACACCGGGCACCTGCGCTTTACCCTGGCCACGGCCCAGCCCGTGAGCCTGGTGCTGACTGATGCCCTGACCGGGCAGGTGCGACTGACGGTACTGCGCGATGTGACCCGCCCGGCGGGCGAGCAGGAAGTTGAGTTTACGGCGGCCAAGCTCCCGGCCGGCGTATACCTCTACCGCCTGACCACAGCCGATGGGACAACTGTGGGCCGCATACTTAAAGCTGACTAACAACGTTTTTCCGGCCGGAAAACGGCCCCGGCTGCTGGCGAATCGCCGGTAGCCGGGGCTTATCGGTTATTCACTTATGAGAATCTTCGCACGCGCTTCCGTGCTGGTGCTACTGGCCTTGGGCGGTTGGCCTGCGGCGGCATTTGGGCAAAACCTGGTGGTTAATCCCAGCTTCGAGCTATACAACTACTGCCGCGATACGACATCCGCTGTCAGGTATACAGTATTCGGAATTAGTAATCTGCTCCAACCCCTTCCTTTTCCGACTGGCACAGGCGCGCCGGGTTGGCTGGCATGCACGGCCACCTTGCCCTTACATGTTCTGCCCTGCAACACATATCCCGTTATCCGTTTGCTTTACACACGATACACAGGCTGGTTTCGCCCGCATACGGGCACAGGGTACATAATTCTTGATAATTATAACCCTGACCCTACCAAAGGCCGGAATTACGCCCAGGGACAGTTGCTTACACCATTGCGGGCCGGCTGCACCTACCGCATCTCCTGCTGGGTTCGGGTGGCACGTACCAACGAAGGCGGTTTTTTCCCTATCCCTGCCCCAGTAGCGTCCGACAATCTGGCCGCGTATTTCAGCACCGCCCGCTTCGGCACGACTACGACGGCCCCACTGCTTGGTCCACAACCCCAGGCACGCTTGCTGGCTTCTGGTCAACTGGTCACCGATACCCTCAACTACGTGTTGCTGAGCCGCACCTTCGTGGCCCAGGGTGGCGAGCAATATTTCACCCTCGGCAACTTCGATGCCGACGCGGCTACCACGGTGCAGCAGTTGCGCTCGTCGCCCTATCCCCCGCGCGCGTCTTACGCCATTGATGACGTTTCGGTCGAAGCCGTGCCACCGCCCGGCCTTACGCTGGAACTCGGCCCCGACCAATGGCTGGGCACCTGCACCGGGTCTGGGCCGGCCACACTCACTGCCCCGGCGGGCTTCCAGGGCTACCACTGGAGCACCGGCCAAAACACGGCCAGCATTCAAATAAGCCAGCCTGGCCGCTACGTCGTCACGGCCGACTATGGCTGCGGCACGCTGCGCGACAGCGTGGAGGTGCGTCGCTATGCCCCCGGCCTGGTTTCGCTGTTGCCGCCCCCGCCCGCCCTCTGCCCCGGCCAAACCCTGACCCTGACGGCCGCCCCCGGCTTTCGCGACTACCAATGGGCCGACGGATTTAGCGGCGCGGCGCGCCCCGTGAGCCAGCCCGGCCGTTACCGCCTGCTGGCCCGCACCGCCGACGGCTGCGCGGTGCGCGACAGCGTAGAAGTGGTGGTCCTGCCACCGCCCCTCATCCCCGCTGGCCTGCCAGCCGATACCCTCGTGTGCTCCCAGGATGCCTTACGGCTGACGCTGCCCGCACCGCCGCCGGGCTTGAGCTACGCCTGGAGTACGGGCAGTACGGGCCCTACGCTATACGTAGCACCCGGCATGTCGGGCGCTTACACGCTCACGGCCAGCAACCGTTGCCAGACGACCACCGCTACCGTGCGCGTCCGCGTCCAGGACTGCGCACCTCTGCTGACAATCCCCAATATCGTAACCCCGAACGGCGACCAGCGCAACGACCGGTTCCGCGTGACCGCGCCCAGTTCCCGCCCCTTGCACCTTCAGGTATTTTCGCGCTGGGGCCAGCTGATTTTCGAATCGACCGACTACCACGACCAGTGGCCCGCAAGCCCCCAGGTAGCTCCGGGACTGTATTACTACCTGTTGCGGGACGACACCTACGGACGCCGCTACCGAGGCTGGGTGGAAGTGGTGCGTTAGCCCGCAGCTAATTCCCGCCCTCCAATTCACGCTTGTACTCGCGAAAGGCGCGGTAGATGCCCGCGGCCATATACGATTGGTTGGCTTTATCGTTGAGGTAACGTTCTTCGGTGGGGTTGGTGAGAAAGCCCGACTCGATGAGCACCGAGGGCATGGTCGACTTCCAGAGCACCAGGAAGCCGGCTTGCTTCACGCCCCGGCTGGGGCGCTTCACGCCGGTGCGCAGCTGCCGGTCGACGCGCTGGGCAAAGCGCAGGCTGTTGGTGATGTAGGCCGACTGAAACAGCGAGAACAGAATGTGCGACTGCGGCGAGCTAGGGTCGAAGCCGTTGTAGCGGGTTTTGTAGTCTTTTTCCTGCAGAATAACCGAGTTTTC
>JANXMN010000044.1 GCA_025354605.1 Hymenobacter sp. | reverse complement strand
TGCCCACAAAGGCCACGCGCTGCCCTTGTTGCAGGCCGAAGTTGAGGTTTTGAAACAGCCAGCGGTCGGCGTAATTCTTCGAGATGTTCTCGGCGGATAACAGGTTCATAGGCCGCAAAGGTACGGCCGGGGCGGGCGGGGTTTTTTGGGCGGGTGCAATATTGACTACCGTAATGACGTAACCCAGGTATCATCCTTTTATTTACGCTATGTCCCAACTTCGACTCCTCCTATTGAGCAGTTGCCTTTTCCTGCATGCTGCTGCGTTCTCCCAATCACGGATGCGAATTGAGACTACAGCGTCCATTGATTCTGTCGTTGATAATGTATTAGTAGGTCAAGGCGTACGCATTGGTAACGTGAAACTGACAGGACTACGTACTAGTCTCGGCTACTTTGCCAGCGACACCAGCATCATTGGCATAAAGCGCGGACTGCTGCTTTCAACCGGAAATGTCGATTCTGTGGCCCGTGCCAACATCTCTCCTGGAACAAGCGGAATAGCGGCCGATATGCAGCAAAAGTTTCGTCCTGATAAAGACTTGGCCCGCGAATGCCGTTGTCGGGTCTACGACCAAGTTATTCTTGAATTCGACTTCGTTCCTTCCCACAATACCGCGTCTTTTCGCTATTGCTTTGCTTCGGAGGAATACAACGAATATGTTGGTTCGGCTTTCAACGACGCCTTTGTATTCATGCTGACTGGTCCTAAAGTCAAACGTAAGAATATGGCTTTGCTACCCGGAAGTACGGCCCGTGTGGCTGTCAATTCTGTTAATCTTCGCCGACGACCGGAGCTGTACGTTAACAACGACTATTTCTTGAATTACGGACTACTCAAAAATATTGCACAGCGGCCGCGCATCTTCTTCCTGCGCCGCTGGTGGAATAATTTGTTCAATAAGAAAAATAATTCACCGCTTGGTTTCTATACCCTTCCCGGCGAGAAGAAAAAGCTAAACCAGGCATTGGTAAATAACGTGGAGTACGATGGTTTTACGCGAGTGCTTACAGCTTCTGCTTATGTCCAGCCTTGGCAGCTGTATCATTTGAAAATGGTCCTGGGTGATGTAGGAGATGCAATTTTCGATTCAGGTGTCTTTTTAGAACAAGGGTCGTTGCGTAGCGAGAAAGACAAAACGGAACCCGGTTTTGCTGAATACCGCGACATGAGCCGCACGATGAACTGGGACAGTATTTTCGGACGACTCAAGCCTGCGCCCATTACATTGGCATCGCCCGTCTTACCTACTGCCACCGTCACGTTTGGAGTAGACGCATACACGATAACGCCCATAGAGCGCAATAAGCTAGATGGCTTTGCTCGCTATGCTTTAGCGCATCCCGGCAAATTGCAGATTCAAGGTTTTACAGATAATACGGGGACGCGTAGTCACAACTATCAACTCTCGTTGCGGCGAGCTTTGACAGTAATGTATTATCTCACCAGTCGGGGTATACCCCGCAGCTATATGCAATGCTTTGGCGATAATGGCGGAAACCCTTCGGTTAAAAAACAGGATGAGAAAGCCCAAGCTAATAGTCGGCGAGTGGAGGTTAGTTTCATAGAAGAGTAGAAACTACTTACCCCACAATTAGCCGCAACCGTTACTCCAGCCCCTGCCGCGGCTGCCGACACGCCCCGTCGCGGCGGGGGCGGGGGGGGGCTTTGGGCAGTCGCGCTTTGTTCGCCAGTCGCAAACCGTTAGCTTCGCAAAAGCGTTAGTCAATTACAAAATCTGTAATCTTATGGTCGTGCTGGCTAAATCGGCGGTGAAGGAAGTGGCCATTCGGTATCCCGGCTGCGCCAAGGCGCTGAACGAGTGGTATGACGTGACCCGTGCCGCCAGCTGGAAGGACTTTCTGGCCGTGAAGCAGACGTACCGCAATACCGATTATGTAGCGCCTGACCGGCTGGTGTTTGACGTGTGCGGCAACCGCCTGCGGGTGGTGACGCTGGTGCATTTCAGCACCCGTACGTTGTACATTCTATTCATCGGGACGCACGCCGACTACGACAAAATTGACATAAGCACACTTTAATATTATCAACCTTCTTGCTATGACTATTCGCACCGCCACCGAATACCAGGCCGCACTACTGGAATTAAAGCGGCTCATTACCAATGCGCCCGAGGGCGACGCGGCCATCGCAACCCTGGCCGAAGCTATTGACGATTTTGAAATCAGGGCTGGTCACGGGCCGGTGCGGCCCGATACGCTCATCGGCCGGCTGGAAATCGAGATGTTCAACCGCCAACTCAACCGCAAGCAGATGGCCGAGCTGCTGGGCATTCCTGCAAGCCGCTTCAGCGACTTGCTCAATGGCAAAACCAGCGTGACGATGAGCCTGGCCAAGAAGCTGCATAAGACGCTTGATATTCCGGCTGATTTTATTCTGGAAGCCGCTTAACGTTTCTCCCAGCCCCAGCCCCAGCCCCCGCCTGCGGCCCCGACACGCCCCGTCGCGGCGGGGGCGGAGGGGCGGGCTACCTGCAAACTGCCCGATTGCATATCCAAACAAGCCATTAGGACATTCCAGCAAGCCATTTGTACATGCAAACAGCTTGAACGCATATGCATTCAAGCCATTTGCATGTGCAAATAGGCTGTTTGTACATGCAAATGGCTTGAATGCATATGCGTTCAAGCTGTTTGCATCATCATTCAGTCTGTTCGCACCTGCGAACGGTGCAAACGCAGGTGCAAACGGTTTGAGCTAACGGGTAGGCAGGCAAAAAGCCTCGGAAGCGGCGGAAATACACAAAAAGTGAAAAGGGCAATCTGCCATAAACAATACCGCTATATTAGGGCCAACAAGTTTCTATCACCATTTTTCCCCTTTCCCCATGGCCTACAAAGCCCGCGTTTCCAACCCCATTACCAAAGCCCAGGCCCGCGTGGATGGGCTGGCTGCCATCGACCCCGCCCTCGACCTGGGCGAAACCGCTTCCGTGGCCGAAGGCAACACCCGCATTAAGGCCGCCGCCAAGCTGCTGAGTGACTACAACAAGGCCCTGAACACGGCCGATGACCTGCTCAACAAGCTCAGAGCGCAGGAAAAAGACCTGCGCACCTGGACCTCCCGCGCCCTGAACGGCGTGAAGTTCAAGTACGGGGCCGACAGCTCGGAATACGAAACGGCTGGCGGCGTGCGCCTGAGCGAGCGCAAGAAGCCCGTGCGCAAGGCCAAGGGCACCAAGCCAGCCGCCTAAGCGCCGCTGGATTCGTTCAAGCAAAAGGCCCGTTTCCGAATTGGAAACGGGCCTTTTACCGGTAGAGCGACCGGTGCGGTGAGGGAGCTACCGGGCCGGCTGCGGGAGCAGGTACATGTCGTTGTCGTAGAGCAGGTAGCCCGTTTTAAGGTAGAGGCCGCGATGCCGCATCGGCAGGCCCATCGCACTGCTGTACTGCACGGGTATCGACAGCCAGAGCACCGCGCCGTTCAGGCGGCGCTCACTAAGCAGGTTATTGCCATTGAGCCAGATGCGGAACCGCTCCTGCACCTGCCCGTAACGGCGGTAGCGCGTAACGTGCTTCCACGTGATGAGGGGCGGCCGGGGTGGGGAGGTAGCGGCGGCAGTGGAACTGGTTGGTACCAACTTAGGGTCGACCGTACCGACGACCACGACTCGCCGCCGGCTGTGGCCGCGGGCATTGGTAACGAAGACGCGGGTGGTTTGCCCGGCGCGCTGCTGGAGCAGCTGCGCCTCGCGCAATAGGGTGTCGCGGGCTGCCAATGCCCGGGCCGGGTCGGTGAGGAACTGGGCCCGGGACGAAATGGCGCTGAACAGGAGTACGAGGAAGAGGACTGGTCGGCAGGATAGAGCTGAGCGCATAAGCAGGAAGGGACTGAACTCGTAAGAAACGATTAGTGGGGCTGTGGGTAAACAGCAAAAAAGCCAATTGATGCAGGTTCCCGTTGAGTTATTATTCCTATTCCGGAATCATGACAGCATACCGCAACCCGCGCAACTGCTGCTGCTCGGCGATTTGTAGTTGCTGCAAGTAAAGTGGTGAGGAAGGTAATGGCGCGACGCTTCTTGTTTGGGAAGGAGCTATGCAGCCGGGCCGCCCGCCGCTGTTTACCACGGCAGGCGCTGCCCGTCGCGGAAGAAGCCGCCGGTGGGGCCGTCGTTGTCAATCAGGGCGGCCCAGACGATGCTGGCGGCCCCGTCGGCCACTGGGCGCCCCCCCAGCTCGGCCCCGCCCGCGAAACTGGCCGTGAAGCCCGGGCACACGGCATTGATGCGCAGCGTGTCGGTCGATTCTTCGTGGGCCAGGCGGGAGGTGAGGGCGTTGAGGGCAGCTTTGGCGATGGCGTAGCTAATGCCCATTTGGTTGTCGGAGTGCAGGCCGAAGGCGTCGTCGTCGTGCGAGCCGGCCCCGCTGCTCACGTTCACGATGCGCCCGAAGGCGCTTTTCCGCAGCAGCGGCAGCAGCACCTGGCACAGCTGCCAGGTGCCGTAGAGGGTAGCTTCCATCATCGAGTGGGCGTGGCTGAGGTTGGCCGTGGCCACCTGCTCGCCCTGGCGGGCGGGGCTGGCGGCATTGTTAACGAGGATGTCGAGCTGGCCGAAGTCGCGCCGGATATGCCCCAGCAGCTGCTGCACGCTCGGTGGAGAGGTAACGCTGACGGCGTAGGGCCGCACGTCGAGCCCCTCGCGCTGGAGCAGGGTAGCCAGGGGCTTAGCCTTTTCGAGGGTGCGGGCCGAGAGCAGCACCGTCATGGGCTGGCGGGCCAGCTGCCGGCAGACTTCGAAGCCGATGCCGTCGGCCCGGCCAACGCCCGTTACAAGGGCCACGCGGGAATAGGGGGTAAATGCCATACCTTATTTTTGAGTTGTAGCGAAGATTTTGGGAGAGGAGCGAAAGCCCAAAGCTAGAATATGCAACCGACGCGGTGCAAGTGCCCGGGCAGAAAATCGGGCATTAATTGATTATACCCCTCAGAACTGACGCAGCCGTAGGGGCCTCTGTTACGTTCCATCGCGGCAATTGCCCTTGCCTGAAGCGACGCGAACAGCCTGCGGAACACCGGGCGATGCCGTACTTTAGGACGCTGAATTACTGGCAATGACGTAAAAAGCCGCGTGTCTGACCACGTTGGCTCTCGGTCAGTATTCATCCTTTTTTCCATCCTCCTTACCCATTCCCTATGAAAACAACCATTTATTCCTCCGCCCACCGTTTGGGCGGACTACTGCGGGGCATCCTACTGTTCGCCGCTGCCATTGCCTGGAGCAGCGCCGCCGCGCAAACGCCCGTGGGCAAATTCGGCAACCTGCGCGTGCAGGGCAACCGCATCGTGAACCAAAGCGGCCAGCCCGTGAGCCTGGCCGGCAACAGCCTGTTCTGGAGCAACAGTGGCTGGGGCGGCGAGCAGTATTACAATGCCAACATGGTGGGTTGGCTGAAAAATAGCTGGAATGCCAGCATCGTGCGCGCTGCCATGGGCGTGGATGAAGGCGGTGGCTACCTCGAAAACCCCGCCCGCGAAAAAGCCAAGGTGAAAGCGGTGGTCGATGCCTGCATCGCGGCCGGGCTCTACGTCATCATCGACTGGCATAGCCACCACGCCGAGCAGCACCAGGCCGAAGCAGTGGCCTTTTTTCAGGAAATGGCCCGCACTTACGGCAACACGCCCAACGTGCTTTACGAAGTGTACAACGAGCCGTTGCAGGTGTCGTGGGGCGGGGTGGTGCGGCCCTACGCCCAGGCCGTAGCCAATGCCATCCGGGCCATCGACCCCGACAACCTCATTATCGTGGGCTCGCCCAACTGGTCGCAGGACGTGGACGTGGCCGCTGCTAACCCGCTTTTGGGCAGCAACATCGCCTATACGCTGCACTTTTACGCCGCCACCCACAAGCAGTCGCTGCGCGACAAAGCCACAACGGCCCTGAATCGGGGCGTGGCCGTGTTCGTGACGGAGTACGGCACCTGCGAGGCGTCGGGCAACGGCTACATCGACGCGACCTCCACGCAGGAATGGATGACTTTCCTCAAGGCCAACCAAATCAGCCACTGCAACTGGGCCTTCAACGACAAGGCGGAAGCAGCGTCGGCCCTGCTGCCCGGCACCAACCCCGGCGCGGGCTGGTCCGACAGCTTCCTCACCACTTCGGGCCGCCTGGTGAAAGGCTACGTGCAGGGCTGGACGAGCGGCCCCGTCATCACCCCGCCGCCGCCCACCGGCAGCACCAAAGTGGAAGCCGAGAGCTACCACGCAATGGCCGGCGTCCAAACCGAGAACACCACCGACGCGGGTAGCGGCCTGAACGTGGGCTGGATTGACGCCGGCGACTGGATGGCCTACACCGTGGACGTGCCCACGGCCGGCACCTACACCATTCAGTACCGCGTGGCCAGCATCAACAACGGCGGCCAGATTAGCCTGGAGCAGAATTCGGGTGCCACCCGCCTGGGCCTCATTGCGGTGCCCAATACCGGCGGCTGGCAGCACTGGACCACCATCTCGCACAGCGTGCACCTGAATGCCGGCCGGCAGGACATTGCTATTGGGGTGCCCGTGGGTGGCTACAACGTGAACTGGTGGAGCTTCACCCGCACGGGGGCCCGCCCGGTGGCCATCCCCACCATTTATCCCAACCCGGTGGCCAATGAGTTGCGCCTGCACCTAGGCGAAGTCGGCACAGCCAGTTGGGTGCGCGTGTTCAATGCCAGGGGCCGGGAGGTGTTGGCGCGCGAGCTGGCCGCCGGCTTGCCGTCCGAGGCCAAATTATCCGTAGCGGCCTTAGAGCCGGGTATTTACACGTTGCGGGTAGAAAGTGCCGCTGGCGTGACGACGACTCGCTTTGTGAAAGAATAGCCGGTTCTGCCGTTCCGCGCTGACCCTTTGGCCAAAAAGCCCCGCTGCCGGAAAGCAGCGGGGCTTTTTGTGGCGGCCGGCGGCCAACAGGCGGCTACCTGA
>JANXMN010000042.1 GCA_025354605.1 Hymenobacter sp. | reverse complement strand
CCAGGTGTGCGCGCCCGGCGAGTAGAACAGGAAATATTCGTTGTCGTCGAACACCAGGTTGCCGTCGCCCACGAACATAATGTTGTTTTCGGTCAGGTCGTCGGGCCGCCAGGTAGCGTTGGGCTGGGGCAGGATGCCCATCGCGTTGCCATAGAGGTGCAGGTTGTTGGGGTTGACGCTGCTCACGTTGATGCCCAACCGGCTCAGGGTCGTCTTATCGAGCTTGTAGACGCCACTTTCGGCCACGCCCACCTTAAACCAGTCGCCGCTGCTCAGCACCGACTGGCGGGCGTGGGCGCGGGTAGTGGCGGCCGTGCGGTTGGCCGTGGGTTGGTAGCGGTAGTCGAACGCCACGAGGCGCTCGGGCTGGCCGCTCTGCGGGTTGCGCCGCACGGGGCGCAGGCTCAGGAAGCTCACGGGCAGCTTCATCTCGGTGCCACCGCTGAGCCGGGGCTCGGGGCCGGCGGGCAGGCGGGCGGCGTTGTAGAGGGAAGCATCGGCCGGCGCGAAGGGCTCGTACACCAGGTTCAGCAGCTCGCCCTGGGCCACGGCACCGCTCAGCCGCAGGCTGAACCAGGGCACCTGCTCATCGCGGGCAAACTGCGCCTCGCCGAAGGTGGGCACTTTCTGCTTGCGCTCGCCCGTGGTGGGCACCTGCGCGTAGCCGCTCCACTTAATAGCGCCGTGCGCAATGGTCTGGGCCCGGGCCGCTGGTCCGGCGCTCAGACCCAGCACTAATCCGATTACCGCAACGAAAAGAAAAGAAGGACGCATACACGAGAGTAGGGTTTTTAAACAGGTCTGCTGCTGCGTGGCCGCCGCGCCGTGGCCCCGCAACACCGAAGCCAACAAGCGGGTTCGCCCGCCGCCGGGTTCGTAACCGTCAAAGGCCGGATTTTATTGTTGCCATCTTCCTATAAATTCTCGGCTTTGTTCGCCAAGCTAGCGCGCAGCCGTTTTTGGCACCGAAAACAGCACGTAGGCCAACACAATCAGCGGAACGGCGGTGGCCTGCAGGGCCAGCAATAATCCTGCCGCCAGCAGCGCAAACAGGAAGCGCCGCCGGTTATCGGCCCAGCGCAGGTTCTTGAACTTGAGGGCGAACAAGGGCAGTTCGGCCACCAGCAGGCCCGAAAGCAGCACCGTGAGCCCCAGCAGCACCAGCGGATTCAGAATAAGTTCGCTCACCCCAAACCGGTCATGCGCCAGAATCAGCGGCAGCGAGGCCACCACCAGCGTGCAGGCCGGCGTGGGCAGGCCGATGAAGGAGGTTGTCTGCCGGGTATCATTGTTGAACTTAGCTAGGCGTAACGCCGAGAAGATAGTAACAATGAACCCAGCATGAAGGAATATCGGCCAGTACCAATAGCCTAATTCAGGTCCGGCATACCCGCCAAACCGATGCCCGAAGCTACGCCCCGCCAATTCAACCAAAATTGCCCCCGGTACTACTCCAAACGAAACCATATCAGCCAATGAATCGAGGTCTTTTCCTATGGCCGACGATACGCGCAGTACCCGCGCCAGCAAGCCGTCGGCGAAGTCGGCCACGGCGGCAGCGGCTACGAACCAAGCGCCAATTTCCAGTTCCCCAGCGAAAACATACTTGAGTGCTAAGCAGCCGCATAAAAGATTGAGGCAGGTGACAGCATTAGGCAGGTGTCTTTTCATTTAACGGTCATCAATTAACATTTAACAATTCTACATTTGTTAACAGCATCATTCACTGAATATTGGCTGAGATAGACATTCAAGCCAACTGCTTGTTAAATGATAAATGTTAATTGTTAAATGAGAAACGGGTTGCTGCGCCGCTCGGCCCCGATGGTAGTGGCCGGGCCGTGGCCAGGGTGCACCGTCGTGTCATCGGGCAGGGTCAGGAGCTGGGTGGCGATGCTGCGCAGCAGGGTAACGTGGTCGCCGCCGGGCAGGTCGGTGCGGCCGATACTTTGCTGGAAGAGCACATCGCCGCCGATAACGGTAGCCGTGGGCGCGTGGTAGAACACCACGTGGCCGGGCGCGTGGCCGGGCGTGAAGCGCACCTCCAGCTCGGTTTGGCCGAAGCTTACGGGCTGCCCGGCGGCCAGCTCGCCGGTGGGCTCGGCCGCCTGATACTGCGGGAAACCGTAGATGCCGGCGTAGCCTTCCACGGCGCGCAGGGTGGGCAAGTCGAGCGGGTGCAGCAGAAAGGGGGTGCCGGGCCAGGTGCTCAGCACGAACTGGTTGCCCAGCACGTGGTCGACGTGGGCGTGGGTGTTGAGAAGCAGCACGACCTGCAGCTCGTTGGTTTCGATGTACTGCCGCAGGGCCTCCTGCTCGGCCGGGCTGTAGCAGCCGGGGTCCACGATGGCGCACTGCCGGGTGGCCTCGTCAATCAGCAGGTAGGTATTTTCGGAGAAAGCGTTGAAAGTGAAGCCGGCGACTGTCATGCGGGAATGGGGAACAAAGCAAGGTGGCAAGGTACGACGAGCGGCGGAAAGGGGGCCGGGCGACGGCGGCTGCGGGAGGTGGGGGCCGGGCAAGCGCGGGGCAAAAAGCCCGTCATGCGGCGCTGGCGAATGACGGGCCGAAGCTTCCGAAAACCGTGCTGCCGGGCGGTGGGATTTCTACCAACTTTCCCTACCTTGCCAGCCATGACGGACTGCGACTTTCTGTTGGTAGGGCACGGCCTCGCGGGGGCCACGCTGGCGTACGTGCTGCGCGAGCGGGGCTACCGCGTGCTGGTATATGACCCCGGCCAAGCCAACTCAGCCTCCAATGTGGCGGCTGGGCTGATGAACCCGGTGGCCGGCAAGCGCTTCGCCCTGAGCTGGCGCGCCGCCGAGCTGCTGCCCGCCGCCGTGGAATTCTACCAGAGCCTGGAGCAGCGCTTCGGGCAGTCGTTCTTCACGGCCGCTCCCATCTTCAAAATCTTCGGCTCGCCCGAGGAGCAGCACAGCGTGCTGGCCCGCAGCGCCGAGCAGCCCTGGGCCGGCTTCGTGGCCGCCCTCGTCACCACTGACCCCGGCCTGCCGGGCGTGCACGCGCCCCACGGCGGGGCCTGGCTGCAGCACGGCGGCCACGTGGCCGTGCGCGAGCTGCTGGCCGCTCTGGCCGTCGAGGGCCTGCGCGACGGATGGCTGCACCCCGCCGCCTTCGACTGGAGCCAAGTGGTATTTGGGCCGGCCGGGGCCACCTACGCCGGGCAGGTGCGGGCGCGCCACGTGGTGTGTTGCGAGGGTGCGGCGGCCGTGCGCAACCCCTACTTCAGCTGGCTGCCCCTCACCCCCAACCAGGGCGAAGTGCTTGATGTAGAATGCGCCGAGTTGAGCGCGGCGCAGGTGCTCAACCGCGGAGCCTACGTGGTGCCACTGGGCGACGGACGGTTTCGGGTGGGCGCAACCTACCGCTGGCCGCCGTTTGCTCCGGGCATCACGGCGGTGGCGCGCGAGGAGCTGGCCGCCCGCCTCACCGTGGTTACCGACCTGCCGTTTGCCGTGGTGGAGCAGCGGGCCGGGGTGCGGCCCGCCGTGCGCGACCGCCGGCCCCTGCTCGGCCCCCACCCCACCGTGCCGGGCTTGAGTTTCTGCGGTGGCTACGGCTCGAAGGGCGTGATGCTGGCCCCGCGCCTGGCCGCACTGCTGGCTGATGCTCTCGAAGGCCACGGCGAGCTGTGGCCCGAAGCCAGCCTGCAGCGCTACAATGCCCTGCAGCCCGCCAGCGTTAGCTGAAACCTGGGCCCCAATTGGTTGGTTCTCATGGCAGCTTCATGTTGCTGGCGGCACTTTCGAGGTTGCTGGCGGTTGGCGGCGCTTCGCCGGCTGGGGCCGGGCCGGCCCGGACGCGTGCTACCTTCCGGCTGCGGGGCCAATATTTTTTGCCCGGAGCCGGACTTATTTCTGCTTTCGCTCGTTATTTCCACATGATGATTCATTCCTTCTTCTCGAAACTCACCCGGGCTGGAACCGCCGTAATGGCGCTGCTGCTGCTTGGGCTGCTGGCCCCCGCTGCCCGGGCCCAGAGCGCCCAGGACCCTTTCGGGCGGGTGCGGGTGCAATACCAGCAGCCCAACTGGCAGGAGCTTACCACTCAGAACTTTACCGTGCTTTACTACCAGGGCAGCGAGGGCAACGCCCGCCGGGCCGCCGAGTATGCCGAAAAAGAGCTGCAGCGCATCACCGCCCTGATTGGCTACTACCCCTACTCGAAGACCACGCTGCTGCTGTATAACTCGATTGGCGACCTGCGCCAAAGTAATATCGGCCTGACGGCCACCCAGCAGCAGATTAATGGCGGCGAAACCCCGCTCGCCCGCATGAGCAAGGTGCAGCTGGCCTTCGACGGCCAGGAAACCGAGTTCAAGCGCGAGCTCAGCACCCAGATTACCGAGGCCCTGCTCAACGACATGATGTACGGCGGCTCGCTGAAGGAAGTGCTGCAAAGCAGCTACCTGCTGCAGCTACCCGACTGGTTTATCGGGGGGGCTTCGGCTTACGCCGCCGAGGGCTGGGGCGTAGACATGGACGGCTACATGCGCGACATGACCAAGCGCTACCCCACCGGCAACCGCACTGCCCCCTTTTTCTTGCGCAACTCCCGGCTGGCGGGCCAGAGCATCTGGAACTACGTGGCCGAGCGCTACGGCTACACCACCATTCAGAACATTCTGAACCTGACGCGCATTACGCGCGACGTTGAGGTAGGCATCAGCTCGTCGCTGAACGTGCCCTACAAGCTGTTTCTGCGCGACTGGCTCACGTATTACCGCGACTTGAACGGGCAGCCCG
The DNA here is from genome assembly GCA_025354605.1 of Hymenobacter sp. Lineage (GTDB taxonomy): Bacteria > Bacteroidota > Bacteroidia > Cytophagales > Hymenobacteraceae > Hymenobacter. The sequence continues at coordinate 6,409 of JANXMN010000042.1, read as the reverse complement.
TGGCCACCCTCGTCGTCCCTGAGAAGCAGTACCGCCAAAGCGGCCGCAACCGCCACGCCGACGTGTTTTCGCAGCCCGTGCTGAGCCCCAACGGCCAGTTAGTGGCCTATGCTCAGAACGAGGGCGGCCGCTACCGCGTGATGGTGGTGGACCGCGACGGCAAGCACCGCCGTATTCTGAGCCGGGGCGGCTATAAAACCCCCGACCAGCAGATTGAAAACCGCCTGCCCCTGGTGGCCTGGCGCGGCAATACCCAAGTGGCCGTGGCCGAGATGAAGCACGGCGAAATGGCCCTGCACCTGTTCGATGCCGACGGGCGCGGCCTGCTGCGCCGGGCCCGCGAGGCCATTCGGTTTTCGCGGCCGGCCTCCATATTTGCCGGCTACGACCAGGTGCTCAGCTTGAGCTACTCGCCTGATGGCAAGGCCCTGGTATTTAGCGCCGTGCGCGATGGACAGAATGACCTGTACCTGCTGCGGGCCGGCAGCCGCCAGCCCGAGCGCCTCACCAACGACCTGTTCGACGACGTGCAGCCGGTGTTTCTGCCCGGCGGGCAGGGGCTGGTGTTCAGCTCGAACCGCTACCTCGACTCGCTGGGCCGCCCCCGCCCGGCCACCTTCCAGAACGTGGTGAACAACTACGACCTGTTTGTGTACCATCTCGACGGCCGGGCCCTGCCGGTGGAAAGCCTGGTGAGCACGATTTCAAATGAAACCCGCCCCCGCGCCATCTCCGACGACGAGGTGCTGTACCTGAGCGAGGAGAGCGGCGTGCGCGCCGTGTACCAGTACTCGCTCAAAACCCGGCAGCGCACCCGCGTCACCAACTGGTTGGCCAACACCGACGACTTCGACTACAACGCCCAGTCGTCGGCGCTGGTATTCGTGGCCCCCTCGGAGGCCCGCGACCTGCTGTACGTGTATCCGAGCTTCCCACTGCCCACCAACCTGGCCCCGACGAAAACCGCCCGCCAGCGTATTTTGGAGGAACGGTCGGTGGCCGCCGCCGCAGTGCCCCGGCCCAAGCCGGCACCGGTGCGTGCTGCCGCCATAGCCCCGGCCGACTCGACCGTCGGCCCGGCCCCACGCCCCGCCAAAGCCGGCAGCAGCGCCGTAAATACCAGCGACTATCAGTTTGAGGAAGATAACGCCGCCCCCGCGCCGGTGGCCAAGCGCCGCCGCCTCACGCCCACGGCAGCTTCGACGGCGGCGGCGGCTACGGCCCTGGCCCAGGCCACGATTCCGCTGGCCGGCCCCTACCGCCATGATACCCGCTTTATGGCCGACAACGTATCGACGGCCCTCTACATCGACCCGATTCTGGGGCTGGGCCTGAAATTCAAAGCCACCCTGACCGACGTGCTCGAAAACCAGCGCTTCGATGCCAGCCTGTTTGGCGTGTTCGACCTGCGCTCGAGCAACCTCAACTTGGCTTACACCAACCTCACAAAACGCTACGACTGGAGCATTGCCTACCAGAAGCAGGCCTATTTTCTGCCCATCGCCACCAGCACCGCCACCGAAGGCGTGTCGCGCTACGGGCGGCACGAGGTGGCCCCCACCATCAGCTACCCGCTTACCCACAGCCTGAGCGTGCGCGCCGGCCCCCGCTTTGTCAACATCTCGCGCACCGACCTGGGCACCGCTTCCACCAGCAACGACCAAGCTTCCAGCTACCTGGGCTACAACGCCGAGCTGGTGTTCGACAACAGCATTGCCACGGGCGTGAACATGGTGCGCGGTACCCGGCTCAAAGCCAGCCTGCTTAACCTGAAAAACCTGAACGATGGGGGGCTGAGCTTTGGCAAGCTCATCATCGACCTGCGGCACTATCAAAAGGTCAGCCGCTCCATCATCTGGGCCAACCGGGCCAGCTACGGGCATTTTTTCGGCCCCCGCCCCCAGGTATTCCGCCTTGGCGGAATGGATGACTGGCTGAATGCTGGCTACGCCGACAACACGCGCTTTCTGACCAAATACAGCGACCCCGACCAGGTATTCAATCAGGGCTTCGTGACCAACCTGCGCGGCTTCGATTATGGGGCGCGCAACGGCTCGCGCTACGTCCTTTTCAACAGTGAGTTGCGGGTGCCCATTGTGCAGTATTTCGCGCATCGGCCTATTTATTCGGGCTTCTTTCGCAATCTGCAGCTGACGGCCTTTGCCGATGCCGGCACCGCCTACGATGGTGCCAACCCCTTCAGTACCGACAACTCAGCCCGGACCAAGACCCGCGACTACCGGCCCGATTTTTCGGCTTCGGTGGTCAACTTCAACAACCCCTTTCTGGTGGGCTACGGCGTGGGGGCCCGCACCTCGCTGCTGGGCTTCTACCTGAAGGTGGACATGGCCTGGGGGCAGGAAGACTATGTGACCAAAAAGCCGCAATTCTACGCCAGCCTGGGCTACGACTTTTAAGCCCGCCAAAATTCCAGCGGAAAAACGTCCGGTTGCAGCAGCTGCGGCCGGACGTTTTGTTTGGCCCAGCCGGCCGTATTTTGCAGGGCCGCCTTTGCCCTGTAATTACGATGAAACGACTACTACTCGCTCTGCTGCCGGCCCTGGCCGCCGCGCCCGCTCACGCCCAGTACCAGACGCCCGGCACCGGCGTGCGCTGGACCCTGCCCCAGCTGGCCGCCGCCCCTGGCTCGAACGTGGCCCTAACGGCCCCCGGCACCTACGCCGTGAGCGGCAACCTGCGCCTGAGCTCCACCGACACGCTCGTCATCAACACCAACGCCACGCTGCGGCTGGCCGCCCTGGCCCAGGTGGCCGTGGACGGCGTGCTGCTGGTGAACCCGCGCGACTCGGTCAAAATCACGGCCCAGCTGAGTACGGCCCCGTTCCACAGCCTGGCGTTTTCGGCCACCAGCCAGGGCTCGCGGCTGCGCAAAACCATTGTGGAGTACGGCGGCGGTATCCGGATTCTCGACAACGACCTGCTGCTCGACAGCTGCGTGGTGCGCTACCAGGTGGCACGCATCGGCACGGTCAATACCAACAGCGGGGCCATCAGTCCCTCGGGCGGCGCGCCGCGCATTCTGAACTGCCGCATTTACGAGAATGCGCGCTCGGGCATTCTGAGCCCGGCCAACCGGGGCACCTCGCCTACTATTCAGAACTGCGTGATTCGCGACAACGATACCGAGAATGGCAACTACCCGCAGATAAACCTGGGCATTGGCGGGGCCGCACCTATTCTGATTGAGCGCTGCCGCATTACGGGGCGCTACAACATGGCCGGCGGGGTGGCGGTGGCCAACCTGCTGGGCACGGGCGGCATCACGCAGGTGCGCATCCGCCAGAACCGCATTGCCAACAACCGCTACGGGCTGGCGCTGCTGGGCGCGGGCATCAGCGCCGTTATCAGCCGCAACGTCATCGAGAACAACAACACCAACCCCAACGCCCTCACCGGTGGCAGCGGCATCAACCTGCAGGGCAGCGCCACCATCACCGGCGTGGCCAGCCGCAACGTGCTGCGCGGCAACCTCTGGGGCGTGACGGTGTTGCGCACGTCCAGCACCAGCCCCACCCCTGGCCCCACCATCAGCTTCGGCGATGTGAGCAGTATCGACAGTCTGAACGTGGGCCTGAACCAACTCTACAACAACGGCAACGGCGGCCAGGTGTACGACTTCTACCTGAACATGCCCGACAATATGCTGGCCCAGAACAACGACTGGGGCAGCAACTCGGCCGCCGTGGTCGAAAGCCACGTCGTGCACCAGGTCGACCAGGCCACGCTGGGTCTGCTCAACTTTATGCCGCTGCACGCCACGAGTGTACTGGCCGCCCGCCCGCTCGCTCCGGCCGCGCCCCTAGCCGCCTGGCCCAACCCGGCGCGCACGCTGGTAACGGTCAGTCTGCCCACCGATGCCCCAGCTACCGTGCGCCTGCTCGATATGCGCGGCCGGGCGGCCTACGCGGCCGATTTGCGGCCGGCGCAGGGGCTGCTGCGGGTGCCGGTGGCCGGCCTGGCCCCCGGCCTCTACGCCTTGGCCGTGACGCAGGCCGGGCAGACCTGCACGGCAAAAGTGCTGGTGGGGGAATAATCCGAGCCGGGCCGGGCGTATCTTTGCGGCCCGAAACCGAACCCTGCCCGTGCTGCTGCTCCGCGAAATTTCCACCCTGCTGGCCAAAGACTTCCGCCTCGAATGGCGGCAGCGCGCGGCGCTGGGCGGACTGCTACTCTACGTGGGCAGCACGGTGTTCGTGTGCTTTCTGAGCTTCAGCCTGCGCGGCGGCACGCCCCCACCCCCAGCCTGGAATGCCCTGCTGTGGGTCATTCTGCTGTTTGCGGGCCTGAACGCGGTGGCCAAGGGCTTCATGCAGGAAAGCGCGGGCCAGCGCCTGTACTACTACACGCTGGTACGCCCGCAGGCCGTGATTCTGGCCAAAATGCTCTACAACACGCTGCTGTTGATAGCGGTGGCACTGCTGGGCTCCTTGCTTTATACCGTATTTCTGGGCAACCCCGTGCAGGATGCGCCGCTGTTCGTGGCCAACCTGCTGCTAGGGGCCGTGGGCTTCGCCACTACGCTCACGCTGGTGTCGGGCATCGCGGCCAAGGCGGGCGGCAACGGAGCCACGCTCATGGCCATTCTCAGCTTCCCGCTGATGGTGCCCATGCTGCTGCTGCTCATTAAAGTAAGCAAAAACGCCCTCGACGGCCTCGACCGCAGCGTGAGCCAGCAGTCGCTCCTGACGCTGCTGGCCCTGAACCTGATTGTAGGGGCGACTTCGTACCTGCTGTTTCCTTTTCTATGGCGCGGCTAAGCCTTTTCTTTAATTATGAGTTATGAATTATGAGTTATGAGTTGACAGGTATAAATGTCTAGCTCTTACCTCCCCATAACTCATAACTCATAACTCATAACTCATAACTCATAAATGACAGCAGCGGCAATTATCGGTAGTGTATCGGGCCTGGTGATGACGGTGGGCGGCGTGTGGGGCGGGCAGCGCCTGGTGGAGCAGCGCGGCGGTGGCGTAGTCTGGAAAAGCCTGGCCGTGCTGCTGATTGTCGGCGCTACGGTGGCCGGCTTCCTGGCCCCGGTGCCGGCTCTGCCCATCGTGAACGAGAGTATCCGCAACCTGTTCTTCCACGTGCCGATGTGGTTTGCCATGATTATGGTGCTGCTGGTGTCGGTATGGTACTCGATTCGCTACCTGCGCGAGCCCTCGGCCCGGCTCGATGTGCTGGCTCATGAGTCGGCCAAAACCGGCATTGTGTTGGGCCTGCTGGGCCTGGCCACCGGCAGCCTGTGGGCGCGCTTCACCTGGGGCGCGTGGTGGACGCCCGACCCCCGCCTGAACGGCGCGGCCGTGGCCATGCTCATCTACGGAGCCTATCTGGTGCTGCGCGGCTCGTTTCAGGATGAGCAGCAGCGGGCGCGGGTGTCGGCCATCTACAACATATTCGCCTTTGCGGCGGCCATTCCACTGCTGTTCGTGCTGCCCCGGCTCAGCGGCCCCTCGCTGCACCCCGGCCAGACCGGCAACCCCGGCTTCAACCAGTACGACCTTGATAACACCATGCGCAAGGTGTTCTACCCGGCCGTTATCGGCTGGATTCTGTTTGCCTTCTGGGTGGCCCAGGTGAGCAGCCGCTACGTTTTCCTGAAACTGAAACACGATGACCAATAAGCTTTTCGCGCGCCCGCTGGGCCGCTTTTTCAAGTTACTCCTCCCGCTGCTGCTGCTGGCTCCGCTGGCTTTTGCTCAAGCCCCCGAAGTGGCCCCAGCCATGGCCGACGACCTGCGCGCCAGCGGCAAAATCTACGTGGTGGTGGCCGTGGTGGCCGTTATCGTGGCCGGCCTGCTGGCCTACCTCATTTCTCTCGACCGCAAGGTGAGCCGCCTCGAAAAGGAAATGAACGCCTAAACGGGCACCTCGGCGGGCGGCCCGCTGTTGCGCCAGTCGAACCCCACGCGGAACCACCAAAAATCCGTCCTAATCCGTTAAAATCCGCTAAATCTGTGGTCTTATGAAGAAGTCGCACATTTTTGTTATGGCCATTATTGCGGTGGCCGCTGCTATCATCCTCAGCACCACGGCCGATGCCAGCGTGTACGTGGGCTTCGGCGAGGCCCGCGCCCGCGCCGCCGAGGGCAACTTAACTAAAGTGCACGTAGTGGGCCGATTGCTCCGCGACGCTCAGAAGCGCCCGGTAGGTTTGGAATTTGACCCAGTAAAAGATGCCAGTTATTTTGCGTTTACATTAGTTGACACGGCTCACGTAGCCCAGCGCGTGGTGTACAACCAACCCGAGCCGCAGGACTTCGAAACCTCCGAGCAGGTGGTCATCACCGGCTGCATGAAGGGTCAGGTGTTTCAGGCCGACCAAATTCTGCTTAAGTGCCCCAGCAAGTACGTGAAGAAAGATTTGAAAGGCGCCACAGCGGCC
>JANXMN010000030.1 GCA_025354605.1 Hymenobacter sp. | reverse complement strand
TGCCCACACTGTTAGAACCTGCCGGATGGCAGGTTCTAACAGTGTGGGCAGTCCCGACGGGAAGCGCCGGTTAGTCGCGGTCGTGGCCGCGCCCGTGGCCATTGCCCCGGCCGTTGCCTTGTCCCCGGTTATCGTCGCGGTTATCGTCGCGGCGGCCTTCCCGGTAGCCTTCGCGGTACATTTTCTTCGCCTGGCCGGGCGGCAGGCCGCGCGGGCGCACGATAATTGGGCGGGGCTGCACTACCACCACGCGGCGCGGGTAGCGGTCGCGGTGTGCGCCCACGTAGGCCCAAGGCTCGCGGCCGCGGTAGTCGAGCACTACCGGGTGGAAGCTGCGCGGGTCGTAGCCATCAATCACGCCCACCGGAATCCACTGGCCGTTGCGGTACACGATGTACTGCTGGGCGTAGAGGTCGTAGTAGCCGTCGATTTCGGGGATATAGTAGAACTGCGTGCCCTGCGGCACGGGTGGCCCCCAGGCAGGTGTGCCCACATTGATGTTGATATTGGCTTGGGCATGGGCGGCCGGAGCCGTGGCCAGCAAAGCGGCTCCCAACAGGGCGGCGCTCAGCAACGAGGGCAGGGATTTCATGGTGCGGTTGGTTTAAAAAGCGAAAATGCAGGTCTGTAGCAAGCCAGAAGGCAAGGAAGGTGCCAATCGGGCGTTAGCGGCAGCTAGCGCTTGCCTTTGCCGTGGCCTTTTTCTTTCTTCCCCTTCCCCTCATGCTTGTCGTAATATTCCTCGGAGTAGTAAGCACCGTTGGCAGGCACCACTACGTAGCCCTTTTTAGCTAACTTTTTGGCCTGGCCAGGGGGCATGCCATAGGCGTTGCCGTGCTTGGGATACTTCACCTTATACTCCTTACAGCGCACCTAGGGTTGGGCCCCTACGTAGTCGACCACCACGGGGTGAAAGTTGGCCGTATTATAGCCCGAGAGGTTGGCCCCGCGAACCCAGCGGCCGTCGCGCAGCACCACGTACTAGCGGGCCGGTACATGGTGCTGCGCGACGGTTTCGGGGATGTAGTAGAACGGCGCGCTCTGCGGCAAGGCCGGGCCCCAGCTGGACGGGTTGATATTAATCTGAGCATAGGCGGCGGGGGCAGCCAGCAAGGCAGCGCCACTCAGCAAAAGGGCGCACAAGGCGGCGGGAATGGGTAGTATGACAATATGGAATGGCATAAACAAGCTCGGCCGGAAGCAAGTCCGGCCGAGGAATGTACTGATTCAAGAATATTGAGTTAGCCGGTTGTCCTCAGTCGCGAGCGTGGCGGCCGCCACCCTGGCCGTGGCCGCTGTTGCCCGGGCCGTTGTTGCCTGGGCCGTTGCCAGCACCGCCGTGGGCCTGGCCGCCACCGTAGCCGCCATTGCTACCGGGCTGAAGCTGTTGCGGCTGCCCACCGTAGCCGCCGCGCGGGCCGCCCCCGTTGTTGCCGCCGCCGGGATACTGGGGCTGCGGCTGTCCGCCCCGGGGGCCATTGCCATAACCGCCGTTGCCATTACCGCGGCCATCGTGGCCATCGTGGTCGTCGTGGTCACGGCCGCCGTAGCCATTGCCACTGTTGCCGTAGCCCCGGCCATGGTCGTCGCGGTCGTGGTCGTTGTAGCCGCGGCCGCCGTAGTAGCCGCCGCCAGGGTAATTTCCCCGGCCGTAGCCGTTGCTATAATAGCCATTGCCATAGCCACCGCGGCCGTAGTTGCGGTAGGGCTGATAGGCGTAGCGTTGGTGGTAGTAGCTGCTTTGCAGCCAGGGCTCGCGGCCCCGGTACTGGATGACCACCGGGTGGAACTGGTAGGGGTCGTAGCCATAAAGCTGCGGCAGCGGCACCCAGTAGCCATCCTGAAACACGATATACTGCTGCGAGTACAAGTCGTAGTAACCGTCAATTTCGGGGATGTAGTAGTACTGCGTGCCGTAGGGAACCTGCGGGCCCCAGCCCGGTGCGCCAATATTAATATTCACCCCCACCTGGGCCTGAGCCCGGGGAGCGGCTAAGAGCGCAACGGTACCAATCAGGACGGCACCGATAAATTTTGCGAGGGGTTTCATGATGCTTGAAAGAAAAAGGCAGACCGGAACGGCCCACTACGGCAGCATGTGCAAGGCAAGTGCCAAGATGATGAACGAGCCCGACCAATGCCGAAAATATTATTGTCGGGCTTGGCGAAGTGAACACTGGCAAATCAATACTGCCTGAAAAACTGTTGGTTGTCTCGGGGTTGCCGCCCTGCTGCGGGCGGTAGCCAGGGCGGTACTGGGGGACAGGAGGAGTCGCCGCGAAGGCATTGGTCGTAACTGCGGGCACAAACCCGGGCTCTTGCTTGTTGCCCACCAACGCCTGGCCCGATAGGCTGGCTAACGCGGCTGGCAAATAGCCCGTTTTATTAGCCGACGCGTCCCCTTCTTCCGTACCTTTACGCACTTATTCGCTGCGTTCCTGAATGGCCAAAAAATCCACCGCAACTCCGGCTGCCGAAGCTCCAAAAGCTCCGAAAACCGCTAAGAAAAATTCTGTTAAAAACGGTGTTTCGGCCACTGCCGAAACGGCTGCTGCCGTGCGCGACCTTGCCGAACTGCCCGCCGCCGGCCCCGTTACCGGGCACGGGCACGGCCAGCTCAACGGCCACAGCCCCGCCTCACAGCACCTGGAAGCCCAATATATCGAAGTGTATGGCGCGCGCGAGCACAACCTGAAAAACGTGAGCGTGAAGATTCCGCGCAACCGGCTGGTGGTGTTTACGGGTATCTCGGGTTCGGGCAAATCAAGCCTGGCCTTTGATACGATTTATGCCGAAGGCCAGCGGCGCTACATGGAGACGTTCTCGGCCTACGCCCGCTCGTTTATGGGCGGGCTGGAGCGGCCCGACGTGGACAAGATTGAGGGCCTGTCGCCGGTTATCAGCATCGAGCAGAAGACGACCTCGCGCAACCCGCGCTCCACGGTGGGTACCATCACCGAAATTTACGATTTCCTGCGCCTGCTCTACGCCCGCACGGCCGAAGCCTTCAGCTACGCCACGGGCAAGAAGATGATTCGGCAGTCTGATGACCAGATTATCAACTACATCCTCAAGCACTTCGACGGGAAGAAGCTGGTGGTGCTGGCACCGGTGGTGAAAGGACGCAAGGGGCACTACCGCGAAGATTTTCAGAAGATTGCCAAGCTGGGCTTTACCAAGGTGCGCGTCGATGGCGAAATCCTCGACATCACCGCCAAGATGCAGGTAGACCGCTACAAAATCCACGACATCGAAATCGTGATTGACCGGCTGCTGGTGAAGGAGGAGGACCGGTTCCGCCTATCCGGCTCGGTACAGAACGCGCTGACGCACGGCAAGGGCACCATGCTGGTGCTCGACCCCGATGCCAAAAAGGCCCAGCCACAGTTCTTTTCGCGCTTTCTGATGGACCCGGCCACCGGCATCGCCTACGACGACCCGGCCCCGAACACGTTCAGCTTCAACTCGCCCTACGGGGCCTGCCCGACGTGCAACGGCTTGGGCGAGGTGCAGGAAATTACCGAGGAAGCGGTATTGCCCGACCGCAAGCTGAGCATCAGCCGGGGCGGCATCGCGCCGCTGGGCGAGTACCGCGACATCTGGATTTTCCAGCAGCTCCAGCTCATTCTCAAGAAGAACAAGGCCACGCTGAACACGCCGATTGAGAAGTTGCCCGAAGAGCTGCTGAAGCGTCTGCTTCACGGCATCTCAGAGGACGAGGCCGACAGCGGCAAGGGCTTGTACAACGAGGTGTTTGAGGGAATCATCCCCTTCCTGCGCCGGCAGATGGACTCGGAGTCGGACAACATCCGGGAGTGGATTGCGCAGTACGCGCAGGCCCAGCCCTGTCCCGAGTGCCACGGTTACCGCCTCAAAAAGGAAAGCCTGCACTTCAAGATGGACGGCAAAAATATCGGCGAGCTCTCGGTGATGGACCTCAACGACCTGGCCGCTTGGTTTGAGGGCCTGGAAAGCCGGCTGACCGACCGCCAGAACGTGATTGCCCGCGAGCTACTGAAAGAAATTCGCAAGCGCATCGGCTTCCTGCTCGAAGTGGGCCTCGACTACCTGAACCTGCACCGCCCGGTGCGCACGCTGAGCGGCGGCGAAAGCCAGCGCATCCGCCTCGCCACCCAGATTGGCACCCAGCTCGTGGGCGTGCTCTAC
>JANXMN010000005.1 GCA_025354605.1 Hymenobacter sp. | reverse complement strand
GTGGGCGTAGTCGATTTCCTGAATGCAACGGCCGCTGGGGATGTAATATTTGGCGGTCGTCACTTTCAGCTGCGAGTTGTAGCTGAGGGGGCGGGTAGCCTGCACGAGGCCCTTGCCAAAGGTGCGCTCGCCCACGAGCACAGCCCGGTCGTAGTCCTGCAGCACGCCCGACACGATTTCCGAAGCCGACGCCGAGCGATTACTCGTAATGATGGCAATCGGCATTTGGGTATCGAGGGGCACGTCGAGAGCTTTATAAGTCTTGTTCCACTCCGTCACCTTGCCCTTGGTGCTCACCACGTCGAGGCCCTTGTCGATAAACAGGTTGGAGATGTTCACGGCCTCATTCAGCAAGCCACCGGGGTTGTCGCGGATATCGAACACCACTTTCTTGGCACCCTGCTCCTTGAGCTTGGTGACGGCGGCGCGCACTTCCTTGCCGGCATCCACCGTGAAACCGCCGAGCTGAAAGTAGCCCACGTCGCCAGATATCATGCCTACATAAGGCACGTTATCGACCTGAATCTTGTCGCGAGTGATGTCGATTTCTACCGGCTTGTCCTGGCCATAGCGAGTCACCATCAGCTTCACCATCGAATTGGCCTGGCCCTTGAGCAGCTTGCTGATGTCAGCGTTCGATTTTTTATCGACCACCACGCCGTTGATATCGAGGATTTCATCGCCCGGAAGCAGGCCGGCTTTCTGGGCCGGGTAGCCTTCGTAGGCGCTTTGCACCACGGTTTTGCCGTTGCGCTTCACCACCGAGGCCCCGATGCCGCCGTACTGTCCGGTGGTCATGGTGCGGAAATCCTCAATGTCGTCCTCCGGAATGTAGTTGGTATAGGGGTCGAGCGAGCGCAGCATGGCGTCGATGCCGGTTTTCACCAGCCTGGCGGGCGTTACCTCGTCGACGTAGTAAGTATTGACTTCCTTGAAGAGCGTGGCGAAAATGTCCAGATTCTTCGCGATTTCGAAGTAGCGCTCATTGTCGGAAGCGGCCCGGAACGATACCAAACCCAGCGTGCTCAGCGCCAGCGCAGCGAATAGTTTTTTGCGGATAGTCATAGGATAACGAATAGCGGGCTGAATCTACACGATAACAGGCGAGGGCGGGCCGCCGGGCGGCGCGTCCAATAAACGAAGTAACGCGGAAATCAATTTCTTTTCGACTAGCGCGTACTCACTTTTTTCTTTCCCCGTGAAGATAATACCTAGAAGAGATACCTGATGCCCGCCGGGTTGCTCCAGCAACCGATATTTATTAAGCCGGTAAGCTTCGCGGACAAGCCGCTTGAGCCGGTTGCGGTCGACGGCGCGCTTAAACGTGCGCTTGCTCACGCTGATGAGCACCTGCGGCGGGCCCGTGGTGGGGGCCGCCGTTTTTATCCAGACGATGCGCAGGGGGTAAACGCCAAAAGAGGACCCCTGCTTGCTAAAAAGCTCTTCGATGAGCTTCTTGCGACACAGGTGTTCCTCTTTCGGGAAAGTGTATTTTCTCTTAGCTGATGGCTGAGAGCGGGGGCCTTCGAGTCGACCCTTAGCTGTTAGCTCGTTCACGATGCTAATAATCGCAAGGTGATAAACTGCTAGCTAATAGCTAACAGCTATTGACTAACAGCTAAGAAATGCTAGCGCTTGTGCTTGCCTTCGTCGGATACGGTGAGGCGCTTGCGGCCTTTGGCACGACGACGGGCCAGTACATTGCGGCCATTGGCGGATTCCATGCGGAGACGGAAGCCGTGCTTGTTCACACGCTTGCGCTTCGAAGGTTGATAGGTGCGTTTCATCTTTGTTCTAGTTTCAAGTTGGGCCGGCAAAGGTACGGGCTTCGGCTGGAAAAGACAAGGGCATCAGAGACTTTTAGCGGCAATGGGTTCGGACTTGCTAGCTTTAGCGCCTCACTACGTTGTTTTGGCGATGATTCAGTACCGCGTTTCCTACGAAAACCCGCTCACGTCTTACCTGCAAATCGAACTGACGCTAGCCGTGGCTACTGCAGACGCCCCACTGGAGTTGCAGTTACCGGCCTGGCGACCTGGCCGCTACGAGCTGCAAAACTTCGCCCAGAAGGTGCAGCGCGTGGTGGTAGAAGACGCGGCCACCGGCGAGCGCCTGCCCTGCCGCAAGCTTACCAAAGACCGGTGGGCAGTAGCCGGCGCGGCCGGCCGCAGCGTGCAGGTGCGCTACAACTTCTACGCGCACCAGATGGATGCCGGCGGCTCCTGGCTCGATGAAACCCAGCTCTACCTAAACCCCGTGCAGGCCCTGATGTACGCCGAGGGCCGGCAGCAGGAGGAATGCGAGCTGACCCTGACCCTGCCTGAAGGCTGGCAGTTGGCCTGCGGCCTGCCCCAGCCCCGGCCCAACGTGCTAACTGCGCCCGACTTCGACCACTTGGCCGACTCGCCCCTGATTGCCAGCGCGCAGCTGGTACACGAGCAGTACGAGGCGGGCGGCACCCCTTTCCACGTGTGGGCGCTGGGGACGGAGACGCTGGTGAACTGGAGCCAGCTGCTGGCCGATTTTAAAGCCTTCAGCGAGGAGCAGATAAATATGTTCGGCGGATTTCCGGTGGCCGACTACCACTTTCTGAACCAGTTTCTGCCCTACAAGCACTACCACGGCGTGGAGCACCACAACTCGACGGTGATTGTGCTGGGGCCGGCCGGGCAGCTCAGCTCCGACGAGCTGTACAAGGAGCTGCTGGGCGTGAGTTGCCACGAGCTGTTTCACACCTGGAACATCAAGAGCATCCGGCCGGCTGAGATGCAGCCTTATGACTACAGCCGCGAAAACTACTTCCGCACCTGCTTTATTGCCGAGGGCATCACCACCTACTACGGCGAGTACCTGCTGGCCCGCAGCCATGTGCGCACCCCGGCGCAGTATTTCTACGAGTTGAATACCATGCTGCGCAAGCACTACGACGACGCGGGCGGCGACAACCTTTCGCTGGCCGACGCCAGCATGGACCTCTGGCTCGACGGCTACAAGCCTGGCGTGCCCGACCGCAAGGTGAGCGTGTACCACAAGGGCGCGCTGGTAGCCCTGCTACTCGATTTGACGCTGCGCCAGCTTTCGGGCCACGCCCGCAGCCTCGACGACGTGATGCGCCGGCTATACGAAGAGTTCGGCCTAACCGGCATCGGCTACACCGAGGCCGACTATGTGCGCCTGGTGAACGAAGTGGCCGGGCGCGACATGCAAGCATATTTCGACAAGTTCATCTATGGCACGGCCCCGCTGCTGGAACCGCTCGATAAGCTACTGCGCACCGTGGGCTGCCAACTGCTGACCGCACCAAACCCTTCGTACGCCGAGGCGGCCTTCGGCCTGCGCACCGCCTCGCGGGCCGACCGCACCGACGTGGCCTACCTCTGGCCCGGCTCGCCGGCTGAACGGGTGCTGGCCGTGGACGACGAGATTGTGGCCGTGAACGGCCGGCGCGAGGTACCCAACGCCCTGCTCCTGCTGCCCGGCAACGCGCCCCACTACGAGCTGACGGTGCTGCGCCAGAACCGCCTGCTCAGCGTGCAGCTCAACGCCGCGCCGGGCCGCAGCTTTGGCCCGCGCTATGAGGTGCGTAAGCTGCGCGAAGCCGACGTGGCTCAGCAGCAGGGGTTCCGGCAGTGGCTGGGGTGGGATTTTTAGGTAGCCCTCATGATAATTTCACAAATGCGCTGGTCTTCGCAGTTGCTGGTGGCAATTGCGCTGCTGGTGATGGCAGAAGGCTGCGACCAGGCCTCCCCTGCGAAGCACGAGAAAGTGCGTGCGCCAACCCCAATGACTGCGCCCAGCGCTGACTCAAGCCGCACGCAGACTGGCTACGACAGCCTGGCTATACTGGCTGCCGCGGCCGATACCTTCCGCCTTGGCAGCGGCCGCGTGTTTCGACTGGAAGTCATTACTGAAAGACAGTATGCCCAAGCAGGCGCTACAGGCCGGGAGCGTAAGTTTCCGGCCGACTCGGCAGCAGCAGTAGCAGCCGAAGCAGCTTATTTGCAAGCGTCGGCGGGCCACGCGTGGCGGAGAGCGGACACGCTTTTTTTCAAAACTGAGCAAGGCAAAATCATCAGGTTGCAGGATGGGCCAACCCATCACCAAGATGAAGACAGCTACGAAGGCTACCGCTACCTCGACGACCTCAGCGTTATTCAGCAATGGTTGGTGGAAGTTGGAAAGTGGGAAGGCGGCTACTACATACTTATCGACCAACGAACGGGGAAACGCACCAACCTGATTGGTTATCCGGTTATCTCTCCCGACCAGACGCAGTTTATTTGCGCTAATTCCAGCCCGACCGGCTACGATTGGAACGGTTTACAGCTGTGGGCAAAACCCAAAGGCTTACCCCCGCAACTACGTTGGCAACGTCTCAGCGACGGCTCTAACCCTGGCATTGCGGCCCTCATTCCCCGCTGGGAAAACGCCAAGACTGTATTGTTTCAGGAAGATTTTCTCATTGCGACGCGATACGTGCGAATACACATTTAACTAAAATGCCCCGCCGGATTCGTCCGGCGGGGCATTTTGGCAGCAATGCAAAACGACTAGTTGCCCTGTTTGCCGGGGCCTTTGCCGCCGCTCACCGACGTGGGGCGGTTGCCCTGCGGGTTGTTGCGGATATTGTCGACGCCCTTGCCGGCACTGTTGCCGTCGGTAGTATTACCATGGGCGGAAACTTCCATCGTGTTCGGGCTTTGTACCTGAGTGCTTTTCTTTTTCGAGTTCGCGGCCGGGTTCACGGACGTTTTCTCGTTTTGGAGGTCGGTGTCTTTTTTGGCGAGTCCCATGGCGGTGAATTATTGAGTGAGAGATGCGTAGGTGTACCCCCCCGCCGCCAAAAAAGTTGCCGGCCGAGCTCTAGGCGTGCACGTTGGCGACGGCCGAGGCCGGCACCACCCGCACCAGCTCGGCGAACTGGGCTTCGCGCGCTTCCACCTCCTCGGCTGTGAGGTTGAGCAGGCGCTCGGTGCCGAACTTCTCGACGCAGAACGAGGCCATGGTTGAGCCGTGAATGACGGCGCGCTTCATGTTTTCGAAGCTGATGTCGTCGGTAGCAGCCAGGTGGCCGATGAAGCCGCCCGCGAAGGTGTCGCCGGCACCAGTCGGGTCGAATACTTCTTCCAGCGGCAGGGCCGGGGCGTAGAATACCTTGTTTTTGTGGAAGAGCAGCGCGCCGTGCTCGCCTTTCTTGATGATGAGGAATTTCGGCCCCATGCCCATGATTTTCTTGGCCGCCTTCACCAGCGAGTACTCGCCGGAGAGCTGGCGGGCCTCCTCGTCGTTGATGCTCAGCACGTCGACCATTTCGATGGTGGCGATGAGCTCCTCCAGGGCAATGTCCATCCAGAAGTTCATCGTGTCCATCACAATCAGCTTGGGCCGGTTGATGAGGCGCTGAATGACGAGGCGCTGCACCTGCGGGGCCAGGTTGCCCAGCATCAGGTACTTGCAGTCCTGGTAAGCGTCGGGAATGATGGGGTCGAAATCGGCCAGCACGTTGAGCTCGGTGACGAGGGTTTCGCGCGAGTTCAGGTCTTTCGAGTACTTACCCGACCAGAAGAACGACTTCTCGCCCGGCTTGATTTGCAGGCCTTTAGTATCCACGCCGTGCTCTTCGAGCAGCAGGATATCTGACTGCGGGAAGTCATCGCCGACCACGGCCACCAGTTTCACGGGTTTCAGCGAGTACGAAGCCGAGAGGCTGATGAAAGTAGCGGCCCCGCCGATGATTTTATCGGTTTTGCCGAAGGGGGTTTCGATGGCGTCGAAGGCGACGCTGCCGATAACGAGCAGGCTCATGCAGGTAATATGTGGTGAATAAAAACGGGGAAATGAATGTCGTGTGCGAACGACGGTAAAGCAAGCAACAAAAAAGTCCCCGGATAATTCTCCGGGGACTTTTTTCGAGGGTAAATAATGGGGCTCGAACCCACGACCTTCGGAATCACAATCCGACGCTCTAACCAGCTGAGCTATATCTACCGTGTTGGTTTTGGTGGGGCAAAGATAGAAACAGATGCGGGAAATGGCAAAAAAAGTTCTTCGTTGGAAACCGCCCCGCATCCGAGGAACGTCATGTAGAGCGCAGCGAAGCATCTTGCCAGAGGCAGTAACTCAATCGCTGAAAAAGGGTTAGTGGTGGCGGGCAAGATGCTTCGCTGCGCTCTGCATGACCGCCTATTTTCAGCAGCCGGGTGTTCAGCCGCCGCAAAATCCCCGACCTTTGCAGCATGGAACCCAATAATACCCCGTCGTTCAACGATTTCAAACTCAACAAACAACTTCTCTCCGCAGTGGCGGCGGCCGGCTTCACTGAGCCCACGCCGGTGCAGATACAGACCATTCCGCTGCTGCTGGCCGGGCACGACGTACTAGGCATTGCCCAGACCGGCACCGGCAAAACCGCCGCCTTCGGCCTGCCGCTGCTCATGAAGGTGAAATACGCGCAGGGCACGCACCCACGCGCCCTAGTGCTGGCCCCCACCCGCGAGTTGGCCATGCAGATTGAAACCCACCTGAAAGCGCTGGCCGTGAACACCGACCTGCGCATTTTCGCCATCTACGGCGGCCTAGGACCGAAAACTCAAATCGAAACCATTGCCCAGGGCCTCGATGTGCTGGTGGCCACGCCTGGCCGCCTGCTGGAAATCTACCTGAAAGGAGCGCTGCGCCTGACCGACCTGAAAACCTTCGTGATGGACGAGGCCGACAAGATGATGGACATGGGCTTCATGCCCCAGATTCGGCGCATCCTCGAAATCATTCCACGCAAGCGCCAGAACGCCCTGTTCTCGGCCACCATGCCCGAGCGCGTGACCACGCTGAGCGAGGAATTCCTGGAATTTCCGGTGCGGGTGGAGGTGAGCCCGCCGGCCAAAACGGCCTCCACGGTATCGCAGGTAATGTACGAGGCTCCCAACCTGCTCACCAAAATCAACCTGCTGCACTTCCTGCTGCACCGCGACATCGACACGATGACGCGGGTGCTGCTGTTCTGCCGCACCAAGGAGCACGCCGACCAGGTGGCCCACTTCCTGGAGCGCAAGGCACCCGCTGGCGAGGTGCGCGTGATTCATGGCAACAAGGGCCAGAACGCCCGCATTAACAGCATGGACTCGTTTCGGGCCGGGGAGGTACGCTACATGGTAGCCACCGACGTGGCCGCGCGCGGCATCGACGTGCCGCAGGTAACGCACGTCATCAACTTCGACGTGCCGATTGTGCACGACGACTACGTGCACCGCATCGGGCGCACGGGCCGGGCCCAGCACATCGGGGCCGCCATCACCTTCGCCAACGAGGCCGAGATGGTGCACATCGGCGAGATTGAAAACCTTATCAACCAGAAGATTGAGCTGCTGCCGCTGCCCGAGGAAGTAAAAATTGAGGAAACGCCCTTTGAGGAAAAGCAGAAGATGGGCCGTGAGCTCGACGAGCGCCGCAAGAAGCTGGACCCCACGTTCCAGGGCGCGTTCCACGAGAAAAAGGAATGGATTAAGCCTGGCGTGACCATCGACAAGCGCACCGGTAAGCCCTTCGTGGAAGGCAAAAAGAAGAGCACTAAGGGCTCGAAAGCCTTCGTGGGCAAGAAGGGCGGCTCGAACCCCGGCGTGAAAGCCCTGAAACGACGCGGCCGGTAGGACTTTAATGATTAATGGTCAGTGATTAATAGTTGATACTGTTCACGTAGAGCTGCATTAACCGTTAATCACTAACCATTAATCATCAATCTAGTGGGCGTGGTGCAGCATGTGACCGAAGCGTAGCGTGGCAAAGGTGAAGGCCGTGCCCCAGAACATAGCGCTCCAGAACATGTGCAGCACGATGCGGTGACGCGGCACCCCCAGCAGTGTGGCCACTACCGTGCCCCCGATGGGCGAAAGCAGCACCGGCGTGAGAAAGGCGATGCCGCCCATGCCGAACTTGCGGAAGACTTTAATAATGTTGCGCGAGCGCTGGGAGAAAATGGGTTCGCGGCGCAGTCGGCGTTGCTTCTGCCGATGCGCCATCCAGGCCCCGCCCACGCCGGTGAAGACAAAGACGCTGGTCATCATGCCGGCTACGGTGAGGGCGAGGGTAGGCCAGAAATGCAGGCCCATCGAAGAGCCGGCGAGCGGGCCGCCCAAGAACTTCACCGTGCTTAGCAAGAAAACGGAGGCATACTTGACAATAACGTGGTGCACGGCGAGGGAAAATAAAAATAATTCAATTTAATCGGCTCCGATACCTTAACAGTATGCAATAATAATCAATTCTCCCGACAAGAGTTCCATTTCACGATAAGATAACCGGAGCGACCCACGAACGGTAGGTATCGCGCGGCGAGTGTCGGACGGACCGAAGCTAAAGTTTGCTGCCAAACGACAGGTCGCCAGCATCGCCGAGGCCGGGGATGATGTAGGCGTGCTCGTTGAGCTTTTCGTCGATGGCAGCCACCCACAGGTTGGCTTCGGGGATTTCGCGGGCCACGTAAGCCAGCCCCTCGGGCGAGGCGATAATGGCCGCGATGTGCACCTGGCGCGGCATACCGAAACGCAGCATGGCCCGGTAGGTTTGCACCAGGCTTTTGCCGGTGGCCAGCATGGGGTCGGCCAGGATGAGCACCCGCTCGTCGAGGCTGGGCGCTGAGAGGTAGTCGACTTGCACCTGTACCTGAGCCGTGCCCTCGATGCGGTAGGCGGCCACGAAGGCGCTGGGCGACTGGTCGAAATAGTTGAGAAAGCCTTGGTGGAAAGGCAGGCCGGCGCGCAGCACGGTGGCCAGAATGGGGAAATCGTGCAGCAGCTTGCCGGTGGTTTCGGCCAGGGGCGTCTGGATAGTCTGGTCGGTGTAGCTGAGGTGGGCGCTGATGCGGTAGGCCATGATTTCGCCCAGGCGCTGCAGGTTGCGGCGGAAGCGCAGGCTGTCCTTCTGCACCTCGCGGTCGCGCAGCTCGGCCAGAAAGTGGTTGGCGATGCTGGGCTCGGCGCATACCACGTGAATGTTGGCCAGGGCCTCGGGAGCCTCGGCGGCGGCGGCAGAAGCGGCAGAAGTGGGAGTGGCCATGCGAAAAACGGTGAGGACGTGAAGCGGGCTGAATACGCGACCCACACCCCGAAGTTGGCACACAAACGAGACGCGGGCAAGTGAAAGGGCCGAAAATAGACTGCAGCAAGAGGTAGCGGGCCGCTGCCAGCGCGACGCCGGCAACTCCGGGCGCGGGGTTAGCGTTTGGGCCTGCCAACGGCGGGCTGCCTAGCTTTGTTAGGAAATTGCAGGGCTGGCACTAACGGCTGAGCACTTACCAGCCGCGCCGTTGCGGGGCTTCGGTAATTTATTCGTTTCTATGCGTAAACCCCTTATTCTATTGTGCCTGATGCTGCTGGCGACCAGCGCGGGCCTCGCCCAAACGGCCCTGCCAGCTCCGGCACCGGCGGCCACCCCAGTTCCTGCCGATGCCTCGACGGCGGAGAAGTCGCCCTGGATAATTTTCGACCAGCCCCTCGACAGCCTGCCCGCCACTAACCGCCGTGCCAGCCGCGAAAAGCCGCTACGGACGGAATCGGTTCCAACAACGGCTGCGGCACCAGCCCCCACGCGGCGTATGGCTCCGGCGCACACGTCGCGCTCGGGCTTCGAGGCGACGCAAGGTGCCAACTACGTGCCCCTCGACCCCGACGTGTACCGGCTGATTGACCGGTACGCCATCAAGTTTGGCTCCGACTCGCTGCGCGACCCGCACACCAGCGTGCGGCCCTACACCCGCGCCAGCGCGGCCCATCTCGGCGAGCGCATACTCAGCCCCGACAGCACCCAGGCCTACCATACCGGCAGCCTCTCGCGGGCCGACCGCTTCAACGCTCAATACCTGCTGAAGGACAACTGGGCCAACTCGCCGCTGGGCACCGAGCTGAACCAGGGGCAGCGGCCTTTGCTTGGCCACTTCTACCGCAACCAGACCGACTTTTTCAGCGTCAGCAGCAAGGATTTCACGCTGCGCGCCAACCCGGTGACGCTGCTGTCGCTGGGCAAAGACAACCGGAACACCGACGGCACGCGCTACGTGAACACGCGCGGCGTGCAGGTGGAGGGCAACATCGACCAACGCATAGGCTTCTACGCCTTTCTGACCGACAACCAGGAGGCCGTGCCGCAGTACGTGCAGAACCGCGTGGCGCGCGACACCATTGTGCCCCACGAGGGCTACTGGAAGTTTTTCAAGACCGTGGGCGGCTCGGCCTACGACTTTTTCTCGGCCCGGGGCTACGTGACGTACGCGGCCACCAAGCACATTAACGTGCAGCTGGGCCACGACCGCAACTTTATCGGCAACGGCTACCGCTCGCTGATTCTGTCGGATTACAGCACGCCGTATTTCTTCCTGAAGCTGAACACCCGCATCTGGAAGCTGAATTATCAGAACCTGTTCGCCGAGCTCACGGCCCGCCGCGTCCCTGGCCTCGATGCGGTGTATCCGAAGAAGTATCTGGCCCTGCACCACCTCAGCCTGGATGTGACGTCGAACCTGAACATCGGCCTGTTCGAGTCGACCATTGCCGGCAACAGCAGCAACCGGCTGGAGCTGCAGTACCTGAACCCGCTCATTTTCTACCGGGCCATTGAGCAGCAAGTGGGCTCGGCCGACAACGCCATTCTGGGGCTGGATTTCAAGTGGAACATCCGGCACACGGCCCAGCTATATGGGCAGCTGGTGCTCGATGAGTTCAAGCTGAGCGAGGTGCGCGCCGGCAACGGCTGGTGGGCCAACAAGCAGGCCGTGCAGGTGGGCTTCAAGTACATTGACGTGGCCGGTATCCGGAACCTCGACCTGCAGGGCGAACTGAACTACATTCGCCCCTACACTTACCAACACGAGAGCTATTATACGGCCTACACGCATTACCAGCAGCCTTTGGCCCACCCCATGGGCGCTAACCTGACCGAAGTGCTGGCCGTGCTCAGCTACCAGCCCCTGCCCCGCCTGATGCTGGTGGCCAAGGGCATTTATACCCGCCAGGGCCTCGATACCTTCAATGCGGCGGGCCAACCCATCAACTACGGTGGCAACCCCATTCTGCCCTACTATCCCCACCCGGTCGACTACGGCAACCACGTGGGCCAGGGCAACGAGAGCCGCCTGCTGCACACCGATTTCACGGCCACCTACCAGCCGCGCCTCAACGTGTTTCTGGATGCCAAGCTCGTGGCCCGGCACCAGACCTACTCGCTCACCCCGGCCGCCAACGGCAACGAGGTGTACGCGTCGCTGGCCCTGCGCTGGAACATCGCGCAGCGATTACACGAGTTTTGATTCATTTAACAATTATCATTTAGCATTTATCAGTTGTTCTGATGGTTGGCGGCAAGGCAAACGTGCTCTATGAGAAGGCTTATGCGTTTGCCGTTCGGGTGGTGAAAGCGTATCAGTTCCTTTCGACTGAGAAACGCGAATACGTGTTATCGAAGCAACTCTTGCGTTGCGGCACCAGCATTGGCGCGAACGTAACAGAGGCAAACGGAGCAATTTCTGACGCTGATTTTTCAGCTAAAATCTCCATCGCCTACAAGGAGTGCCTGGAAACCAAATACTGGCTTCAATTGCTGCACGACACTGATTTTATCACGCCAAAGATGTTCGAAAGCATGTTTGCTGATGCCGATGAGTTGGGCAAGATGCTGTTCACTACACTGCGCTCTACCCGCCAGCTACGCAATGCCATTTAATCATTTCAGCCGCTAAAACGACTGCTAAATGTTAAATGATAATTGTTAAATGAAACCATGAAAACATACCTCCGCATTCTGCAGTACGCCCGGCCTTATGCCGACTTTTTGCCGCTGTACCTGCTGTATACGGTGCTGGGCATCTTTTTCAGCATCGGCAACTTCGCCCTCATCATTCCGCTGCTGAACGTGCTGTTCGACAAGACGGGTAAGGTGCAGGTGGACGCGCCCGCGGCGCTGCCGCATTTCGCGCTGTCATTCGACTACATCACCCACACCTTCAACTACTATTTTGCGCAAGTGATTGCCACGTACGGCAAGCTGGGGGCGCTTTCGTTCGCCTGCGCGGTGCTGGTGGCCTCGGTGTTTTTCAGCAATGTGTTCCGGTATTTGAGCCTGCGACTGGTGGCCCGGGTGCGGGCGCGGGTGATTCGCAGCATGCGCCGCGAACTGTACCACCGCATCATCGGGCTGCAGCTGGGGTTCTTTTCGGGCGAGCGCAAGGGCGATTTGATGTCGCGCTTCACCAACGACATTCAGGAAGTGGAAGGCTCGGTGGTGAACACCCTGCAGGCCGTTATCCGCGAGCCGCTCACAATTGTGGCCTACTTCGGGGTACTGTTCTACATGTCGGTGCATCTGACGCTGTTTACGCTCGTGCTATTGCCCATTTCGGGCGGCATCATTGCCACGCTGGCCAAGCGGCTGCGGCGGCAGGCCAAGCTCAGCCAGAGCACCCTGGGCTCGATGCTCTCGGTGATTGACGAAACGCTGGGCGGCATTCGGGTCATCAAGGCGTTTAATGCGCAGGACTACATCAAGGGCAAGTTTGAGGACCAGAACGACCTGTACGCCCGCACCTCGCGGCGCATCGACAACACCCGCGACCTGGCCTCGCCGTTTTCGGAGTTTGCCGGTGTGTCGGTGGTGGCCGGGCTGCTGTACTTCGGCGGCTCATTGATTCTAGGCGGGCATTCGGATTTGGAGGGCGCCTCGTTCATCACCTACATCGTGCTGTTTTCGCAGGTGCTCACGCCAGCCAAAGCGCTG
>JANXMN010000015.1 GCA_025354605.1 Hymenobacter sp. | reverse complement strand
CCGACCGCAATAGTAAGATTACTCTCGCGGTCGGAATGCTGCGGCCAGCGCCGCATGACGTGCTGCTGGCAAAACTGTTTTACTGGGAGTACCCTACCGAAACATCGACTTGATGGTGCCCCAGGAGCGCTGCACGGCGCTGGGCGTGCCAGCCAGCACCGTCAGGTAGCTCTGGTCGCCGGTGGGACTGCGCAGGGTGAGGCGGTAGGTGTAGGGGCCGTTGCCGGTCATGAGCGTATTGGGAGTCGTGGTGCCGGTGGTGCGGTACACGTTGGCATCGAGGAAAAGGTAGCGGCGCTGCCCGGAAACGGCCGTGGTGTTGACCACGGTGAAGCTGGTTTCGGTGGCCGACTTGCGCGAGAGCTCGAAGCCGGTGAGGCCAGTTTCGGCATCCACTTCCCACTCTACCCGCACCACCGTGCCCGAATACGCCGCCGTGAACAGCGTGAGCGTGGCCGCGTACGCCACCACTACGCTGCCGAATAGCAGCAGCAAGACCAGAAGGCCCGCGCGGGAATGCAGACGGCGAATGGGTAGGAGTGTCGACATGGGCAGCAGACCAGCCCGCGAACGGGGGGCGGATTCAAATGTACAACCTTTTCGGAATGGCAACAAGCACAACAGGAGGCAGTAAGGATGCGGCGCGCGCCGAAAACTTTAGCGCGGGAGTTGGCTATTCCGGAGCTAAGCTGTACTTTTGCAGTCCCTTCCGCAAAATCGGCAGGGTTCAACCGGTTAAACCGACCTCTCGATATGAAAAAGGACACCCACCCCGAGTACCAGGAAGTCGTATTCCAGGACTCTTCTTCGGACTTTAAGTTTATCACCCGCTCGACGATGAAGCCGACCGACACCATCACGATGGAAGACGGCAAGACGTACCCGCTGGTGAAAATCGAAGTAAGCTCCGCTTCGCACCCCTTCTATACCGGCAAAAACATGTTCATTGACACGGCCGGCCGCGTGGAGAAATTCCGCAGCCGCTACGCCAAGAAAGAGCAGAGCAGCGCTGGCAAGCAATAGTTTTTTGGAGCTATAAGCGTCAAGCGGCAAGCCACAAGCTTTTGAGAGAACTCCTGTTGGCGCGAGCTGACAGGAGTTTTTTGTTTCGGAGTTTTTCCATTTCCAGCCGTTCGGGGCGGCAACCCGTCCTGGCTGCCCGCCTGCAGCTTGTAGCTTGCGGCCTGAAGCTTCCTCACCATGCACGTTCTTCTCTTCGACGACCCGGCCATCCGGCCGCACCTGCTGCCTTTTACCTTCACGCGGCCCGTGGGGGCGTTGCGCTGCGGCATCCTCACCATTGCCGAGAAGTGGCAGCGCCACCTCGGCGCGCCCACCGTGGGCTACCTCACCCAGCCCTATCTGCAAGCCAAGTTCCCGGTGTGCGCCGATGGGCACGTCACTGGCGCGGCACTGGTCATCAACGGCGCGGTGTGTCCCGATACCGTGCTGGTGAAGCAGGTGCTGGCCCTGAAACCCGGCCAGGGCCTGTACTGCGACGAGCTGCTGGTGGCCGCCCACCTGGCCGATGCCTCCTTGATAGCTGAACTGGTGCAGGACGGCCTGGCCGAAGAGAAGCAGGTCAGCGAGCCCGTGACGGTAATCGACCGGCCGTGGCAGCTGTTTCTGCGCAACGGCGTCGAAATCCGCCGCGACTTCGCCCTGCTCACCCAGGGCCACACCTCGCAGCCGGTGAACGATGCCCACACCATCGTGTATGGGGCCGAAAATATCTTTATCGAAGAGGGCGTAAAAATCCGGGCCGCCATTCTCAACGCCGAGGACGGGCCCATTTACCTCGGCAAAAACTCGCAGGTGCACGAGGGGGCCATTATCAAAGGCCCGTTGGCTTTGTGCGAAGGCTCGCACATCAACGCCGGGGCCAAGATGCGCGGCGACAACACCGTGGGCCCGTTCTCGAAAGTGGGCGGCGAAGTAGGCAACAGCATCCTGCTGGGCTACAGTAATAAGGGCCACGACGGCTACCTGGGTAATTCCGTCATCGGCGAGTGGTGCAACCTGGGGGCCGACACCAACACCTCAAACCTAAAGAACAACTACGCGCCGGTGAAAATCTGGAGCCACGTCGAGAAGCGCTTCGTCGATACCGGCCAGACTTTTTGTGGGCTGATGATGGGCGACCACAGCAAGTGCGGCATCAACACCATGTTCAATACCGGCACGGTCGTGGGCGTGGGGGCCAACATCTTCGGGGCGGGCTTTCCACGCACCTTCATCCCGAGCTTCAGCTGGGGCGGCGCGGCGGGCTTCGAAACCTTCAAACTGCCCAAGGTGGCTGAGGTAGCCGAGCGCGTGATGGCCCGGCGCCACCTGCCGTATGATGCGGTGGAGCAGGGGATTATGCAGACGGTGTTTGAGGCCACGGCGGAGGACCGGGTGTGGGATAAGGCGAAGTAGCACGCAGCCTTTGCTGCGTAACTCGCCGCCGCGCGGCGAATGCGGGGCTACTGATTTCTACCTTGCGTCTCTGGGCTTTTTCCTCACGATTACTCGCCGCTGAACGGCGAAAAACGCAGCGAAGGCTGCGTGCTACATGACCTTCAACGACATACCCAATCAATCCGCCGTCAAAGCCCTGCTGCGCCAGTCGGTGCGGCGGCAGCATGTGGCGCACGCCCAGCTTTTTCGGGGGCAGGAGGGCGGCGCAGCCCTGGCCTTGGCCCTCGCCTACGCCCAGTACCTGAACTGCGAAGCCCGTGCCGACGACGCTGACGACAGTTGCGGCCGCTGCCCGGCCTGCACCAAAATCGCCAAGCTGGCCCACCCCGATTTGAACTTCATCATGCCCGTGACCACCACCAAAACGGTGAGCAAGGACGCGGTGAGCAGCAAGTTCATGGCCGAGTGGCGCGCCTTCGTGCTCGCCAATCCCTACCAGGGCCTCAACGACTGGATGCAGCACATCGGGGCCGAAAACAAGCAGGGTAACATCTCGAAAGATGAAGCCGTGCAGATTCTGAAGCTGGTGAGCCTGA
>JANXMN010000004.1 GCA_025354605.1 Hymenobacter sp. | reverse complement strand
AAGCTGGTCATCGGGCTTTTGCAGCACGAGAGTCTGGGTTTCGTAGCCCACAAACGACACGAGTAGCTCGACCGGGCCATTGGTAAAAGAGCCATTCAGGTCGAAATGGCCCTCCTGGTTGGTGCTGGTTCCTACATACGTGCCCTTGATAAAGACCGTGGCACCGGGCAGCGGGTCGCCGGCATTTGTAAGCACGGCACCGCCGATGTGGCTGCCTGCAGGGTCGGGAGCTAAGCGCAGCTTTGAGGATTTGGCTTTGTTGGATTTGGCAGGAGCGTGGTGCGCCACCGGAGTGGTGCTTGCGGTAGCGGCAGCCTTGGCAGCCGGAGCCAGCGCAGCCGCAATCAACGCAGAGTAAATTTTACGCATGAAATTAATGAATGCAGGATATTAGAAAAGTTAAAGTTATACCCTCTTCCTACCTGCTGCTGGTTTTTTCGGCAGATACGAGCTACAACGGGACAGACACCTCCCACAACGGGACTAACTTCTCCTCAACCGGCAACCTTCTAGGCCAATCACCCAACATAATCAGGGCAATTCAACCAATTTTTCAGGTTTATCAAATAATACTTGCCAAAATTTTATATGAAGCGGCTTTCATTTCGTCAATCATTTTCCCAAAAAAGGAATATGTTTTCAATATCTCACTTCTCACATGCCGATAAGCACAAAACAGTATTATTGCAATAATGCAATATTTTTCGCCTTATCTAAATAATAGAATATCGGCCACTTAAGCAAACCGGTCTACTTCGACGGAACCCGGTAGCTGAGACCCAGCTTGAAGGCGGCTCCTTTTTCCACTGCGGGGCTGGCGGGCGTGGGGGCTTTCCCCAGACCAATGTAGTCGAGCGTGGCAGGCCATTGCTGGTCGCGGGCATATACCTCAATACGCCGCGTAACAGCGTATGCGACCGTGGCTCGCAGCACCCAATGGGCGCTCAGGCATTTTTCGATAAACCCGCCGTAGTGGCCCTGCTGGTACTGCACGTATTGGTCGGCGGCCCGCAGACGATAGGCCGTATTGATACCGATGAGATTGAAGCCGATACTGGTGCCGGGCACTACGGCATAGCTCAGCGTCAGGCTGGTGGGCAGGTCGCCAAAAGCCCGCCAACGCTGCCCCAGCCGCCAGTCGAAGCCGAGCAGCAGCACATACTGTGGCCCGTAGAACTGCTGCCGGTAACCCACCGTAAGACGATAGGCCCGGCGCGGGCCGTGCCGGTAAGCCGCTCTTACCACGCCGCCCCAGGTAATATCCTCCCCGCGCACTTCGCGCAGGTCCGAGTTCAGGGCGGGCAGGGCCAAAGCCGTAATTTCCAGCCGTTCGCTCAGTCGCTGCCGGTAGCCAACAATGGGCGACAAGCCATACACGGCTCCAGCCTCAAAGCCAGGCCGGCTACCAGCGAAGTGCAGCAGTTCCAGGCTGGCCCCAGCCAGAAAACTGTGGCTGCTGTCGGCGGCCTGAACCACAGGCACAATGGCACTGGCGCGAAATACATCGGCATGAAAAGCCGTGTTTTCCGGGGTTTTGAGGTGCAGTGGCAACCGCTCGTAACTCACGCTTATTCCTTCGACGTAGCCTTGCGCCCGGCCAACCAGCGGCAGCACCAGCAGAATCCCCTTCAGGAGGTGAGAGGGGTACGCGGTTATTGAACGAAGTAAGGATGGTTGCATTAGCAGAGATTATGTGGTTGGATTGCCAAAGAAAGCGCCCATCCGCTAGTCAAACAGCTAAATATTCGCCGAAAGCAGCACCAACACTTTATGCGATGGCGCTTTTCAGCAAAACCCGCGCCGTAGCAAAAAGAAAAGCTGCTCACTTGCGTGAGCAGCCTGACAGGATTTCCGGCTTGCCGGGGCAGATTAGTCGCGCCCGCGGTGGCCATGCCCACCACCATTGCCGCCGCCGTACCCCCCGCCATAACCACCACCCCGGTGGTAGCCCCCGTCACCGTGGTAGGCGTTGCCACTCCGATAATATCCGCGCTGCGGTACTACGATAACGGGCCGGGGTGCATAGTAAGGACGGGCATAGCCGTAGTATGGCCGGGCCGGAGGATAGTAGCCGTAATCTGGGCCGCCGAGCGACGCCACGCAGCCACTGAGGGAGAACAAACTCAGGAAAAGAGCAAAAATGAGAGTTTTAGCTTTCATGATAGCGTGAACACGCCACAGCGTGATGATTACAGGTGGATTGTGTTATGGCAGTAACAAAATGCAGGCCGAAATCATTACATGCGCCTTACTTCATCCTGATTTTTTGGGCCGCTTACTTCCTGAACGCCAACGGACCTCTACCGGTTGTAATATAAAATCATTATCAATCCATTACCTATATTTTCCAACAAGTTAAACCTCGGTCGGTGCCACGGTTTCGCCCGAATACAGACGGGCTTTGCCGGGCAGAGTTTTGTGGCGCTCCTTGCCCAAAGCAGCGCTGGGCTCGGGTACCCAGTGGTGGCGGCCACCGGCCTTCTCATCCTCAAACTCGGTGGGCGCGGTGCCGGCGGCGGTGCGCTCCTTCCAGGTGAGGTGCTCGGTGCCGTCGTCGGTGCGCTCCATGGTAATACACTGCTCCACGGGGCAGACCAGCGAGCACAGGTTGCAGCCCACGCAGTTTTCCTCGATAATTTCGGGCACGCGGGTGCCGGCGTTGAGCCGGATGGCCTGGTGAGCGCCGTCTTCGCAGGCGGTGTAGCACAGCTGGCAGCCGATGCACTTGTCCTCGTTGATGTTGGCGGTGACCTTGTACTTCATGTTCAGGTCTTCCCAATGCAGCACGTTGGGCAGGGCCTTGCCCACCATGTCGTAAATGGTGTTGAAGCCCTTTTCGACCATGTACTGCTCCAGACCCGAGGTCATCTCGCGAATAATACCGAAGCCGAAGTGCATGGCCGCCGTGCACACCTGCACGCTGCTCGCGCCCAGCAGAATATGCTCCACCGCATCACGCCAGTTTTCGATACCACCGATGCCCGAGATAGGCAGTTTGATATCGGGGTGCTGGGCGCAGTTTTTCACCATATTCAGCGCAATGGGTTTCACGGCCGGGCCGCAGTAGCCGCCGTTGGTGCCCTTGCCGTCCACAATCGGGTAGGGCGCGAATTGGTCCAAATCAACCCCCACGATACTCTGAATCGTGTTGATGAGCGAGATGGCATCCGCGCCCCCGCGCCGGGCGGCCAGGGCCGGTTCCGTAATATCGGAGATGTTGGGCGTAAGCTTCACGATGACGGGCTTGGTGGCTACTTCCATCACCCACTCCACGATGGTTTGCAGCACTTTCGGCTCCTGGCCCACGGCCGAACCCATGCCGCGCTCGCACATACCGTGCGGGCAGCCGAAGTTCAGCTCGAAGCCGTCGGCACCCGCGTCCTGGCACTGGCGCACGATGTCGTGCCACTCCTGCCGGCTCTGCACCATGAGGGAGGCAATGACGGCGTGGTTGGGGAAGCGCTTTTTCACTTCCTCAATCTCGCGCAGGTTGTGCGAGAGCGGGCGGTCCGAAATCAACTCGATGTTGTTGAAGCCGACCAGGCGCTTGTCACGATAGTTTACGCCGCCGTAGCGGCTCGAAACGTTGACGACGGGCACGCCCAGCGTTTTCCACACCGCGCCACCCCAACCGGCATCGAAAGCCTTCATAATCTGATAGCCGGAGTTGGTGGGCGGGGCCGAAGCCAGCCAGAAGGGATTCGGCGATTTAATGCCGGCAAAATTGATTGAGAGGTCGGGCATTTTTTCGATTTATTGCTTTCAGGAACGTCATGCCGAGCGTAGCCGAGGCATCT
>JANXMN010000001.1 GCA_025354605.1 Hymenobacter sp. | reverse complement strand
CACGAGCATCACGGTGGTGCAGCGCTGGCAGGCCGAGGCCCAGGGCCGCGCCGCGCTCGAGCAGCAGCGCGTCAGCGCCGAGCTGGCCACGCTCAAGGCCCAAATCAACCCGCACTTCTTTTTCAACACGCTCAACAACATCTACGCTCTCACGCTGCTCGACGGCGAGCAGGCGCGCGAAGCCATCCACCGCCTCTCGCGCATGATGCGCTACGTGCTCTACGACACCGCCGGCGGCCTCACCCTGCTCAGCCAGGAGCTAAACTTCGTGCAGGACTACATCACCCTGATGCAGCTGCGCCTCGACGAGCGCGTGACCGTGACCTTCGAGCGGCCCGAACCCCTGCACGACGTGCCCCTGGCCCCGATGCTGCTGCTGCCCTTCCTCGAAAATGCCTTCAAGCACGGTGTGGCCGCTACCCAGCCCAGCGGCATCTACATCGGCCTGCGCCAGCCCACGCCCACCGTGCTTGAGCTGGAGGTGCGCAACTCCCTGCTGCCCGCCGCCAGCACCGACCTGGCCGGCAGCAACGGCATCGGCCTGGCCAACACCCGCCGCCGCCTCGACCTGCTTTACCCCGGCCAGTATGCCCTGCGCGTGGAGCCCCGCACGGCAGAAAAGGAGTTTCGGGTGCACCTGCGCCTGGAGGGGTTGGGAATAGGAGGGTAGTAAAAATAGAACGTCATGCTGAGTGGAGCGGAGCGCAGCCGAAGCATCTCGCCTGCCACCACTAATTCAATCGTTGCGTTCATTTGATTACTGCCCCGAGCGAGATGCTTCGGCTGCGCTCAGCATGACGTTCTGTTTTTTGCCCACCACCCGACCACCCGACCACCCCACAAACCCCATGAATCCTCTCCGCACCATTGCCGTTGACGACGAGCCCCTGGCCCTGGGCCTGGTCGCGGCCTTCGTCCAGCAAACTCCCTTTCTGACGCTGGTGGGCCGGTTCGGCAGCGCCGTAGAGGCCCTGAAGTACCTGCACGAGCATCCCAGTGAAGTCGACCTGGCTTTTCTCGACATTCAGATGCAGGAGCTCAACGGCCTGGAGCTGGCCCGGGTGCTGGGGCCGAGCGGGCCGCGCGTCATCTTCACCACCGCCTTCCCGCAGTACGCCCTCGACGGCTACCGCGTCGATGCCCTCGACTACCTCGTCAAGCCCTTCAACTACGAGGAGTTTTTGCGGGCCGCCGGCAAGGCCCGCGCCTATGCCGAGCTGGTGGCCGGCCCGCCCACCCCGCCCGCCCCGGCCGAGGAAGAGGAATACCTCTTTTTGAAAGCCGAATACCAGCTAATTCGCGTGGCCCTCAGCGACGTGCTCTACGTGGAGGGGCTGAAGGACTACGTGAAGGTGCACCTCAAAAGCACGCCCCGGGCGTTGCTTTCGCTCATGAGCCTGAAGGCCATGGAGGAGAAGCTGCCGCCGCGCCGCTTTATGCGCGTGCACCGCTCGTTCATCGTGGCCCTGGACAAGATTGAGGCCGTGCGCCGGCTCACGGTCCAGATTGGGGCCGTCACCATTCCCGTGGGCGACCAGTACAAGGAAGCGTTTTTGCAGTTTCTGAGCCGCTGGAGCTGAGCGTGCGGCCGTTGAGGGGGGAAACCGCGCCGGTGGGCCGGGGCCGGGCCGCGCTGGTGCCAAATCGCGCGGCTTAGGGAATCGAGCGGGGCGGCGCGGTGTTGCGGGAGCCCCGCGAACAAAAACGGTCGGTGGACCGTTGGCCGTCAGCATTGGTTCAACCTGCTGCCTGCCGTTTTTTGTTGTTCGCGCTGCTTTCGCCCTATGTCCTCGCTCCGCGCCCTGCAACAGCCCCCCCTCTACGCCGACTACCTTAGCCTGCTGTACCAGCCCGGCCTGCCGGGCCTGGAGGCCCGCTGGCTGCGCCCGGTGTCGTCGGCCGAGTACCGCCAGGGCTACCAGGCCCTGCTGGCCAAAGCCCTGGAAACCAGCTGTGGCTTCTGGCTGGTCGATATCCGCCGGCGCAACTCGCCCACGGAGGCCGACGGCCGCTGGTTGACGGAGGAGTTTTTACCCCAGGTGAGTCAGGGCCTGGACGGCGGCATCTTCGTGGGCACGCTTTTTCCGCCCGGCTTCGTCGAGCCGTCCACCCCCGTCCACCCGACCGTGCCCGATGCCCACCAGCCCGCCCCCAACCTGCTGCTGCGCAGCTTCGCCGACGAAGAGGCCCTCACGCGCTGGCTGCGCCAGTGCCGGGTGGGCCGCTGAGGTAGCGGCCCAGGTGGCCGGGTTTGTCACTGCTGTTACGCGGATGGCGCGGGGCGTTGCACGCCACAAAAAAAGCTCCCACTGCGGTGGGAGCTTTTTTGTAACAGGAGCAAGCCGGCCGGCCTAGCCGGGAGTGGGAGCGGCCGCGATGCCCGCCGTATCGCCCTGGGTGCCCACGGGCTCGTCGTACTCCACGTACCAGGCGTAGTATTCGCGGTGCTCGGCCTGGCCGGGCAGCAGGTTGGGCCGGCGGTCGTGGGCGGGCGAGGCCGTGTAGGTACCCACCACGGTGAAGGCGGTTTCGGTGCCGCGCTTGCAGTAGAGGCGGATGCCGCCGCGCCCGTGCTTCACGAAGCGGATGTCGACGAGGCCCGGGCCCTGGGCCAGGGTGAGCACCGGCTTTTCGGCATCGGTGCGGGCAGCGGCCGTGTCGGGGGTGGAGGCGATGTCGAGCAGGGTGAGCAGGGCGGGGGTGACTTTGGGCGACGCCTTGACCTGGCGCACCAGGGCGCGCACGGGCTCGTTGGCGGCGCTCAGGGCGTTTTGTTGGGTGCGGTAGGCGGCGTCGAGCAGGGCACTGAGGCGGACTACCTCGGTGTTGGCGGCGAGCCAGGTGCCGGCCGCGTCCACGGCCGCCTTGCTGTCGTCGGCCGCGATGCCGGTGACGGTGGTGATGGCCGCATGGTTGGCGACGAAATTGCGAAACCAGGTGGCCTGGCCTTCGATGGTGGTAGGAAACCAATCTCCGTTCATGTGTCAGTAGGTAAAAAGGTGGGGAAAGGCCAGCATCCCGCAGCACTGGCGCGCCGGAAAGTAGTACCCAAACGCCCGGCGTGCGCCGCCACCCCCGGCTTCCGCCCCTGGCCCCGGGAGCCTACTGCCCGGCCGGGACCCCGCCAGGGCCTTTTTCGGGCCGAAATAATTTTTAGTCCCGCCGCCCGGCCCCACCCGGCCACCGTCCGCGTCGTCCCAAACGCCACCTGTGCAGGGCCGGGCCGGACCTGTGACGTCACAGACGCCACCTTTGACGTCACAGGTGGCGACTGTGACGTCACAGGTGGCGTCTG
>JANXMN010000550.1 GCA_025354605.1 Hymenobacter sp. | reverse complement strand
GGCATGCCGCTCTGCTGGGTGCTGAGCGTGACGATGGGGCCGTCCTGCTCGGTATCGGCAAACTGGGCGTAGCGGGCGATGCCGTAGTCGTCGTCGAGCTTGGGCTCGATGATGCTGGAGAGCAGCCACTCACCGATGGTGGCCCAGCCCTCATCCATCCAGCCGTACTTGGTTTCGTTGATGCCCATGTAAAAGGGGAACATCGTGTGGAAGATTTCGTGGTCGGTCAGGGTGATGGCGTCGTCGCGGGTTTCGGTGGGGTTATCATTCACCATCATCGGGTACTCCATCTGGTCCAGCCCGTCGAACACGGTTTCGTGGGCGTAGGGGTAGGGCCAGCGCGGAAAGGTGTAGCTCATGGCCTCCACCGTTTTGCGCGCGAACTGGATGACTTCCTCGTAGTCCTTGTGCTTGGGGCTGTACACGGCATCGACGCGGGTGCGGCGCTTGGTGGCGGGGTCCACCACCAGGCTGGTGCTTTGCCAGGCATAGTGGTCGGCGGTGGCAAACACAAAGTCCGTCACGTTCTTCGCCTCGAAGCGCCAGGTATTCTGAGCCTGGGGGGCGGTGATGCCGCGCTGCTGGGCTTCCTCTGGGCTGATAATAAAGGCTACCGCGTCTTTCTGCTCGGCCTCCTTCAGGCGCTGGGCGTATTTGGGGGCCAGCACCTGAGTGGCGTTGCTGAGGTCGCCGGTGGCCCATACCACGAAGTCTTTGGGCACGGTGATGGCGGCCCGGAAATTGGCGAAGTCGTTGTAAAACTCCTGGTCGCCGGTGTAGGGCTGCTTGTTCCAACCGTCGAGGTCGTCGTACACGGCGATGCGGGGGAAGAAGTAGGCCACGAAAGCCGCCCCCGGCTCCACCTCGCCGGTGCGCTGGTGCGAGCCCTTGTTCAGGATGTAATTCCAGGCCACGCGCACGGTGGCGGTTTGGTGGGCGGCCAGGGGCTGGCGCAGCGGAACCGGCAGGTTGGTGGCCTGAATGGGCAGCTTCCGCACGTCGAAATCCTCGCCGTTGATGTTGAGGGCGGTGATGCTGACGCCCGGGCCGATGTCTTCGGGCGCGAAGGCTTTGGCGCGGGGGGCACCCTGCTGGTAGAGGTTGGGGTAGAGCTTGAACCAGATTTGGGCCAGCGCGTCGGGGCTGTTGTTGACGTACCTGATATCGGCCGTGCCGGCCACGCGGCGCGTGGCGGGGTCGAAGCTGACGTTGAGGTTGTAGTCGGCCGTGTTCTGCCAGTAGTTGGGGCCGGGCGCGCCGGTAGCCGAGCGGGTGCCCTGCTCGAACAGCGGCAGAAAGTTGCGGGGCAGGGGCAGCGGGGCGGGCTGGGCCAGCCCCAGTAGGGGCAGCAGAAAGGCGGCAAACAGGAAACGCAAAGGCATGGAACGGGGAAGAGTAGCAGAGTAGGAAGACAAAAGAACGGCGGGCCGGCTATATCGCGGCACCGCCCGGGACCGCCGCGTTCCGGCGGTGCCGCCGGGCGCGGGGCGCGGGCTGCCCGGACGGCCGGGTAAAAATCGGGGAGCCCGACGATGCCGCGGCCGGAATGCGCCGCTACCTTTGCCCCGCCGACGAACGATGCACGGGGTAAAAACCCCTTTTTCAGAACGAAAACCCAGCTTTGGCCGTCGGCGCGGCCCCCGGGCCGCCTGCCTCTTTCTCCAGGAAACACACTTATCTCAATTTCAACATGTTGCCAACCGAGTATCCGGCTATTCTGCGCCGCGCCCAAAAAAAACTGCGTCATTTCGCGGGCCTGGGGCTGCTGGCCGCCACCCTCGCCACCCCACTGGCAGGCCGCGCCCAAGGCGTGGGCATCGGCACCCCCACTCCCGATGCCTCGGCCGCGCTCGACGTGGTGGCCACCACCAAAGGCCTATTGGTGCCGCGCCTCACCCAGGCCCAGCGCCTGGCCCTGGGCACCGGCAGCATTCCTGCCCCGGCCAAGGGGCTGCTCGTATTTCAGACCGACGGCGCCCAGCCCGGCTTTTGGTTCAACGCCGGCCCGCCGGCGGCTCCGGCCTGGACCTTCCTCAACCCCACCGGCGACAACCTGGGCAACCACACCGCCACCCAGAACCTGAATTTGGGCGGCAATGCCCTCACCGGCACGGGCGGCAGCCTCATCGGGGTGGGCGTGGGCGTGCGCGCCGACGGCGGCCTGAACCTGGGCCAGAACAGCGGCGGCAACGTGCTGCTGGGCTTTCAGGCCGGCAAAGCCCTCACCTCCGGCACCCAGAACCTGATGCTGGGGGCCAACAGCGGCCCGGCCACCACCACCGGCAGCAACAACCTGTTTCTGGGCGGCGGCAGCGGCGGGGCCAACGTGGGCGGCAGCAACAACTTGTTTCTGGGCGTGAACAGCGGTACGGCCAACGTCGGCGGCAACTTCAACGTGTTTGCGGGCAGCAGCAGCGGAGCGGCCAACACCTCGGGCAGCAGCAACCTGTTTGTGGGCTGGGTGAGCGGTTTCAATAACACCAGCGGCGGCAGCAACATCTTTCTGGGGCAGGCCAGCGGCTACAACAACACCAGCGCCAGCAACAACCTGTTTCTGGGCTACGCCAGCGGCTACAGCAACGCCACCGGCAGCGACAACCTGTTCAGCGGCTCGTATAGCGGCTACAGCAACACCAGCGGCAGCGACAACCTGTTCAGCGGCTCGTATAGCGGCAATGCCAACACCACCGGCACCGGCAACCTGTTTCTGGGCCACTACAGCGGCTTCCAAAGCAGCACCGGCAATTACAACCTGTTTCTGGGCTACAACAGCGGCTACGCCAATTCCATCGGTGCCCAAAACGTGTTCACCGGCAACAGCAGCGGCACGGCCAACACCACCGGCAGCAACAACGTGTTCTACGGGGCCAACAGCGGCCTCAACAATACCACCGGCTCCAACAACCTGGCCCTGGGCACCGGGGCCGACTTCCCCAGCGGCAGCGTGCTCACCAACGCCACGGCCATCGGCTATAATGCCGTGGCCTCTGCCAGCAACAAGGTGCGCCTCGGCAACACCAGCGTCACGGTCATTGAAGGCCAGGTGCCGTTTTCCAACCCTTCCGATGCCCGCTTCAAGTACCAGGTGCAAGCCAACGTGCCCGGCCTGCGCTTTATCACAAAGCTGCGCCCGGTGACCTACCGCTTCGATGCCGGCAAGCTTGACGCCTTCACCCGCACCGGCGTCCTCGCACCCGGCTTCGCACCCGATGCCGCCGCGCCGGTGCAGTCGGGCTTTTTGGCGCAGGAGGTGGAGCAGGCCGCTAAAGCCGTGGGGTTTGAATTCGACGGCGTGCACCGCCCCGCCACTCCCCGCGACCACTACAGCATCGCCTACGGCCAGCTGGTGGTGCCCCTGGTGCAGGCCGTACAGGAGCAGCAGGCCCAGATTGACGCCCTGACGGCACAGAACACCGCCCTGCAAACCCAGCTGGCCGGCGACCACGCCGCCCTGCTCGACCTGCAAGCCCAGCTGGCCCGCCTGCTCGGCAATGGGACCCAGGCCCGGAAGTAGCCTGCTTGGCCTGGCGATGGCCGACCCATTGATTATTGCCCGCGAAAAGCCCCGACATGCAGCGCACAGCGGGGCTTTTGGTTGGTTGAGCGCCGCGCGCGGCTAGGCGTGAGCCCCGCCGGGTACCAGCAGGGTAACCGTGGCGCTGGTGCCGCTGGCCACCTCATTCTTCCTCATAAAGAAAGCGTGGTAGCTGCGCGACTCGGCCTGAGCGGGCATCGCGTTGGGCCGGTTGTCGAAATAGGGCAGGTGCGTAACGGTGGCCAGCAGGGTCGCCTCTTTCTCATCGGCCCGCTGGCAGTAGATGGCTACGGCGTCAAAGCCGTTTTTCACGCAGCCAACGGTGGGGTGAATGCCGTCCATCTTTACCTTCAGCACGGGGGCCTGGGCCGCCACGGTGTCAGTGGACTTCGTCGACACGGGGTTCACCTCCAGCAGGTCGAGCACTTCGTGCGACACGTTCATCGTATTCTTGATTTGGCGCACGCTGGCTCGCACCGCCGCTGAGGTCAGCACGTCCTGGTCGTTGAGCTTGGTCTGAGCCGTGTCG
>JANXMN010000533.1 GCA_025354605.1 Hymenobacter sp. | reverse complement strand
GTAGGCAACCCGCGTTTTTGCTTTCTTCGCCTCTGTTTTTTCGTTTTTGCTCATGTCCACTCACACCCTCTCCGCCGAAACCCCGGCTTCCCCGGCCCACGCCGACCTGCACGCCCGCATCACGGGGGCGGGCACACTCATCGCCCTCGGCATCGTGTACGGCGACATCGGCACCTCGCCGCTCTACACCGTGCGGGGCGTGTTCGTGACGCAGCCCGTGACCGAGCCGGTGGTGCTGGGCACCATTTCCTGCATCATCTGGACGCTCACGCTGCTCACCACGGTCAAGTACGTGCTCATCGCGCTGCGGGCCGATAACCACGGCGAGGGTGGCATTCTGGCGCTGTATGCGCGGCTGCGGCGGCTGCCGGTGCGGCGGCTGTACCTGCCGGCCATCATCGGGGCGGCGGCGCTGCTGGCCGATGGCATCATCACGCCGCCCATCTCGGTGGCTTCGGCCATTGAGGGGCTGCGAATTCTGAAGCCCGATTTGGATACGGTGCCCATCGTGATTGCCATTATCGTGGCGCTGTTCGCGTTTCAGCAGTTCGGCACGCAGGTTATCGGCAAGCTCTTTGGGCCGGTGATGACGGTGTTTTTCGCCATGCTGGCCGTGTTGGGGGTGGTGCATTTGGTGCAGGAACCCAGCATTCTGCGGGCGTTTAGTCCGCACTACGCCCTGGCGATGATTACCCAGGTGCCGGGCGCGTTCTGGCTGCTGGGCTCGATTTTCTTGTGCAGCACCGGGGCCGAGGCCCTGTACGCCGACATGGGCCACGTGGGCCGGCACAACATCTACGGCTCCTGGACTTTCGTGAAAACCTGCCTCGTGCTCAACTACCTGGGGCAGGGGGCCTGGCTGCTGCGCCACCTGGGGCCGCCGCTGGGCGAGCAAAACCTGTTTTTCCTGCTGATGCCGAAGTGGGCGCTGCTGCCGGCCATCGGGCTGTGCACGCTGGCCACCATTATTGCCTCGCAAGCCCTCATTTCGGGCTCGTTCACGCTGGTGGTGGAGGCGCTGCGGCTGCGCTTCTGGCCCAAGGTGAAGGTGAACTACCCCACCGAGCTGCGCGGCCAGGCCTACGTGCCCAGCCTGAACTGGCTGCTCTGCGCCGGCTGCGTGGGCGTGGTGCTCTACTTCCGCGAAAGCGGCAAAATGGAAGCCGCCTTCGGCCTGGCCGTGACCGTAACCATGCTGATGACCACCGTGCTGCTGGCCTACTACCTGCGCCTGCGCCGCACCCACTGGGCCTGGATTGTGCTGCTGGTGGGCACTTATATGCTCATCGAAGGCTCGTTCCTCATCGCCAACCTGGCCAAGTTCATGCATGGCGGCTGGCTCTCGCTGCTGCTGGCGGGCCTGCTGCTGGCCGTGATGCTGAGCTGGATTGTGGGCCAGCGCATCCGCAACGAGCTCACCGAATTCACGCCCCTGGCCGACTGGCTGCCGCTCCTCCAGCAGCTGAGCAGCGACGCCACCGTGCCCAAATACGCCACCCACCTGGTCTACCTCACCAAGTCGGACGATGCCCGGCAGGTAGAAAACGGCATCGTCCACAGCATTTTCAAGAAGCGCCCCAAGCGGGCCGACGTGTATTACCTCGTGCATGTGACTACCTCCGACGAGCCCTACACGCGCCGCTACCACGTCACGCACGTGCTGCCCAACGAGCTGGTGCGCATCGACTTTTACCTCGGCTTCCGCGTCGACCAGGCCCTGAACTACATGTACCGCCAAGTGGTGGCCGACCTCGTGCGCAACCACGAAGTCGACATCACCTCGCGCTACGAGTCGTTGCGCGGGCAGGACATGACCGGCGATTTTCAGTTTGTCATCCTCAACAAAACCCTGCCCTACCAATATTTGCTGCGCGGCTGGCAGCGCACCGCCCTGCGCCTGCACGGCTGGCTGAAGTGGCTGAGTGCCTCCGAAACCGAAAGCTTCGGCCTCGACAACAGCACCTACACCGTCGAAAACGTGCCCCTGCACATGCCCACCCGCCCCGAGCTGCACCTCACCCGCGACTAACTGCAACTATGGAAACAATAAAAGAACGTCATGCAGAGCGTAGCGAAGCATCTTTACCTCAATAGTAACTGATTGCGTTACGCGATAAAGATGCTGCGCTGCGCTCTGCATGACGTTCTGGATTTTTGCCCTACATCATAATGCCTCCCATGTCTACGCCACTCCGTTCTTCCTGCGCCCTGCTGCTGCTCGCGGCTGCCCTGCCGCCCGCCCGGGCCCAGACCACGCCGGCCGCGCCCACCAGCACGACCACCACGGCCCCCCCCGCCGCGCCTTCGGCTACCGCTGCCGCCACCACCGCTGCGATGGCTGCTGATACCGCCAAAGCCGACCCCAAACCCGAGTTTTTCGGCTACGTGGGCGTGTACTACGGCTACGATTTCAACAACCCCGCCGGCCTCACCCGGCCGGGCTTCATCTATTCCGAAAACCTGC
>JANXMN010000516.1 GCA_025354605.1 Hymenobacter sp. | reverse complement strand
GTCCCGAATCTGACCCATCGGGGTCAGGATTTCGGCGTAATTCTTCTCCGGAGCCAGGGTTTGCAGGGCCAGTTCGGAGGGTAGCTCAATGTTCACGCTAAGGCGGTCGGCGTAAAGGCCGGCTTCGGCAATGAGCTCAGGCGAGGCGCCGGGAATAGTTTTGACGTGAATGTAGCCGTTGAACTTATGCTCAGTGCGCAGCTTTTTCACGATGCGTACTAAGCGCTCCATCGTGTAGTCGGGGCTGGAGAAAATCCCGGAACTCAGGAACAGGCCCTCAATATAATTGCGACGATAGAAATTGATAGTCAGGTCCACTACTTCGTCCACGGTGAAGGCGGCGCGCTTCACGTCGTTTGAGCGGCGCGACACGCAGTACGCGCAGTCAAAAATGCAATGGTTGGTGAGCAAAATCTTGAGCAGGCTCACGCAGCGGCCGTCCTCGGTGTAGCTGTGGCAGATGCCCATGCCCTCGGCATTGCCGAGGCCCTTGTTTTCGTTTTTGCGCTTGCCCCCGCTACTGCTGCACGACACATCGTACTTGGCGGCATCGGCTAATATGCTTAGTTTCTCCTGAATACGCTCGTTCATGCGGGGCGGGCCTGGCTTTCGGCCTTAAAAGTAAGAATAGAGGCGGAATTTACAATCATCTTTTAAGCTAATTTTCTTGGAAATAGTTTCGTAATACTGAAATTCATCGCCCTGATTCACGCAATCCTGCTTAGCAATTTCACGGCCACTGCCCGCGCCCGGCGACCGGGCAGGCAAACGGCGTGGGCTCGTTTTCGTACTTTGCGGCGTTACGCCCTCATATGCGCTTTCGCGGATGGTTTTCGTCGCCCTGGCTGTGGGGCCTGCTCCTGCTTGCGGGGCTGGCCCGGCCCGCCCGTGCCCAAACCTTCGACCCGCGCTCGGCGGTGCCGCCCGACTCGCTCAAGGCGAGCGCCGAGCTGCTGCCCGCCCGGCCCGACTCGCTGCGCGAACGCTTCGACCAGCAGCGCGTATTGAACCGCCTGCAAGCCTACTCGCGCCGCAAAACCATCATGGGCAAGGCCCTGTCGGGGGTGTTCAACTTCACGCGCCGCCAGCAGGAAGAGGCCGGCCTCGATGTGGTGCTGCTCGACCGGCAGTTCGACCGCCACAGCTACAAAATCGTGCGGCGCATCGACATTCGCCCGCTCGATGCCTTCGGCTACAGCCTCACCGACTCGACCCGCCACCCGCGCACCCTGCTCGATAAGGCCGGCAATGGCCTGCACATCAAAACCTCGCGCGCTCGTATCCGGCAGGTGCTGCTGTTCCGGCCCGGGCAGCAGCTCGAGCCCCAGGCCCTGGCCGAGTCGGAGCGCCTGCTGCGCCAGACGCCCGAGATTCTGGATGCCCGGGTGCTGGTGAACGAGCGCACCACCTCGCGCGACAGCGTCGACATCGTGGTGCTCACCACCGATGTGTTTAGCATCACGGCCGGCCTCGAGTTGGGCACGGCCACGGCGGGCGTCGTTACGTTTGGCGATGAGAACTTCCTGGGCCTGGGCCATCAGCTCGAAAACGCCTATCGCTACGGCCGCACGTTCGACGAGCCCGGCGCGCAGACCTGGGCCTACGATGGCAGCTACACGGCCCCCTTCCGCCACTTTTTCTACGCCCAGGCCCGCTACCGCAACGAGTACAACTTCAGCTCGGCCGGCGCTTCGCTGCGGCGCGACTTCTACTCGCCCACCACCCGCTACGCCGGCTCGCTCAGCCTCGACCACTACGCCAAAGAAGTGGCGCTCGCGCCGCCGCCCCCGGGCGAGTTCTACAAATTCTACCCGCTCGTGTACAACGTGCAGGATGCCTGGTTGGGCCGCGCCCTGCGCCTGCGCTCCTACGATTTGGGCTACGAAAACCCGGGCCGCATCATCGTGGCTGCCCGCGTGTTCAACACCCAGTATCAGCGCGTGCCAAAGCCTTTACCCGTCGATGTGCCGGACTACCGCAACGGTTTCTACAACGGCACCCAGCTGCTGGGCACGGTGGGGTACTCGGTGCGCCGCTATTATAAGGATAAGTACCTGTTCGGTTTCGGGCGCACTGAAGATGTGCCCACCGGCACGCTCGTGAGTTTCACGGCGGGCTACGACGTGAACAGCGTGCAGGCCCGGCGCTACTTGGGCGGGCGCGTGGCGGCGGCGGCCTTCAGCGCACGCAGCGGCTACCTCTACGCGGGCATCGACCTGGCCGGCTACCAGCTGCTCAACGACGACAACCACCGCTGGGACCAGGGCCTGCTCAGCACCGAGCTCACTTCGTTTACGCGGCTCTACCACGTGGGCAACTGGCAGTACCGGCACTTTCTCAGCAGCCGGGCCGTCATCGGCCTCAACCGCCGGCCCGGCGACCAACTGCTGGGCATCACCAACCAGTACGGGCTGCGGGGCTTTGCGCCGGCCAACCCCATTCGAGCCACCAGCCGCTTCATTATCAACTACGAAACTACGCTCTTCACGCCACTCTCGCTGCTGGGCTTCCGCTTGGCCGGCATTGCCTTCGCCGATGCTGCCTGGATAACCGACCGGCCCGGCGGGGGCTCGCCCTTCACGGGCGCGCCCTACACTGGCTTCGGTCTGGGGCTGCGTTTCCGCAACGAGTTCACGGTGCTGCGCACGTTTCAGCTGCTGCTGGGCTACTACCCGCGCGGCCTCAACGCGGCCAACGGCATTCGCATGTACGAAAGCACCCGCGAAACCGTCAGCTTCAGCGACTTCGGCCTGGGCGCGCCCGGGGTGCCGGCCTACCAGTAGCTTCCGGGCAAGCAGGCAGCTGCTGCATCATGCACTGCGGAAAACAGTGCCTGCCCGGTAGCGCATTTTTTTGATTTCGACCACCTCCCAAACTGCCCCCAATGCCAAACGCCCGACCGCAGAGCTGCGACCGGGCGTTTGAGAATAAGATAATGCTAGTGAATAAACTGCCTAAGAATGGCGCACGAACAACTCAGTAATATAACGATAAGCAACGTGGGCTAGCGCCCGGTATTGAAGTTGATGGGCAGGGTGCAGGCCACGCGCACCGGCTGGCCGTTGACGCGGCCGGGCTCCCAGGCGGGCATGGTCCAGATGAGGCGCAGCGCTTCTTCGTTGAGGCCGCTGCCGGGGCCGCGCACCACATGGGCATCCTGCACCTTGCCGGTGGCGCTAAGCACGAAGCTCACAAACACGCGGCCCGAAACGCGCCGCTGCAGGGCCTGCTCGGGGTAGCGGATGGATTTCATCAGGTACTCCACGAAGGCCCGGTCGCCGCCCACGAACTGGGGGCGCACCTCGGGGTTGATGTACACCGAATCGGGATTGATGACGGCGGGAGCGGCTACCGGAGCGGCCGCGTTACCAGCTTCGCCCGGCGAACCGGAACCATGGCCCTGGCTGGGGGCGGCCATGCTGATGAGGCCCGAGTTGCCGGTGGCTGCCTGCACGTTGCCGTTCGAATCGGCCTGCGCTTGGCTGCGGCCGATAATGCACAGGCTCAACAGGCCAGTGGTAACGACAAGGAGTAGCGATTTTTTCACGGCTTCAGACGAATAGTGGTGAAACAGACCAAGCAGCAACTAACAGTTCAGATTGATTGTGGCGTTAGAACTGGATAAAGGTACAATAGGTTCTAGAATAAAATTGTCTTTTCAATGGATAGCTAAATCCTCATCGGATTTTCATTAATTATTTTTTATTATAACTTTGCTAATAATATGAATGAAAAACATGTCTTTTCAGCTGGTTTTTGAGGTTATCAACTTTTTAATCTTATCTGTTATTTATTTTTAAACAATACTCCTCCTAAGAAATTAATATTTTATTAATAAAACTTTTTCAAGAATTCCCTGAAACTGTAATTCTCCTTGCAAAAGATACTGCTATCTTTATAATCGTTAATTTACGATAAGCTTACAGGTCGATGGTCATTCATAAGCGCCAACAGTTTGCCGATGCCGACCAACAGCTGGCGACCCTTGCCAAAGCTTTGGGACACCCGGCGCGGGTGGCCATTGTGCGGCTGCTAGCCCAGCGCCGCGCATGTGTGTGTGGCGAGTTGGTGCTGGAGTTGCCGCTGTCGCAAAGCACCGTTTCGCAGCACCTGAAGGAGCTGAAAGTCGCTGGCCTGGTGCATGGCGAAGTCGACGGCCCCCGGGTGTGCTACTGCCTTGATGCCCAGGGCTGGCAACTGGCCCGGCTGCTGCTCGGCGGCCTGCTGGCCGAGCTGCTCACTACCCCGGACGCGGCCGGCTGCTGCTAGCCCACCGCCAGCGGCTGCCCCGCAGCCACGCTCAACTTGCTAATTTTTCTCATTCACGCTCAAGCAACCAGTCCCGTGACCAACGCCGTTTTCCCCCGCATGCATGTGTCGCTTTACGTAGCCGACCTCACCGCCACGGTTAATTTCTACACGGCCTTTTTTGGGCAGCCCGCCGCCAAACTTAAGCCCGGCTACGCAAAATATGTGCTCGACCAGCCCTCGCTCATCATCTCCTTCGTGGAGAATGCGGCGCGGGTGCAAAGCCACTTCGGCCACCTGGGTTTCCAGGTAGAAACAATGGCAGAACTGGATGAGCGCCTGGCTGCTGCCCGGCAGGCCGGCTTGGTGAGCCATGAGGAAATGGGCACCAACTGCTGCTACGCCCGGCAGGACAAGTTCTGGGTGAATGACCCCGATGGCGTGGAGTGGGAGGTGTACTATTTCC
The DNA here is from genome assembly GCA_025354605.1 of Hymenobacter sp. Lineage (GTDB taxonomy): Bacteria > Bacteroidota > Bacteroidia > Cytophagales > Hymenobacteraceae > Hymenobacter. Next base: position 791 of record JANXMN010000516.1, on the reverse strand, counting down.
ATGCCGATGCTGAGTTCAACGACCCGCGCTACCAGGCCGAGTACGACGCGGCCACCAGCAACAGCAGCCAGTGCTGCATCGCGCCCGCCGTTGCTGCCACCGCGCCAACCGAAGCCCTGCCCGCCCTGGCCCCAATGGCCTTTCCACTGGCCGAAATTGAAGCTTCCGCAACCTGCGCACCGGGCGGCGGGTGCTGTTAAAACAGGGAGTTTCTGGTTGCAGGTTTATTGTTTCCAGTTGTGGAATAACTCCAAAACCACTCTTCACACCCCAACTGAAGAGCCAGCAACGGTACACCATGGGCGACCTAAAAAAACTAAGGGCGACCTAAAATCGTGACGGACAGGAAAACGTACTGGTGCTGTGCACCGGCAACTCCTGCTGCTGCCAGTTGCGGCACGGTTACTGAGCGCAACTGCTGAGTGAGCATAATACGGTGTACGGCACCAACGTAGAAACCCACGGCGTGAACCAGCAAGACGGCGAGCGGTTGTTTGGAGCCAGTGAACGCATAATATTGTGGTAATCCCGACGGATTAACCATACTTTTATTTATTCAGCACCTTTTCCTTCTCGTTTGTCTGTACGGCACTTCTTCGTTCAAGTAATTTGCAGCCATTGCCTTGCCCGCCATGACTGAAGAGAATAGCGTGCAGCTTTGGGAGGAATTTCGAGCCGGAAATGCGCGCGCTCTGGCGGCACTGTTCGAGACTTACTACGAGGCGCTGTACCACTACGGACTGAAGCTGACGGGTGACGAGGAGCTGGTGAAGGACTGTATTCAAAATCTG
>JANXMN010000498.1 GCA_025354605.1 Hymenobacter sp. | reverse complement strand
CCGACCACCTCCACCTTGCCCGCCTGCTTTCGGCCAGCCTCACCGCCAACTACGCCTTCAACCCGGCTTCGGGCAAGAAGAAAAGCGTGGTGCGCCGTCCCGTGGCCCCCAGCAACGACCCCAGCCTAGGCGCCGTGGGCGGCCCCAACTACTACGCCGACTACGTTGATTTCGACATTGCCTGGGAATTAAACATGTCGTACTCGGCTAACTACACTACCAATTCGGTGCCGCTCACGCAGGTGTACATCAACCAGTATGGCCAGCCGTCGCTGTTTTCCAACCACACCATCCACGCCGATGGTTCAGTTAAGTTGACACCCAACTTGCGCCTGCAATACGCATTTGGCTACGATTTGGTTAATAAAGGAATTACGCTCCCCACCATATCCTTTTTCCGCGACCTGCACTGCTGGCAGATTAATGGCAACTGGACACCCTTCGGCGTGCTCAAGGGCTACAACATCACTATCGCCGCTAAGAGCAGCCTGCTGCAAGACCTTAAGCTGAACCGCAACCGGCAGGCGCTGCTGCAATAGCCCCGCCCACCTTGGCCGCGCTGGAGTGCTTACTGACCGGGTTTTTTCCACCATTGGCAGGGTAAAACCATCTATTGGGAACAAAAGCGCGTATTTCTACGTGGAATGGCAGTTTATTTGGTTTTTCTATGACCTTTTCTGCTATGAACACAACCGACTTTCAAAACCTGCTAACGGCTCCAACCGTGAGTAGGGCCGCATTCTTTGCTTACTACTTAGGCAGCTTCCACGACCTGGGAGAAACTCCCGTGGCGGAACCCCAGTCGCCCACCGGGCTGCCGGCTACCAACGAGCTCCCACTTGCCTCGGAGCCGACGCTAATGGAAGCCCACAACTAACTTCGCCTCACGCAGTAACCGGCCTACGGCAGCTTCACGGCCCGATAGGCCGCCGCCCGCCCAAATGCAGCTTTGATATCGTCGGGTAGCAGCAGGTGGCTGGGCCGCCGGGCGCGGAACTGCAGAATGGTCCCATCTTCGGCAAGCAGCACGGCGGCGGGCAGCACGGTCGGGTCGTAGGCCGCGCGCAGGGCCGCGCTGGCCGTGGGCGGAACCAGCACCTGCACGCCAGGCACCGCTGGGTCGGTCGTCACAAGGCGGTGCCAGGAGGCCGGGTCCTCGTCCAGCGCCAAGGCCACAAACCGGATGGTTTGCCCGGTAAACTGCGCCACCAGCCGCTTTAAGGGGACAATCTCGCGTTGGCTGGCCGGCAGGCGCGTATCCCAGAGCAGCACATATACCAGGTAGCCAGCATAGCGGGCCAACTCCACGGTGTCGCCCGCCAGCGAGCGCAGACCAGTCGGCAGCGGCGGGGCCACGCTGCCAATGGCCTGCGCACGGTGCGCGGCCAACTGTTCGCGCAGGGGCTGCACCCAGGCGGTGGGGGCCGCGCGGTGGGTGGCAAAATCGGCCAACAGTGCGTCGGCGTGGGCTACGTGCCCGTTGCGAATGGTTTCGCGCACCACCAGGCCTTGCACCACTGCCTGGCTTTGGCCTTGTAGGCGTTGGCCGGCCAGCTGGTAGCAGGCCGGGTAGTAGCCCGGACTTGAGGGGGCAGTGCCGGCTTTCCGCACCTGCTGTTGCACGTAGTTAAGGCCGAAATCCTGGCATTGCGGGCTCAGGCTACTGCCAGCGTTACTGAGTAGCAGCGTTGGGTCATTCAAAAAGCCGTAGAAGCCCGGCGCGACGGGCATCACCTCGTTGCCCATGGCTTCGGCTTTGAGTTCGGGATACGTCAGGTGGTCGTTGGCATCGGTGTAGCGAATCTCCGCCTCGGCAAAATTCCGGAAAACCGGCGTCACCTTATCCTGGCCCAGGCCGTGAAGCATGCCCAGCTGCTGCTTGTGCCGGTACTTGAGAAAGGAAAGAAACTCGGATTCCGTCAGCCGGATGTTGTTCGGCAGCAGTTGAAACTCGGGGTCCTCGATAAACCGCTGGCTGAATTCGGCGAGGTAGTTGTTGGCCGTGGCGGCGGCCGCGTGGCCCTTGCCATCAGCGGCCTGAAACCGAAACGTGGGCCTTTCCTTTTCCGGGTCCAGCTTTAGGCGCAGGGCGTCGCCGGGCTCCAGAAATACCTGGGTATCGGCTTTGCCCACGCTCAGCTGCACCAGCAGCGGGCCAGTGAGGGGAATGCGCAGCCGGAAATCGCCGTGGCTGTCGGGTAGCACGCCAATGGTCTGTTCCCGCTCATCGAGCGGGGTAGTGCGCCAGCTCACCGTTACCGAGTCGGCCTCGTGGTTCGCCAAATGGCCGTCGAGGGTTGCTTCCTGCTGGGCCAGGGCGCGGTACGCGCCCAGCAGCATGAGCAGCGCAATTCTTAAGCGGCAACGAAACATGTGGAGTGGAATGCGGAATGCGGAAGAGCAAGTTAAAATCCGATAGCTCAGGCACCGGGCGCTCACAGCCAAAGTTAATACAGCCAATATTTTTTTGAATAATTCATCTCATCTTGTTAGCCCGGCCATTTCGGGCGGATGTTTGCCGGTTGATTGTCTGGTCGGCGAGTTCGGTTCCGGATTGCGGGCATTCGGGTCTGCCAGCGGTCCATTCCAACATTTATTACCAGCTTTGCTCCGCATTTACCACCCCGCCGTCCGGCCATGTCCCAGCACAAGGAAGTCAAACTCGTTACCACCCACCAGATGCTCGCCATGAAAGAGCGGGGTGAAAAAATCTCCATGCTCACGGCCTACGATTTCTCGATGGCCAAAATTCTCGACGGCGCGGGCATCGACGTGCTGCTCGTCGGCGACTCGGCTTCCAACGTGATGGCCGGCCACGAAACCACCCTGCCCATCACCCTCGACCAGATTATCTACCATGCCCAGGGCGTGGTGCGCGCCGTGAAGCGCGCCTTCGTGGTAGTCGATATGCCCTTCGGCTCGTACCAAGGCAACTCCTCGGTAGCCCTGCAGTCGGCCATCCGCATCATGAAGGAAAGCGGCGGCCACGGCGTGAAGCTCGAAGGCGGCGCGGAGGTGAAGGACAGCATCATTCGCATCCTCACGGCCGGTATTCCGGTGATGGGCCATCTGGGCCTCACGCCGCAATCCATCTATAAGTTCGGCACTTACAGCGTGCGCGCCAAGGAAGATGCCGAGGCCCAGAAGCTGCTCGAAGATGCCCGCCTGCTCCAGGAAATCGGCTGTTTTGGGCTGGTACTGGAGAAGATTCCGGCCGCGCTGGCCAAGCGCGTAGCCGAAGAGCTGACCATTCCCGTCATCGGCATCGGTGCCGGCCCCGACGTGGACGGGCAGGTGCTGGTGGTGCACGACATGCTGGGCATCACCAAGGGCTTCGAGCCGCGCTTCCTGCGCCGCTACGCCGAGCTCTACGACGTGATGACGGCAGCAGTGGAGCACTACGTGGCCGACGTGAAGGGCCGCGAGTTCCCGAGCAAAGAGGAAGGGTATTGATTCGCCTGTTATCCTACTTCCACCCAGCTTCGTATCTTCGCCGCATCAACAGCAAGAGCGGAGCGCCCGGTGAGTGTGGTCTGACGACGTGCGGTAGCCCCCGAGGGGTCCCGGCCCGCTGCTTGCCGACTCCCTATTAGCCCGCCCGCTTTCGCCGCGTGAATCGTCCCAACCTTTGGTCCGAAGGCAGAGAAATCCTGTTCGAAGACAACCACCTGCTCGTTATCAACAAGCCCGCCGGCCTGCTCGTACAGGGCGATGCCACCGGCGACGAGCCCCTCTCGAAAAAAGCCGCCGAATACCTGCGCTTCAAGTATAAGAAGCCCGGCGAAGCCTTCGTGGGCGTATGCCACCGCATCGACCGGCCCGTGTCGGGCATCGTCATCCTGGCCAAAACCAGCAAGGCCCTGAGCCGGCTGAATGAGATGTTCCGCGACGACAAGATGCACAAAACCTACTGGGCCCTCACCGGCCGGCCGCCCGTGCCCGAAAGCGGCAATCTGGTGCACTGGCTGGTGAAGGACACCATTCGCAACGTCACCAAAGCCTACCCCGAGAAGCACACCCAGGGCCAGCGCTCCGAGTTGAACTACGAGCTGCTGGGCATGGCCGGCAACCGCTATCTGCTCCAGATAAACCCCATCACGGGCCGCCCCCACCAGATTCGGACCCAGCTGGCGACCGGCCTGGGCACCCCCATCGTGGGCGACGTGAAATACGGCTTCATCGCCCCGCTGCCCGACGTGAGCATTGCTTTGCATGCCCGCCAGCTGCAATTGCAGCACCCCGTTACGAAAGAACAGCTGACCCTAGTGGCTCCCCTGCCCGACGCTCCACATTGGGATGCGGCCCGGGCGTACTACCCGCAGGCCGTTTCGTAGTCGGGTCGTAGCACGCAGCCTTCGCTGCGTCGCCAGGCGCGCAGTCACCATTTCCCTGCTCTTTTCTTTTGGCCGGGCGTATCAGGGCAGCAATTGGTCCTCAATACCGGTCGCCCTCCCGGCTTGTTCGCCCGGCGACGCAGCAAAGGCTGCGTGCTACGGCGCGTTGCGGCGCGCAACAGCATGTGCAACATTTTGGCCTTCCGGGTCTGCTATCCCGGCCGCCACGCATCCCAGCCGTAATTTTGCAGTATCCTCACTGAACCTTCAGGCCGGCTTATTGCTTGTGCTGGCAGTTCAGCTTTACACCCCTCTATGGCTATCCTGGTTTTCTTCGTTGCCCACTATTATCTGTCGCTGTTCACCCAGACGTTCTACCTGCATCGCTACGCAGCGCACAAGATGTTCACGATGAACAAATTCTGGGAGAAGTTCTTCTTCCTGTTCACCTATATCTGCCAGGGCAGCAGCTTCCTCTCGCCGCGAGCCTACGCGCTGCTGCACCGCATGCACCACGCCTACTCCGATACCGAGCTCGACCCGCACTCGCCGCTATTCTCGAACAATGCGTTCGACATGATGTGGAAGACCAAGAACATCTACAACGATGTGCTCAACCATAAGTATGAGTTGGCCGACCGCTTCGAGGGCGACATTCCGGAGTGGAAGCTGATTGAGAACCTGGGCGACAAGTGGTACTCGCGCCTGGGATGGGGCACGGTTTACGTGCTGTTTTATATCCAATTTGCCACGGCCTGGTGGCAGTACCTGCTGCTGCCCATTCACTTCCTGATGGGTCCCATCCACGGTGCTATCGTGAACTGGGGTGGCCACAAGTACGGCTACCAGAACTTCGACAACCACGACCATAGCAAGAACACGCTGGCCCTCGATTTCCTGGCCTTCGGCGAGTTGTTCCAGAACAACCACCACAAGCTGCCTATGCGCGTCAACTTCGGTGTGAAGTGGTGGGAGCTGGACCCTACCTACTCCATTATCTGGACGCTGAATAAGATGCGCATCATTAAGGTGAAGCGGCCGGTAGCCAAGCAGGTAGCCGTAGCAGCGTAAGGCACCAACCCGCTCAAAAAAATCCCGCTTGCTAACGCAGGCGGGATTTTTTGTTTTCTACCGGCACCTCATTCCTTGATAAACCGAGCCATGTGTACGACTCCCCGCGCCGTCATAACCCGCACAAAGTAGTGGCCCGCCCGCAAGTCGCCCACGGGTACGGGCACCTGCTTGCCTGCGGTGGCGCTTTGACGCACTATTTGGCCCAGGGCATCATACAGCGTCACAACCACCGAATTGTCGGCATCGAGGTCAAGAAACAGCAGGCCGGTGGCGGGGTTAGGGTACAAGCGTAGTGCCGGGCCAGCCGCGAAAGGTGCCATGCTGCCCAGCGCCACGCCGAGCCGTTGCGATGCGGCCGCTTGGAGCACCGCCCCGCTGGCTTCCTGCACCACGGCCACGGCGTAAAGCCGGTTTGCCACCCAGCCGGGGTTTTTGTAAAGCGTGCGGGTTAGCACCACAGTTCCACCCGCCGCCGCTGGAAAGAAGGCAACGGCATTCAGCCCGGTGAAAGACTTGCGGAATACGTCGTAGTGCCGCTGTTCGCCGTTGGGGGCGGCGTAGTTCACGGTGTCCTGCACCAGGGCCAAGTAAAGGCGTAACGCCGAAGACGCTGGCGTTCCCTGCGTCACCACCCGCACCGTGGCGCTGATGGAATCGGGGCCGACGGCCCGCAGCATCACGGTGGCAGCAAAAGGCGAAGTCTGGCTTTGGAAAGGCCCAAACAAGGCCGGCGAGCTGTAGTCCTGCGTGGCGGGCACCACGCTACCGTTGATGACCAGGCGCGGGGTGCCGCCATACACGCCGTAGAAGTTGGTGCGGGCGTCGTTCTCGGTCGGGTTTTGCTGGCTGAACTGACACCCTCGGTAAGGCGAGCTGGGGTGGTACGCAATGTGCAGAACATTGGGCTGCTGCCGCAGGTTGCCGTAGAAGCCCGGGTTGCGGCTGGCGCATATGCTGCATAGGGTGTTGGTAAAATGTTCGACCAGCACCGCTTTCGGCACCGACTGCGCCCACAGGTCGCTGGCAGCCGTGGAGCCCAGGCACCCCAGCAAAGCCAGCACCCCCTTGATTTTAATTAAACCGCTCCGGCGTTCTTTAATGCCAGCTAACAAGCGGAAACAGGACGTAAGAATCGGGTCCATGAGCGAAAGCAAAGAGGGGGAATAATCGACGAGGCTGGGCTTACCGGCGGGCAACCCCGGCGAAACAGGCGGCGGCAACAGTCCAGACGCCGGAACCGCTACATCCTTACAGCATTATCCAAAAAAACTGACGTTCCGACTTGCGGCAACTCATTCGGGTATACGGAACCACACCTTTCATCGGGTTAGGCGACTAGATTTCTATGGCCAGGGCCTGGGGCTTGAATTCTAGCCGTTTATCATGGTTGGCTTGCTTACCGAACAGGCATTGCCTACCTTTGCACTCCCAATTTCGGGAAACCCTAACCCGACGGACGAGCTCCGTCACACAACCCCACCGGATTATGGCAGTTAAAATCCGCCTCGCCCGCCGTGGCCGCAAAAAGGCCGCGACTTACGACATCGT
>JANXMN010000471.1 GCA_025354605.1 Hymenobacter sp. | reverse complement strand
ACGTCGACGTCGGCGTGGCGGGCGGCCTCGTACACCAGCGCGGGAGCCAGCACCACGCTTGGCAGCCGCACCAAGCCGTAGCTTTTGGTGAGGCCCGGCAGCCCATCGGCCCGCCCCACAAACTCGGGGCTGAACCCGGCCCGCAGCCGGCCCGCGGCGCGCGGCAGCAAATACAGCCCGCCCAGCAGCGGCAGGGCCACCAGCAGCACCGCGCCCACCCGGGCCAGCCGCCGCGCGCTCAGGCGCTGCACGCCGCCCAGCAGCGCATCGAAGGCCAGGGCCAGCCCGGCGGCGGGCAGGGCACCGGCCAGTATCATCACCGGGTTGTTGAGGGCAATGCCGCCGAAAATGAACTCGCCCAGACCACCCGCCGCCACGTAGGCCGCCAGCGTCGCCACGCCCACGTTGATAACCGCCGCCGTCCGGATACCGGCCATGAGCACCGGCAGGGCCAGCGGCAATTCCACCTGCCGCAGCACCTGCCCGCTGCTGAAGCCCAGGCCGCGCGCGGCTTCCACCACCGCCACCGGCACGCCCCGAATCCCGGCAAACGTGTTGCGGATAATGGGCAGCAGCGAGTACAGGAACAGCGCGAAAATGGCCGGCCCGGGCCCGATGCCCAGCAGCGGAATCAGGAAGCCGAGCAGGGCGATGCTGGGCACGGTTTGCAGCACGCCCGCCACGCCCAGCACCGCCGGGGCCCAGCGCGGCCGGCGGGCCAGCAGCAGCCCCAGCGGCATGCCCAGCAGCACCGCCAGCAGCAGCGAAACGGCCGTCAGGCCAATGTGCTGCAGGGTTTGCTCGCCGAGCTTACCAGCCTGCTCGCGCCAGAAGGTGAGCAGCGCGCCTAGCGTTTCCATGTGGCCTCCTCTCGTTGCAAAGCTTCCCCGAAAGCTGCCATCAACTGGGCCACGGTGAAGGGCTGGGCAACGGTATCCGCTCCAGTCAAAGCTTCCAGGGCCTCGTGCACGGTGGTTTGGGGTTCGAAATCGGGAGACAGCCCCGCTGTATCGGACCAGGCAGGACCAAAAACATCCCTTAGCGTGAGCGTGCGCAGCTGCAGCGCCAGCCGCTCGGTGGCGAAGAAACGGCGCACGAAGTCGTTGGCGGGCCGGAACAGCAGTTCGCGCGGGGTGCCCAGCTGCTGCACCCGGCCGCCTTCGAGTAGCAGGATGCGGTCGGCCAGCTCGAAGGCTTCGGCCACGTCGTGCGTCACGAGCACCACGGTTTTGCGCCGCAGCTCCTCCAGCTCCCGGAACTCGCGCCGGATGCCGGCCCGCGTCAGCGGGTCGAGGGCACCGAAGGGCTCGTCGAGCAGCACGATGGGCGGGTCGGCGGCCAGGGCGCGGGCCAGGCCCACGCGCTGCTGCTGCCCACCCGAGAGCTGCGCGGGCAGCTGCCCGGCGTAGCGCTCGGGCGGCAGGTGCAGCCGCGCGAGCAGCTCCGTGGTGCGGGCCGCGATGGTTGCCGGCGCGTGCCCCAACAGGCGCGGCACCACGGCCACGTTCTGGGCCACGGTGTAGTGCGGCAGCAGCCCCACCTGCTGAATGACGTAGCCGATGCCGCGCCGCAGGGCCTCGGGCCGCTGCGTGAGCACGTTCTCGCCGTTGATTTCGATACTGCCGCCATCGGGCTCCACCAGCCGGTTCAACATTTTCAGCAGCGTGGTTTTGCCGCAGCCGCTGGGGCCGAGCAGCACCAGCGTTTCGCCGGCCGCCACTTCAAACGACACGTCGTGCACCACCACGTGGCCCGCGAAGGCTTTGCGCAAGCGCGAAACACGAATAACGGGCGGCGGCAAAGCGGGCATCGGGCGAAACAGGGACGGCGAGCAAGGTAAACCCCCGGGGCCCGATTCAGTTACAGCTCCGGCAAACTTCTGCCGCCGCTTTCGCTCCCGTATGAGGCACTCGTTCTTCCGCAGCTTGCTGCTGGCTGCCCTGCTCGGCTTGGTGCCCGCTCGGCTGCCCGCCCGGCCGGCTCCGGCCGCCGACCGCACCCCGGCCCGGGTGTTCACGCTGCCCAACTTCCGCACCGAGAGTGGCGCGGTGCTGCCGCTGGCCCGGGTGGTGTATGGCACCTACGGCCGCCTCAACGCCGCCCGCGACAACGCCGTGCTGCTGCCCTCGCACTACATGGCCGACCGCCACGGCTACGAGTGGCTCATCGGGCCGGGCCGGGCGCTCGACACCACGAAGCTGTTTCTGGTGGCCACCGAGCTGTTCGGCAACGGCCATTCCTCGTCGCCCAGCAACACCCCCGAGCCCTTCCACGGCCCCCGCTTCCCGCTGATGACCATTCGCGACAACGTGGCCGCCGGGCACCAGCTGCTCACCCAGGAGTTGAAAATCACGCATCTGCGGGCCATTATTGGCTTCTCCATGGGCGCGCAGCAGGCCTTTCAGTGGGCCGTGAGCTACCCCACCTTCGCCGACTGCCTCGTGGCTACCTCGGGCACGGCCAAAACCTACCCCCACGGCGTGGTGCGCCTCGAAGGCCAGATTGCCGCCCTCACCGCCGATGCCGCGTTTCAGAACGGCGACTACACCACGCCGCCCACCAAAGGCATCGAGGCCTTTGCCACGGTCTGGACGGGCTGGCTCTACTCGCAGGAATGGTGGCGGCGCGAGCTCTGGAAGGCCGACAACAAGCCCGGCACCACCTTCGAGCAGGTGTTGCACGAGTACCGCACCAATTTCATTCCCGGGGCTGATGCCAACGACCTGCTGCTGCAGATGCGCACCTGGGAGCACCACGACGTGGGCACCACGCCCGGCTTTGGCGGCGACGTTGAAAAGGCCCTGCGCAGCATCAAGGCCCCCATGCTCTACATGCCCTCCGAAACCGACCTGTACTTTCCGCTCACCGATGCGCGCTACGAGGCACCCTTCATCGCGCGCGGAATGCTCAAGCCCATTCCCTCGCTGTGGGGCCACACCGCCGGGGCCGCGCCCAACCCGGCCGATGCCAAATTTCTCAACGACAACATCGGGCAGTTTCTGGGGCAGCCGCGGCGATAGGGGCAAGAGCAAATAGCTGAACGGGCATATTCCTTGACTGTTCAGACGGGTGCCTTACCAGAGCCGGATATCCGTCATGCCCGTCGGGATGGGCGGCTGGTTGCTGAAGCCCAGTACGCACCAGTCGGCCTCGATGCCGAAGTTGCCGCCCTGCAGCACGTAGCTCACCCAGCGGGTAATGGTGCGGCCGGTGTAATCGTTAGCCCCGGGGTTGAACTCGCGCAGCAGCAGCACGTCGCCCACCTGAAAATCCTCGTGGTTGCGGCGCACGTCGAAGGGCTTGGAGCCCGCCCGCACGGCCGCGAAGCAGTCGGGCCACAGTGGCAGCTCGTGGGTGTGCAGGTGGGTCGGGTCGGAAGCGTGAAACTGGGGGGCGAAAGCCTCGGAAGTCGGCGTCAGGGAAGTAGTCATAATAATCGAGGATACTAAATAAGGGAAGCTGCGCCGGGCCGGCTGGCCCGGCGCGCGCCCGCTATGGCAATGGCGGGATTTTATCAAGATAACAAATAATGTCCGCCCAAGAGGCGGCCACAACAAGCAAATCAGCGCGGTTCCAACGCTTTGCGCGCAATTATCTCCCAATCCAACGGGGCCGGGCCCAACCACTCCCGGGTAGCAAAACCCGCCGCCTGACGATTTCAAACGATTGGGGCGGGGGCTCGGCACCCAAATTTTTGCCACCTTTCGCCGCCCGGATTGTCCTTTTGTAAATTCTTCCATTTTCGCTCCCTGCTCATGCGCTTTCCGTATCTGTTGTCCTCGCTGCTGCTCCTGTTGCTGGCTGGCCGGCCCGCCGCCGCCCAGATGTATTCGGCCACCGACCCGTTTGCCCACACCTTCAGCATCGTGGCCCGCGACCCGGCCACCGGCGAAATGGCCGTAGCCGTGCAAAGCCACTGGTTTTCGGTAGGCACTTCCGTCAGCTGGGGCGAGGCCGGCGTGGGGGTGGTAGCCACGCAGTCGTTCACCAACAAGTCGTTCGGCCTGCGTGGGCTGGCCCTGCTCAGGAGCGGCAAAACCGCCCAGCAAACCCTCGACGAGCTGTTGAGCAACGACGAAGGCCGCGACGTGCGCCAGGTAGCCATTCTCGACAACCAGGGCCGGGTGGCTACTCACACCGGCAAAAAGTGCGTCGACATGGCCGGCCACCAGCAGGGCAGCCAGTTTTCGGTGCAGGCCAACATGATGCTTTCGGATAAAGTATGGCCCGCTATGGCCGCCGCCTACGAGCAGCACGCCCAATTGCCGCTGGCCGAGCGCGTGCTGGCCGCCCTCGACGCGGCCCAGGCGGCAGGGGGCGACATCCGGGGGCGGCAGTCGGCGGCGCTGCTGGTGGTGCGCGGCACGGCCACCGAAGGCCCCTGGGCCGACCGCCTCGTGGACCTGCGCGTGGACGACAGCGCCGCGCCGCTGCCCGAGCTGCACCGCCTGCTGCGCCTGCACCGCGCCTACGACCACATGAACGCCGGCGACCTGGCCGTGGAGAACAACGACATGCCCAAGGCCATCCAGGAATATCAGGCCGCCGAAAAGATGTTCCCCCAGAACCTCGAAATGCAGTACTGGCACGCCATCACGCTCGCCAACAAGCAGCAGCTGCCCGCCGCCCTGGCCCTGCTGAAACCCATTTTCAAGCAGGAACCCAACTGGCGCATTCTCACTCAGCGCCTGCCCAAAGTGGGCCTGCTCACCGTGAGCGCAGCCGAGCTCAAGCAGATTTTGGCGCTGTAGAGGCGGTAGCAGGAGCCCATCAGGCTGCGTTGCGCGCAGCTAGGCGGGCTCGCTTGGGCGGGCTGCGCCCCGAAACTTTCCCTCGTTCCTAATGCTTTAAGCATTCGTACTTTTGTAGCCGTACGCGGCCTCGCCGCTTTTTAACTCCCCCGACAATTATGGCAGTTTATCCCGAATACATGGTGGCCCCCATCCGCCAGGACCTCACCGAAGTGGGCTTCGAGCAGTTGATGACGCCTGAGGAAGTAGATTCCGCCCTTGCCTCGAACGAAGGCACCGTGCTGGTGGCGGTGAACTCGGTGTGCGGCTGCGCCGCCGCCAAAGCCCGCCCCGCCCTGAAAATGGCCCTGGCCAGCGCCGACAAAAAGCCCGGCAAGCTGGTAACGGTTTTCGCCGGCATGGAAACCGACGCCGTGGCCAAGATGCGCGAGCACCTGCTCCCCTACCCGCCCTCGTCGCCTTGCATCGCGCTGTTTAAAGATGGCGAGCTGGTGCACATGATTGAGCGCTACCACATCGAAGGCTCCGACGCCATGCGCATCGTGAACAACCTGCAGGGCGCGTTCGAAGAGTACTGCTAAGCCGCCAACCTACCCCCCGCCGGATGCATTCCAAAGCGCCCCGCATGTCTCATGCGGGGCACTTTTTTTACCAATCAGCAAGCTCAGGCAGTGGGTTGTTTCCGGATGAAGGCACTGAGGGCCACCACCAGGCCAATGCCCAGCACCAGCCAGGGGTTGACAAGCTGGGCCTCGTTCACCTGCCCGTTGATGACTTCCTCATCGTCGAGCACGTAGCAGGGGTCGGCCAAGGTTATTTGCTGGCTGGCCAGGTGCTGGCGCACGAAGGTGGGCACGTCATTGGCATGCAGCCGCCCATCGTAGGTAGCGGAGAAGGCGCGGGCACTATCGATAAAGTAAACGCGCCGGAGCGCCAGGTTTTGGTAAACCGGAACCCGGGTTTTCACCACCACGCGCACCGGCTGGCCGGCCTGCCAGGTGGCGGGCAACAGCGGAACATAGTAGATGCTGCCCGTTTTGCGGCCGTACTTCACTTCCTCCAGCAAATAGGCGTATTCGGCGGCTAAGGTGCCGTGCATGTTCGCCAGCTCCACCCCGGCCGGCAGGCTGGCATCGGTATTCAGGTCGAGCTGCTGCAGGCGCTGGCTGGCGAGGTGCTGCTGCTTGAATAGCAGGTAGCCAAAGATGGCCGCCGTGACGCCGGCTATCAGCAGAGCCGTCAGGGCCCGGCCGTGGGGCGTATACGCCGCCTTGTTCAACTCGGCCTGATGCTGAGCCGGCACAAAGTTTTCAGCCTTGTTCAGGCGCATCAGCAGATAGAAAATGGGCACCAGGCCCACAATCCAGACAACTATCAAGGCGGCCTGGGTCAGGCTACTATGCGCCTCCGAGAAGGTGCGAAGCTGCCAGTTCATCAGCCAGCCGCTCAGGCCGGTTTGAGTGCTGTAGCTGTAGGCTAGGTAGCCCGCCATCCCAAAAACATAGAACAGCGCGAACACAGTGAAGGCAATACGCCGGGGCGTTTGCGGGGGTAAAGACCCAGAAGTCATAAAAAAAGTGGAAAGGTGGAATTAGCCGGCAAGCTAAAAAGAATTCCCCGGCTTTATTCGCCCGCCGGTCTCGCCAGTGTCATTACAATGCCCCCGCCACCTTGCGCATTACTTCGATAATCACCTGCCAGGGAAGCTTCTGCCTGAAGAAAATAAGGCAGAGGTGGCTGGGCGGCCGGGTTATCCTACCGACGTGTTCAGCACGACGTGTCTCGCCACCTTCCTTCCACTCAGCGCGACACGACTTTGAACTCGGTGCGGCGGTTGAGCAGCCGGCCGGCATCGGTGTCGTTGTAGGGTACGGTGGCCCCGTAGCCAGTAGCGGTGAGGCGCTCGGTCTTGATTTTGTGGGCCACCAGCCAGGCTGCGATGGCCTGCACCCGGCGCTGGCTCAGCTCCTTGTTCTGGTCGGCGGTGGCGGCTTCGTCGGTGTGGCCGGCCAGCAGCAGCTTCAGGCGCGAGTGGTCGCTCAGCAGCTGGGCCAGGCGGGTCAGTTCGGCGGTGCTTTCGGGGCGGAGCACGGCCTGGCCGGGGTCGAAGAAGACGTTGTGCAGCACGATGTTGGAGCCGGGCTCCAGCTTTTGCAGGCGAACGTCGTGCTTCGCCTCGGAGTAACCCGCGTCGGCCGGCAGGTTCACGTTGTCAAAATAATTCAGGAAATCCTCGTGCTGCACCACCAGGGCGTAGTTGGTGCCGGTGGGCAGGGGCACCAGGAAGCGGCCGGTGGGCGTGGTCTGGAACGAGGCAATGGTCTGCCCGTTGGCGTTGTTTATCACGTCGAGCTTCGCGGCCACGGGTTGCTGGTTGGCAATGTTGGTGACCACGCCCCGCAGCAGCGTCACGTTGGGCGTCACGACGGGTACCACCAGCACCGGCTTGGGCTCGCGTATCAGGCGTTTCTGCTCGCTCAGCAACCGGTCGTCCTGGTCGAGCTGGGGCTCTTTGGCCGCCCCCAGAAACGTGACGCGGTACAGGTCGAGGCCGCCGGTGCCGCCGGGCCGGTCGCTGGCGAAGTAGCCGTAGCGGCCCGAAGCCGTGGTCACGAAGTACAGCTCATCGTTGGGCGTGTTGATGGGCGCGCCCAGGTTTTCGGGCTCGCTCCACTTCCCGTTCTCGTACACCGACTTGAAGATGTCGAAGCCCCCCATCGTGCCGTGGCCCTGCGACGAAAAAATCAGGGTCTTGCCGTCGGGCTGCATAAATACTCCTTCCTCGTCGTAGGGCGTGTTGATAACCGAGCCCAGATTCACGGGCGGGTTCTTGCCATCAATTTCGGCCTTGTAGATATCGCGCCCGCCCAGGCTGCCCTCGGGCTTGTCGCTCACGAAATACACGTAGCGCCCGTCGGGCGAGAACGTGGCCGAGGTTTCGTGATATTTGGTATTGATGCGCGAGTCCAGCGCGTGCGGCTTGGTCCAGCCGCCGGGCGCGAGGTGGGCCTCGCTCAGGTCGGCCTCGTCGCCATCGGCATGCAGCAGCAGGCGCTGCCCGTCGGCCGATACGGCCACGGCCACGTCGGCTCCGTTCGAGTTCACCGGTGCGTTCAGGGTGCGGGCCGGGCCCCAGTCCTGCTCGGTACGGGTGGCGTGGTACACGTCGGGCACGAAGCCGTGGCCGCCAGCATCCTTGGCCCCCCCCAGCGCCCCGGCCCGGTGCGAGGTCAGAAACAGGCCCGACTCGTCGGCCGTTACCAGCGGGTTGCGCTCGTCTTCGGGCGAGTTCACCGTCGGCCCCAGGTTGTCAACGAACAGGCGCACCGGGTGCTGCGACAGGCGCAGGCCGGCCTTGCACTCGCTCAGGTGGCGTCCCACTTCGGCGCTCACGGCGTCAAGCGTGGGCTGGCCTTTCTTCGCCGGGCCGGTGGCCACGGGCTTGGCTTTTTCGAATTCCTTGATGCCATCGGCCCAGCGGGCATTCAGCTGGTACACGCGGCCCAGCAGGTAGTGGGCGCGCGGCGCGGCGGGGCCGGTTTCCAACTCGGCGGCCTTTTGCAGGTAGGGCAGCGCGTTGTCCTTGTCGCCTAGGCTCAGGTAGCAGTCGCCGATTTCCAGGTTCAGCGAGCCGTTGTTGGGGTTTATTTTCTGGGCTTCTAGGAAGTGCGGCAGCGCGGCCGCGTAGCGCGGCGGCTTGGCCTTGTATTCATCCTCGCCATCGCGGACGGCGTGCTGCGCGATTTTCAGCAGCTCCTTGTTCGGGATGCGGGCGGCCGTGAAGGGCACGCTCTGCGCGTGGGCCGGGGCCAGCGCGGTGCCCAGCAGCGTAATCAGCAGCGAATAGCGGTAAAAAGTAGCCATAATGAATGAAAATGAAATGCAGAAAGCAGGCTGTTGACCGTCACGCAGAGCATTCTGCGCATCAAGCAGAGACGAAGCATCTCGCTTGCAATCAGTAGTCAATGACTTTTAACGATTGAATTACTGCCCCACGCGAGATGCCTCGGTCTCTGCTTGATGCCCAGAATGCTCGGCATTACGTTCCAGCGGAGCATGAACCCTTAGTCAGGGCTTGGTTTCGGCGGCCGGGGCTGGGTCGGTAGCCGTGCCGGCATCGGCAGTGGCGGTGGGCGTGGCGGGGGCCGGCGCGGGCGGCGTGCAGCCCGCCAAAACGGAATAGCTAGTGCCGGCCGCCAGGCCCAAGCGGGCGGCCTGCTGCCAGTCGCGGCAGGCGTCGTCAGGCTTGCGCAGCATCTCGCGGGCCTGGCCCCGGTTCAGCCAGGCTTCGGCATACTTGGCGTTGATGGCAATGGCCTGGGTGGCGTCGGCTTCGGCCTTGTCGTAGTTTTCGAGCTTGAGATAGGCCGCGGCGCGGCTGTTCCAGGCCAGGGCGTAGTCGGCATTCAGCTTCAGCGACTGGCTGAAATCAGTCACGGCCCCGGGGTAGTCGCCGTTGTCGTAGCGGGCGCGGCCCCGGTTGTGGTAAGCCAGGGCATCATCGGGCCGGGCGCGCAGGTACAGGTCGTAATCTTTCATGGCCTGAGGCAGCTGGCCGGCACGGCGCTCCGCAGTAGCCCGGTTCAGCAGGGCCGAGAACAGCGTGGGTTGCAGGGCCAGGGCCGTGGTATAATCGATAATGGCCTCGGGGTAGTTGCCGAGCTGCTGGTTGGCCGCCGCCCGCTCGTGGTAAGCCGTGGCGCTTTTGCGGTCGGCCTTGATGGCCCCGTCGAAGTCTTCACGCGCAGCTTGGTACTCGGCGCGCCAGAAACGCATCATTCCGCGCCGGTACCAGGCTTTAGCATAGTGGCTGCCGCCCTTCATGGCTTCGGAGTAGTCTTTTTCGGCCAGCGCCATTTCGTTTTTAGCCTCATGCGCTTCGGCACGGCCCATGTAGCTGCCGTAGTCGTTGGGGACCAGCTGAATGGCCTGGCTGTAGTCGGCCACAGCGAGGTCGTACTCCTGTAGTTCGTTATAAGTGGCGCCCCGGCTGGCGTAAGGCGGCACGTAGTCGGGCTTGGCCGTAATGGCCTCGGTGAAGCTGACCACCGCCGCCTTGAAATCCTTGTTCTGCACGCTGGCGAGGCCGTTTTTGTAGGCCTGCTCGGCAATTTCGGCTGGCGTGAGCACCTTCACGCTGTCGGCTACCGCGATGCGCACCGTATCGGCGGCGTTGATGGCGGTGGGAAGGGTTTTCGCCGGCAGGGCGGCCGCCGGGGCTTTGGTCGGCAGGGCGGCGGGCGGAATCGGGGCGGCCGGCGCGACGTTGGGGGCGGCTTTGGCCGGGGCCGTCGGGCGGGACGGGGTGGGCGGCTTGGTCTGCGCCTCCGCCACGCGGGGAGCAATACCGGCCAGCAGCAGGGCGAATATCAGGAGGGAGCGTAGCACGTTTTGCAGAAAATAAATCAGTGATACAAGAATAGGTTGGCGAAGATATTGATTTGTTAGCTAAAAAAGAACACCTTCTTCCCAGAACTGTGGCTACTGCTTCGTTTTGCTTTTCAATTCATTAAGTCGGCACACTCATCGTTTTTGGACTGCCATCGGCCCAGCGCCTGGGCGCAGGAGCCACCCGGCCCCGCCAGCGCATAAAAAAACGCCCCACCGAAACCGGCGGGGCGTGCATTACTGGAAAAAACAAAGACGGCGGGCCGGCCCTAATTGGCTATTTCGCTCAGGAATTTAATGCGCACTAGGCGCAGCTCCTCCTCGGTGAAGTCGTCGCCTAGCTCCTTGAGGGCAGTGGCAATGTTATCGGTGCTGGCTTTCATGAAGTAATCGAAAATCTCGTCCTGTACTTCTTCTTCCACCATCTCTTCGAGGTAGTAGTCGATGTTGAGGCGGGTGCCCGAGTAGCAGATGTGCTCGATTTCCTCCATCAGCTCGCCCATCGAAATGCCTTTCGAGGACGCAATGTCTTCCAGCATCATCTTCTTGTCAATCTGCTGAATGACGTAGATTTTGATTTTCGAGCGGTTCACGGCCGACTTCACTACTACGTCCTCCGCGGTTTCGATGTCGTTGTCTTCCACGTACTTCTTGATGGCGGCCACGAAAGGCGCGCCAAACTTCTGGGCTTTGCCCTGGCCCACGCCCGACACGTGCGTGAGGTCGTGCAGCGTGGTGGGGTAGGTGGTGGCCATCTCCTTCAGGCTGGGGTCCTGGAAGAGCACGTAGGGCGGCAGGTTTTTCTGCCTGGCCACCTGCTTGCGCAGCTCCTTGAGCTGGGTGAACAAGGCTTCGTCGTGGCCGGCGGCGAGCTGCCCCTCCTCCTTTTCCTCGTCGGCCTTCTGCTCCTCGTCGAAGTTGTGGTCCTTGGTGAGGACAATGCGGTACGGGTTCTCGATGAAGTCCATGCCCCGGTCGGTGATGCGCACCAGGCCCAGGCTGTCGATGTCCTTCTCCAGAAAGCCGTTTAGCAGGCACTGGCGCAATACCGAATGCCAGAACTGCGCGTCGCCCAGCGCCTTGCCCTGCCCGTAGATGGGTAGCGCGTTGTGCGCGTAGCTCTCGATGTGGGGGTTGCTTAGCCCCAGCAGCACCTGCCCGGCGTGGTTCAGGTTGAAGCGGGCCTCCGTCTGCACCACGGCGCGCAGGGCCAGGCCCACGGCCTCCTCGCCTTCGAACCGCTCCTTCGGGTGCTTGCAATTGTCGCAGAAACCGCAGTCCTTGTCCAACTGCTCGCCGAAGTAGTGCAGCAGCTGCCGGCGGCGGCACACGGCGCTTTCGGCGTAGTTGGTCATCTCGGCCAGCAGCTGGTGGGCGTTGTCGCGCTCGGTCACCGGCTTGTCCTTGCTGAATTTCTCCAGCTTGAGAATGTCGTCGTAGCTGTAGAACATCAGGCAGTTGCCTTCCAGGCCGTCGCGGCCGCCGCGGCCGGTTTCCTGGTAGTAGCCCTCGATGGATTTGGGCGCGTCGTAGTGAATCACGAAGCGCACATCGG
>JANXMN010000463.1 GCA_025354605.1 Hymenobacter sp. | reverse complement strand
GCCTTCAAGTTTGCCTTTACCGCCGGGGCCTCGCCGGCCGGGCCGGATACGCTCACGGTGTGCGCGCGCAGCAGCATTATCCGGCTGGGCGGCTCGCCGGCCGGCGGCACCTGGACGGGCACCGGTGTGACGGGCTCGGTGGCGGCGGGCTACTACTTCACGCCCGATACGGCCCGCCTGGGCACGTTCGTGCTCACTTACACCAGTCCGCTGGGGGGGCTGTGCGCCGGCATCAGCACCCGGCGCATCACGGTGGCGGCGCAGGCGCGGGCTCGCCTCCGCGTGCCCGATACCCACGTGTGCCTGCGCCCGCAGGGGCCCCCTCCCGCCCTGATTCCGCTGACGGGCACGCCCGCCGGGGGCACCTTCGTGGGGGTGGGCGTGGTGCCGGGTACTGCTTTGTTCGATGCTGTGCTGGCCGGGCCGGGCGTGCATCAGATTACTTATTTCGTGCCCAACGGCCGCTGTCCGGCGGTGGCGGTGGTGAACATTACGGTCGAGGGCCGGCGCTTTATCAACGTGGGGCTGCCGCTGACGGTGTGCGCCAACGACCCGCCCGTGCCGCTGGCCGCCAACCCGCCCGGCGGCGTCTGGACTGGGCCGGGCGTGAGCCCGACGGCTACCGGCGGCGGCTTCGTGTTCACGCCCGACTCCACGCTGGTGGGCACCAACGTGCTGGTGTACATTTTTCCGGGCAGCAGCTTCTGCTCCGGCGCGCGCGACACCCTACGCGTAACCGTGCTGGCCGCCTCGGGCCGGGCGCGGGTGCCGGCCGACACGGCCGTGTGCGTGACCGGGGCTGCCGTGCGCCTGAGCCGGGGCCGGCCGGCCGGCGGCACCTGGACCGGCCCGGGCGTGACGGGCTCGGTGGTAGCGGGCTTCACTTTTACCCCAACCCCGACGCTGGTGGGAAATCAAACCCTCACCTACACCGGCATTGGCACCAACAGCCGGTGCCCACCCCGGGCCTACCGCCTGGTACAGGTGAACGCGGGTACGGTGCGCCTGAGCGCGCCCACTGCCCTGCTCTGCCCCACGGCCGGTCCGCAGCTCCTAACGGCCACCCCGCCCGGCGGTACCTGGACCGGGCCGGGCGTGACGGGCTCGCCAGCGGCCGGCTACGTGTTTACGCCCAGCGTGGCGCTACTGGGGCTGCAAACGCTGGCGTATCTGTCGCCGCCCTCTACCAACCCGGCGCAGTGCCAGGGCAGCGGGCAGTTGCGGCTTACGGTGGTGCCTTTCCCGGCGGTGCATCTTGATTCGATTCCGCCCCTAAGCTTCTGCGCGGCGGTGCCGCCCCACGGCGAGGTGCTCATGGCCCAGCCGCCGGGCGGGCAGTTTGGCGGGCCGGGCGTGGTGGGCAACCGCTTCAATCCCTCGCAGGCCGGACCGGGGCGGCACCGCATCACCTACACCCTGCCGTTTATGGACTGCGTGGTGGTGGCCACCAGCATTATTGAAGTGAGCCAGCTGGCCCCCATTCGCCTGGCGGCCGATACCGTGCTGTGCTTCGACCAGACGCCGTTTCGGGTGCGGGCCACCCCGGCCGGCGGCACCTGGAGCGGACCGGGCGTGACGGCGGCCGGCCTATTCACGCCGCCCGCCCGCCCCGGCACCTCGGTGCTCACCTACACGCTGCCGGGCGGCTGCGGCTCGGCCGTGTACCGCGTCACGGTGCCGACGGAATTCACCTTTCAGGCCGGCTGGACGGTGCCCGCCTGCCCGGCCAACCTGCGCGCCCCGCGCCACCTGCGCTTCGAGGCCACTGGCCCGGCAGCGGCGCGGGTGCAGTGGGACTTCGGCGACGGCAGCGGCCCGGCCACGGGGGTGGTGGTGGAGCACACCTACGCGGCCGGCGGCCGCTACCAGCCCCGGGCCACGCTGCCGGGGGCCAGCCCCGGCGGCCCCTGCCCGGCGCAGTACGCCTTGCCGCCCGTGGAGGTGCAGGCCGGCCGCATCCCCAACATCATCACCCCCAACGGCGACGGACGGAACGACACGTTTGCGCCGGAAGTGGGCGGCTGCCCCGGGCGCCTGCAGGTGTTTTCGCGCTGGGGCCAGCGCGTGTTCGACAGCCCCGAATACCACAACGAATGGGGCGGCGCGGGCCTGCCGGCGGGCCTGTACTACTACCTGCTGAGCGGAGCCGACGCGGCGGCGCAGCTGAAGGGCTGGGTGGAAGTGGCGCGGTAGTAGGGACTGGACACTGCCTTCCGGAATATTCCGGGGTATCCCTGGCGGGCACGAGCGGCACCCCGGAATATTCCGGAGTGCCTCTGGCGGACGTGGGCAATACCCCGGAATGTTCCGGAGTGCCTCCGGCGGACGTGGGCAATACCCCGGAATATTTCGGAGTGCCTCCGGCAGGCGCGGGCAATACCCCGGAATATTTCGGAGTGCCTCCGGCAGGCGCGGGCAGGCTTCCGCTGCTTTGCGGAAGGCCCCGGCGGACCGGGAGGCTGCTCCGCAGAATTGCGGAAGGCGGCCCGGTAGAGCTGGCCCGAGCTAAAAATTAACCGACCCAACCGTTTCGCTGCGGCGACTGTTTCCTCCCGACCTTTGCCCCACTTATGGACCCCACCACTTCTGCTTCCAAAACCGGCCAGGTATTCGACTGGGCCGTGCTGCGCCGCCTGCTGAGCTACGTGCGCCCCTACCGGCGCGTGTTTATCGGCCTCATTGTGCTCACCGTGGCCACGGCCGTGCTGGGCACGCTGCGCCCGTTTCTGATTCAGCGCATGGTCGATGTGAGCATTGAGCAGGGCGACATGCGCAGCCTCAACGCCATGTTTCTGCTGCTGCTGGTGCTGCTGGTGGCCCACGCCGGCGTGAGCTACCTGCAGACGTACTACGGGGGCTGGCTGGGCCAGTACATCGTGCGCGACATTCGCACCGACCTCTACCGCCACCTGCTCAGCCTCAAGCTCAAGTTCTTCGACCAGACGCCCATCGGCGTGCTCGTGACGCGCAACATCTCCGACGTGGAAACGCTGTCCGATGTGTTCAGCGAAGGGCTGGCGGCGATGGCGGGCGACATTCTGCAGCTGCTCTTCATCATGGGCTTCATGTTTTACATCGACTGGCGGCTCACGCTCATCAGCCTGTCGGTGATTCCGCCGCTGCTGTTCAGCACCTACGTATTCAAGGAGAAAATCAAGGACTCGTTTCAGGATGTGCGCACGGCCGTGGCCCAGCTCAACTCCTTCGTGCAGGAGCACCTGACGGGCATGAACGTGGTGCAGATTTTCAACAATGAAGAGCGCGAGTACCGCAAGTTTGCCGACATCAACCAGCGGCATACCGACGCCAACATCCGCTCGGTGCTCTACTACAGCATCTACTTTCCGGTGGCCGAGGTGCTGGGCGCTATCGGGGTGGGGCTGCTGGTGTGGTACGCGGCCCAAGGCCAGATTGAGGGCTCGATTTCGAAGGGCGCGCTCATTGCCTTCATCATGTACAACGCCCTGTTCTTCCGGCCCATTCGGCAGATTGCCGACCGGTTCAACACCTTGCAGCTGGGCCTGGTCAGCACCGAGCGCCTGCTCAAGCTGCTCGACAACCAGGAGCTGGTCGCGCCCAGCGGCACCTTCGCCCCGGCCGAGCTGCGCGGCGACGTCGAGTTCAAGCACGTCCGCTTCGCTTACAACGAGCCCGACTGGGTGCTCAAGGACATCAGCTTCCGGGTGCAGCCGGGCCAGACCATTGCTTTCGTGGGGGCCACCGGGGCGGGTAAAACCAGCATTATCAACTTGCTGAGCCGCTTTTACGATATTCAGGGCGGCAGCATCTGCATCGACGGGCGCGACCTGCGCGAGTACGACCTGAGCCTGCTGCGCCGCCAGATTGGCGTGGTGCTCCAGGATGTGTTCCTGTTCGCCGGCAGCATCCGCGACAACATCACGCTCGGCAACCCGGCCATTACCGATGCCCAAATCTGGGAAGCGGCCGACCTCGTGGGCGCGCGCCGCTTCATCGAGCGCCTGCCCGAAGGCCTGGGCTACCCCGTGATGGAGCGCGGAGCCACGCTTTCGGTGGGCCAGCGCCAGCTCATCAGCTTCGTGCGGGCCATGGTCTACCAGCCCCACATCATCGTGCTTGATGAAGCCACCTCCTCGGTCGACTCCGAAACCGAGGAGCTCATTCAGCAGGCCATCGAGAAGCTGATGCAGGGCCGCACCTCACTCGTCATCGCCCACCGCCTGAGCACGATTCAGAAAGCCGATAAAATCATCGTCCTTGACAAGGGCGAAATCATGGAAAGCGGCACCCACGAAGAGCTGTTGCGCATCGAGGGCGGCTACTACGCCCAGCTTTACCGCATGCAGTACGTCGTTGCCAATGAAGAATTAGGAATGAAGAATGAAGAATTGCCGGCCTCCTAATTCTTCATTCCTCATTCTCAACTCTTCATTAAGCGAAGCGTCATGCGCTACCTCTTCCTCGCCATCATTCTCCTCACCCTCATCGTGGCCGGCACCTACGGGTACCTCGGCGGCACCCGCGAGCCCAAAGTGACGCTTGAAACGACCGCCGCGCCGCTGTACCTGGCCGGGCAGGCCTTCCACGGCTCGGTGCGCGGCGACCAGTTCGGGCAGCTGTTCCGGCAGGCCAAAGATGCCCAGGGCCGCCTGCACGGCGACCTGGCCAATCTCTACCTCAACGACCCCGAAGCGGCCCACGACACCATCCAGGCATTCATCGGGCTGGCCCTGGCCGATACCAGCCGGCCGCTGCCGGCGGGTTTCCGCTACCGCGTGGTGCCGGCCGGGCAGCGCGTGGTAGCCGCCCGCCTGGCCGGCGTGAGCTATCTGCTGTCGCCCAACAAGCTCTACCCGGCCGCCTTCGAAGTCATCAAAAAGCAGCAGCTCAAGCCGCGCGGCGACTTTTATCTGGAACGCTTCGGCGCGGGCGAGGAGTCGGAAGTGTGGGTGGGGGTGCGGTAGGGAGCATTCTGCATATGATACACTTCGGCACGCCTGCCTGGCTGGCTCCGCCAGCTTCTACGGGCTTGCTGCCTGGGCAAAAAAACACCCCCGGCCAAATAGCCGGGGGTGTTTTTGCGCTTAGCTGAGGCTAGCGGCCGAAGTACCAAGTGCCGCCGAACTGCAGTTGGCTCAGGCCGAAGCTGGCCCCGAAGGAGTTCTCGGAGTCTTCGTAGCCGTTGGGGGTGTTGCCCTGATTAGTGGGGTAGTCGTAGTTGAGGTGGTCGAACGACAGCGAGCCAATCGAAGCCGTCAGCCCCAGCTTGGGAATGGGGAAAAACACGATGCTCGGCGTCAGCCCGGCATAGTAGCCCGAAGCCTTGGACTCACTGATGAGGGAATTGTTGTTGTTGTTCGTGTAGGCATAGTCGCGCACGGTCTGGTAGCCGCCACCCAAGGTGCCCACGAAGCCGAACTGCTCGCTGAGCATTTTATAGTACTGCGCATACGCCCCAATGCGGAACGTGGTCGTGGGGTCGAGCTGGGCGCGCACGGTCGAGGGAGCCGGCGTGTAAGTATTGTAGGGCTTGCTGTAGGCCTGGTAGCTCAGCGTCAGGCCAATGGCCAGGTTGTCGGCCACGAAGTAGCCCACCGACGGGGCCAGGCTGAACTGGCTGGTGCTCGATTCGGTGGTGTAAGTGGTGTTGTTGCTACCAGTGCTGCTGTATTTGCTGGTGTTGCGGGAATAGCCAATGTTGCCACCCAATGAAACGGTGCCGGCCGGAATGCTTTGGGCCTGGGCCAGCTGGGCACTAGCAGCCAGCACGGCAAGAAGAAGGGGTTTTTTCACGAAAAAGAAAAAAAGATGAAAGGGATTGAAGCCGCAAAGGTAATCGGCGGCCCCAGAACGCCACGCTGGGCCGGGCAGTATGCGGCGGGCAAAAAAATGCCCTGCCGTAGTGGGCAGGGCACTTTCTGATTTCTCGGGTCGGGGTGGCAGGATTCGAACCTACGGCCTCGTCGTCCCGAACGACGCGCGCTACCGGGCTGCGCTACACCCCGAAAACCGGCCGATGGGGCGACCGTTCTTCTGTTCCAATTTTAGCGGCCGAAAAAAGCCTCCGAACCCGGAAGTTCGAAGGCTTTTGCGAGAGCGACTGCTCTTCCGTCGGAGTGGCAGGATTCGAACCTACGACCTCCAGCACCCCATGCTGGCGCGATACCAGGCTACGCTACACCCCGATTGGTATTGGAGCGACAAAGGTAAGGGTTTATTTGGCGCTGGTGCAAGCCAGGCCCGAATAAAGTTTTACCTTCCGTAGCCGTCCGCGCCGTTTTAGGGGCTTAAATCAACCCGCTCAAATAAGCGGCCTTAGAATTGCTTAGCTTTGCGCTGCTAAGTTTACCTGCGCTAATCCCGATATTTTAATCTATGAAAAAGCTAGTACTGTTGCTGTTGGCCAGTGCCTTCGCCGCCACCGCTGCCCACGCTCAGACCCCGGCCGCTACCACTCCGGCAACCCCCGCCGCTCCCGCCAAAGAAGAAGCTATTCTGCCCGGCGGAGTGGTTGCCCCGCCGCCCGTCACGGCCGCCCCAGCCCCCGTAGCCGGCGCTATTGCCCCCGCCCCCGAAACGCCCGCCGCCAACCCCAACGCCATCAAGGTGAAAGCCGATGCGGTGGCCGGCAAGCTCACCGTGAAAACCAACAACGCCGGCCCGACCCGCGTGGAAGTAACCGACGTGGGTGGCCGCCCGGTGCTCACCTACACCATGATGAACGGCCAGACTCCGGCCGTGCTCAACGTGGGCCAGCTGGCACCCGGCTCCTACATCGTACGCTGCACGGCCTACGAAAAAACCGGCATGTGCCGCTTCATGATTCAGTAGTCTGTACGTTTCTGATTCCCCGTTTCCAGGTCCTGGTTAAAACTGTTCTGCGGCTGGAAATCAGTAATGAGCAACCAGAAATTCAAAAGCGCCCTGGTGGGCAGCTCTGCGTTAGTCGCAGAGTTGCCCACCAGGGCGCTTTTTTGCAGCTGCGCGGGTGCGGCGCGCAGTGCAAGCCGCGAGCTGGCCCCACCCAGCTGGCTAGCTCGCTATTGGTCCGGGATGGTCTGATTCGCGGATATGCCGCGCCAGCTTCGCCTTTGTTTCGGGCGAGATGTTCACCGGCCGCACCGGGCCGGGCTAGGCGGCGGGCGAAGCGGAACAGTTCGTAGTCCTAGCGGTTCAGCCACAGGTGAGGCTCAGGCGTGGTCGTGGAAGCGAGAGCGGTGGTAGCAGGCATAAGGCGTACAATATCTTGGCAAAAGCCGCGCCTGCAACCTGTAGCTGGACCGAAGGTAGCATAGGCCGCAGGGCAGGCGAACAGGCCCGACAGGCGCGGCGCCATTCGTGCTCTTACACCCCCGCCCCGGGTTTTTTTGGGCTTTTTGGGAACATGCCCCAACCGACACGGTTTTTTTTCTCGTACGGTGTAAGGTTGGGGGCCGGGGTTGCGACAATCGGTCCGTTGCTGCCGCCGTCGGCTGGCCGGGAACGGTTCATGCCACGGCTGCCCTACCAAGGCCGTTTTTCTCTGTTTATGTTTCCCACCGCCCGCACTGCCATCCTACTGTTTACCCGCTCGGCGGGGCAGGATGCCGCGCACAAGCGGTTTATTAGCCAGGGCTCCCGCGCGGGCAACGCGGCCGTAGCCGCCCAGCTTATTGCGCACACCACGGCGGTGGGCCGGCGGGCGGGCGTTGATTTCCTGTGCGTGGATTCGGCGCGGCAAACCGGCCATACGTTTGGCGAGCGGCTGTGCGGGGCCATGCAAAGGGCCTTTGCCAGCGGCTATGAACACCTGCTGGTTATCGGCAACGACTGCCCGCAACTCGATACCGCCCGTTTGCGCCAGGCCCTTGCGGCCCTGGCCCGGACCGGCGCGGTGCTCGGCCCGGCCACCGATGGCGGCGTGTACCTCCTGGGCGTGGCGCGGAATCACTTCGAC
This sequence comes from Hymenobacter sp., assembly GCA_025354605.1. Taxonomy (GTDB): domain Bacteria; phylum Bacteroidota; class Bacteroidia; order Cytophagales; family Hymenobacteraceae; genus Hymenobacter. Next base: position 3,532 of record JANXMN010000463.1, on the reverse strand, counting down.
GCCAGCGCCTGGGCCGCGCTGCCCTGGCAAACGGCTACCCTCGGCCGGACCCTGGCCCACCAGCTGTGCGCCAGCGGAGCCGCCGTGCAGCTGCTGCCCGCGCTGGCCGATGTTGACAACGAGCAGGATTTGGCCTTCGCGCTACGGCAGGCCTTGCCGTGGGCATTGCGCCGCACGCTGCGGCAGCTGCGCCGCTCGCCAGCCGCCGTGCCCGCCAGCCCGGCCCCGGCCGGTGGCCCCGGGGCCGGGCTGGCCCAGCCGCGGCGTGGCCCCCCGGCATACTGAAAAAAACCACGGGTTGTTGGCCTACCCAGCGGCTACGTGCACTTCTTCGAAGCGCATGTAGCCGCTGGGTAGGCTGACGCATTCTTTTTTCAGCTTGCCTTACTTTTTCTAATGAAAAAGCTATTCACTCTTTTTGCCTTTTTCTTACTGCTGATTGGTTTTCAGCACCGCGCTTTTGCCCAGGTCGATTTGGTGGTGTCGGTGCAGGACAACGCCCGCAAGCCCGTGGTGGGCCTGCCGGTGCACCTCGATAACGCCGGCATTGGCTTCAGCGCCGAGCAGGCAACCGATGCCCAGGGCAAGGCCCGTTTCCGGGGCCTGAGCACGGCCGGCAGCTACGCCGTGAGTACCGTGGTGAGCGACAAGTACCAAGCCGTGCGCGAAGCCAACCTGGTGCTGCGCGCCAACTCCAGCCCCAGCGTGACGCTGGTACTGCCCAACGTGAGCACCCAGGAGCTGGCCGGCGTGCTGGTGCGCGCGCCCAACAACGCCACCACCATCAACACCCAGAACGCGGAGGTGTCGTCGGAGCTGTCGGCCCGCGAGCTGCGCGAGGTGCCGATTGAGGCCCGCGACATTACCCGCGCCCTCTACCGGCTGCCCAACGTGACGCTGGTCACCGGCTTTTTCACCGAAGCGCCCAACGTGAGCATCAACGGCGCCAATGGCCTTTATACCAACTACCTGATTGATGGCCTCGACAACAACGAGAACTTCCTCGGCGGGCAGCGCTTCGCCATTCCGGTGGGCTTTGCCCAGAACGTGAACGTGCTGACCAACAACTTCTCGACGGAGTTCGGCAACTCGGCCAACGGCATCGTGAACGTGACCACCAAATCGGGCTCTAACGACCTCACGGCTGAAGCCTTTTACCTCACGCGCCCCGGCCCCAGCATCGATGGCAAGACCGATTTTGCCCAGCGCGACCTTTCGGGCAACCAGGTGAAAAGCGGCTTCCAGCGCCAGCAGTTCGGCTTCGGCGTGGGCGGCGCGCTGGTGAAGGACAAGACCTTCTTCTACCTGAACGCCGAGCAAACCTTCGACCTGAAGGACAACGTGCTGACCTCGCCCGCGCTGGGCATCAACGCGACCGTGAGTGGCCGCAACCAGTTCACCTACCTCTCGGGCAAGCTCGACCAGCGCTGGACGGAGCGGTTTCGCTCGTCGCTGCGGGCCAACGTGGGCATCGTGAACATCGAGCGCCAGGGCGGCGGGCTGGATGGTGGCCTGGCCTTTCCGTCGAGCGGCAACAGCCAGGACCGTAATTCCGTCGAAATTGCCTCGCAGAACGTGTACGTGGGCCAGCATTTTACTTCGGAAACCGACGTGCAGTACGCCCGCTTTCGCTGGAACTACGGCAAGGCCGACAACCCCAACAGCCCCGACGTGACAGTGAAGGCCGTAACAAAGGAGGCGGTAGGTCAGACTCCGGCAACTGTGGAAACCGTGGCCTACCTCGGCCACCCCGGCTACCTCTTCGACTCGCACCAGAGCACCTGGCAGGCCCAGCAGAAATTCACGCTGCTCAAGGGCCGCAATACCTTCAAGGGCGGCTTCGGCCTCATCAGCACCGAGCACCTGCTCTTCGGCGGCGGCAACCCCAACGGCAGCTACACCGTGCAACTGACCGCCGCGCAGCTGCTGGCGCTCAACGCCCGCAACCTCGGCCCCGGCCTGGGAATCAACGACATTCCGGCTAACGTGCAGGTGCTGAACTATGGCGTGGAGCTGCGCCCCGCCTCGTTTGGTACCACGCAAAACCTGTACAACATCTACCTCGAAGACCAGGTGGCCGTGACCGACCGCCTGAACGTGACGCTGGGCCTACGCTACGACTACGACAACCTTTCGAAGGGCGGGGCTGAAAATGGCGACCGCAACAACATCGCCCCGCGCGCCAACTTCAACCTGCAACTGAGCGAGCGCAGCGCCCTGCGCGGCGGCTACGGCCTGTTCTACGACAAGATTCTGTACACCGTGTACAGCGACGCCCTGCAGCAGAACACCACCGATGCCGACTACAAAACCCAGCTGCGCGAGCTGGTGCGCGTGGGTGCCCTGCCCGCGGGCACTAACGTCGACCGGATTACTTTCGACGGCAACCTGGGCGGCAGCGTGGCCAATGTTGCCTATCTGCAGGGTCCGTCGGGGTCCAGCCTGCAAAACCAGCGCGCCCACGTGCCGAGCGGCGAGCGTCGCATCCTGAACCCCGACGGGTATAAGAATCCGTATTCGCACCAGGCCACGCTGGGCTACCAGTACCAGGTGAACACGAAGACGCGCTTCTACGTGGACCTGATGTACAACCGCTCCTACGACCTGTTCCGCCTGCGCAACGTGAACGCCGTGTCGGAATACCCCGTCACCAACCCCAATAACGTGGTGGTGCGCAGCGAGGCTCAGGCCAATGCCACCCGGCCGGTGCCCATCCGGGCCGACGGCAGCGCCGTTATCAATGGACAAACCGTGACGGGCGTGGCCACCAACGTGGTCGAAACCGAGTCGGCGGGCCGCTCGCGCTACCTGGCGGCCAGCTTCAATATTCAGAAAGATGCGGCCGAGGACAAGTTCGGCTACCGGGTGTCGTACACGCTCTCGAACCTGAAAAACGACACGGAGGACGTGAACTTCCGCGCTGCTGATGCCAACAACTACGGCCCCGAGTTTGCCAACTCCATCAACGACCGCACGCACGTTATCAACGCCATCGGCAGCTACTACCCCATTAAGGCCCTGCGCTTCACGCTGGCGGCCTTGCTGCAAAGCGGTCAGCCCATCAACCGCGTGACCGGGGCCTACCGAGTCGCTGGCAAGTTTAACGCAGATGGTACTCCGAAGACCACTACCGACCTGAACGGTGACGGCAGCTCTTTCAGCGACCAGTACCTGGGCAACGCCGACCGTTACCCCGGCGAAGGCCGCAACTCCGACCGCCTGCCCTGGTCCCGAACGTTTGACATGGGCGCGCAGTACACGTTTCACTTCGGCGGCACCAACCGCCTGGAGCTGACCGCCGACGTGTTCAACGTGCTCAATACTCAGAACCTGAGCGGCTACGCCAACAACGCCACCCAGAGCAACCAGATTCAGACCGGCGCTACCGGCTCGGGCATTATCAAGCGCAACGCCAGCGCCCCGCGCCAGTTCCAGTTCGGCCTGCGCTACGCGCTGTAGTCACCCACAAGGTTTAAGAACGTCATGCTGAGCTTGCCGAAGCATCTCTACTGCAATACTAAATCTGATTAGT
>JANXMN010000447.1 GCA_025354605.1 Hymenobacter sp. | reverse complement strand
CGCAGCGGAACGCGGCAATCCGTCCTTTCAACGCGACTAGCTATGAGATGTAATGAATTAAAATTTGAGTGATGAAAAAGAGTTTGTCACTTTATCAGGCGGGTCGCTAAGAGAGGAAGGATTGCCGCGTTCCGCTACGCTCCACTCGCAATGACAGACGACCTAAATGTTCGTTTTGCCGCGCTTGATAAACTGCCCGTAGCCTTTAGAAACTTTCGCTTCCCCAGCAGCTATCGCCACTTTCCCGCGCAGCAGCACGGTGTCAATTTTACCAGTCAGCTCCCAGCCTTCGTAGGCAGAATAGTCGCAGTTCATGTGGTGGGTTTCGGCCGAGATGGTATGCTTTTTTTGCGGGTCAAATATCACCAAATCCGCATCCGCACCGATGCTGATGGTGCCTTTGCGGGGAAACATGCCGAAAATTTTGGCGGCGTTGGTGGAAGTCACCTCCACGAATTTCTGCGGGGTGATGCGGCCCTTGTTCACGCCTTCCGAAAACAGCAGCTCCAGGCGATGCTCGATGGCGGGGTGGCCGTTCGGTATTTTAGAGAAGTCGTCCTTGCCCGTTAATTTTTGCTCCCACATGAAGGGGCAGTGGTCGGTGCCCACCACATTCACTAAGCCTTGGTTGATACCGGCCCAGAGGGTGGCCTGGTCCTTTTTCTCGCGCAGCGGGGGCGACATCACCCACTTCGCGCCATTTGCTTCATCCTCATAAACCGAGGCATCGAGCAGCAGGTACTGGATGCAGGTTTCGACCAACACGCGCTGGTTGCGTTCGGTAGCACGGCGCACCTGGTTGAGCGCGCCCTCGCAGGTGAGGTGCACGATGTAGGCATTAACCCCCGTGTAGTTGGCAATGTCGGCGAAGCGTCCCGAGGCTTCGGCTTCGGTCACTTCGGGTTGCGAGAGGTAGTGGTAGAGCGGGGTGAGCTTGCCCTGCGCCCGGTGCTGGGCAATGAGCGTGTCAATCATATCGCCATTGGTAGCGTGGGCAGTCACGAGGCCGCCGTGCTGTTGAACTTCCTGCATCAGGCCCACCATCTGCGCGTCGTCAATCATGAGCGCGCCCTTGTAAGCCATGAAGGTTTTAAAAGAAGTGATGCCCTCGGCAATCATGTCCTTAATTTCCTCCTTGGTACTAGGGTTGAAATCCGTTACGGCCATGTGGAAGCTGTAGTCGCCCACGGCGTTGCCGGTGGCGCGTCCGCTCCACTCCTCAAAAGCCGAACGCAACGAGCTGCCCTGTTTTTGCAGGATGAAATCGATAACGGTGGTGGTGCCGCCGTGCAACGCAGCGCGGGTGCCGGTTTCGTAGGTATCAGAGCTGAAGGTGCCCATGAAGGGCATTTCCAGATGAACATGCGGGTCGATACCGCCGGGCATAATCAGCTTGCCGGTACAGTCGATTACCTCTACCCCTTCCGCCGACAAGTTGCGCCCGATGGACACGATGGCTTCGCCTTCAATGAGGATATCGCAGACGGCGTCCGAATCGGCGGTGACGACGCGGCCGTTTTTGAGGAGAATAGACATGGGAATTAATTAAAAAAATGAATTATGAATTAAAAATTGAGCAGGAATCAATTCTTGCCTTACAAGGCTCTCGGTGAATTCCATTTTCAGTTTCTAATCCTCAATTTTTAATTAACATACTTATCCGCGATGCTGATGGCCTCCGAAATGATGGCCAGCCCTTCATCAATCTCATCCTTCGTAATGCAAAGCGGGGGGCAGATGAAAATGTAGTTCCAGCGCACGAAGGTGTACATGCCCAGCTCGCGGATTTTGGCGGCCACCTGGTTCATGATGGCCATCTGGTCGTTGGTGGCATTCCAGGGAGCCATGGGCTCTTTGGTGCCGCGGTTCTTGACCAGCTCGATGCAGCCGAAGAGACCGGTGTTGCGCCAGTCGCCGATGCTGGGGTGGTGGCGCATGAGCTGGGCCACCTGCTGGTCCATGTACTCGCCCATTTCTACGGTGTTTTCGAGCAGGTTGTCGCTCTCGTAAATATCCAGCACGGCCACGGCGGCGGCGCAGGAAACCGGGTGGGCCGAGTACGTAAGGCCCAGCGGCAGGGGCTTGTCGTCGAAGGACTTGGCGATTTTATCGTCCACCATCACCGCGCCCAGGGGTAGGTAGCCGGCGGTGATGCCCTTGGCCATGCACATGATGTCGACTTTGACATTGTGATGGTCGGAGCCGAACCACTTGCCGGTGCGGCCGAAACCCGACATCACCTCATCGGCGATGAGCAGAATGCCGTGCTTGTCGCAGATTTCGCGGATGCGCGTCCAGTATGTGGGCGGGTACTTGATGCAGCCGGAGGTACCCGACTCGCCTTCGAGCACGATGGCGGCCACGCTGCCGGGGTTCTCGTAGCCGATAATGCGTTCCATGGCCTCGGCGGCGCGCTGGGCGCACTGCTCGGGCGTGGTGCTGTGCCAGGGGCAGCGGTAGAAAAACGGGTTTTCGACGTGGATGGTGCTGGGCATGGCCTGGCTGTCCACGGCGAACTTGCGCGGGTCGCCGCCCACGCTCATCGCGCCGTAGCTGGCCCCGTGAAACGACTGGTACAGCGACACAATCTTGTGGCGGCCGGTGTACACCCGCGCCAGCTTGATGGCGTTTTCGATGGCCTCGGCCCCGCCCAGCGTGAAAAACGCCTTGGTGAGGTTGGGCGCGGTGATTTCCGCCAGCTTCTTGCCGAGGTCGCCGCGGGCCTTGGTAATCATGCCGGGGTACACGTAGCTGAGCTCGCGCATCTGGGCCGTCACAGCTTCAGTCACGCGCTGGTCGCCGTGGCCGATGTTCACGTTCATCAACTGGGCCGAGAAGTCGAGGTAGCGCTTGCCGTCGCGGTCCCACACGTACACGCCTTCGGCGCGCTCGGCGTTGATGGGGTTGAGGCCCGTTTGCTTCGACCACGAGAAGAGCGTGTGGTCGAGGTTGTCGTGCAGGATTTGCGTGGGGTCGGGGGCGAGGGTGGTTTCCATCAAAATGTTCGGATTAAAAACTTCGAAGAAAATATTGCTAAATATTTTCTGGGTAATGCGTGCTGAAATTAACGTTTTTTATTTCAAGCTTATCGCATAGCTGATTGAAAGCATCCTCAGAAAGCGGCCCGTAAACTGGCTGATTTTGAGAGTCGCTTTTGGTTCTTTTGATAAGGTAGTAATGAGTTATTGATTCCAGAACTTCACTATCAAATTCACCAGTCAATGGGTGCTGTTTCACAAATAGATACTCTGAATTGTAGCCTACCGCAGCTATGTAAGCAGGCACTATTTCCTGCGTGTTGTAGAGGGCACGGTGTGCATGCAAGTCAATCCAAGTAACATCGTAATTATCTACGATATGGTCGGTGCCGTTATCGAAAAATCCAAAGCAGCCCGAAAAAAGCAGGCAGCACCCAATGAAAAGGCCATTTCGCCAACGCATAATGTTCATGCTAGCTCATCCAGTTCACCCGCGACTCCGGGTTCCATTTGGTAGTTGTCTTCTTGAGCTGCGTCCAGAACTCAATGGAGCTTTTGCCGGTGATGTCGCAGGCGCCGAACTTGGAGTCGCCCCATCCGCCGAAGGAGAAGGGCTCGCGGGGTACGGGCACGCCGATGTTCACGCCAATCATGCCGGCGTTGGCGTGGTCCATTACGTAGCGGGCGCTGCTGCCGCTGCTGGTGAACACGGCGGCGGCGTTGCCGTAAGGATTGGCGTTTTCGATGGCCAGGGCCTCGTC
>JANXMN010000442.1 GCA_025354605.1 Hymenobacter sp. | reverse complement strand
CTTGGTCAGGGATTCCTGGAAGCCGATTTCGCCGGCCATGCCCTGGTCGGTGAGGGCGCGGATTTTCGCCACGCGCCCGGCCGCGTCGGGGCGGCCGGCCAGGGCAATGTCGGCCAGCTCATCGAGGCCTTCGACCTGGGTGAAGGTGGAGTCGAAATCGAAAACGAGGTAGGGCAGGGGGGCGGCGGCTGGGGGCATGAGCGCAAAGATGCGCCCGGCAGTACCTTGCCGCCACACTTCACTCCCAAGTTTTTATGAAACTACTGTTGCTCTGGTTGCTGCCGCAGCTGGGCTACTCATCGGCGACTGGACCAGCCCCGGTGCACGTCACGTTCAGCCCGCTGACGAAAGTGGCATACCTGGTGGCGAAGAAAACGGCAGTTTCAACGAAGCCGAGCATTACGTTTCCGCTGGCCGGCAGTGGTGCTGGGCACCTGCGGCTCGCCGGCTGTGGCACGGCTAGCCCGGGGGAGTGGGTAACGGCTATCTTTTCCATATCATTTCACCAGCGTTTATCGACTTATGCGCTTTTCTGCCTGCCTCCTGTTTTTTCTCACGGCCGTGCTGGGTGCCGCCCAAACAACGCCCCGTAAACCTCCGGTTTGTCATACCCTCGACGGCCGCATCCTGCGCCGGCCGGCCATTGACAAGCTGGTGCAGCAGCTCATGGATTCGGCCAAGGTGCCGGGCCTAGCGGTGGCGCTGCTGGAGGACAACAAGGTGCGCTACCTGCGCACCTACGGCTACCGCAACGTGGCCCTGCGGGCACCGTTGGGGCGCTACACGGCCATGTACGCGGCCTCCTTCAGCAAGGCGGTGTTTGCCTACCTGGTGATGCAGCTGGTGCAGGAAAAGCTGGTCGACCTCGACCGGCCGCTGTACCAGTACCTGCCCCGGCCCATTCCCGAATACGAGGCTTACCACGACCTGGCCGGCGATGAGCGGTGGAAACTGCTCACGGCCCGCATGGCCCTCACGCACACCACCGGCCTGCCCAACTGGCGCTGGATTGAGGACGACAAAAAGCTGCGCTTCAGGTCGGCCCCCGGCGCCCGGTACGGGTATTCGGGCGAAGGCCTGCAGCTGCTGCAGCTGGTGGTGGAAGCCATCACCCAAAAAGGCCTGGTGCAGCTGAGCCAGGAGCGGGTGTTTCGGCCCCTGAACATGCCCCAGACCAGCTACGTCTGGCAACCCGCCTTCGAGCAAGACTTTGCCCTGGGCTACGACGAGCAGGGCCGGCCCCTGGAAAAGCGCCGCCGCACCAAGGCGCAAGCGGCCGGCTCGATGGAAACCACCCCGTCGGACTACGCCGCGTTTATGGCCGCCGTGATGCAGGGCCAGGGCCTGAGCGATGCCACCAAAAAGGAGATGCTGCGGCCGCAGGTGCGCATCCCCTTCAAGGCGCAGTTTGGGCCGCTGGCCACGGTGGCGGCCCCCGACAGCAACCGCCGCATTCGCCTGGCCTATGGGCTGGGCTGGGGCACGTTTGAGTCGCCGTACGGGCCGGCCTATTTCAAGGAAGGGCACGACGATGGCTGGGAAAACCACTGCGTCATCTTCGGCGACCGCAGGCAAGGGCTGCTCCTGATGAGCAACAGCTCCAACGGCGACAAAATATTCAAGGCTTTGCTGCAGCGGCTGCTGGGCGATACCACCACACCCTGGCAGTGGGAAAACTACGTGCCCTACCAGTTGGTCGGAAAATAAATTTTCACTCGTCGCGGGCTGGTTGGCTGGCAGAAACGAAGTAAGGTGCCGGGGCGTCCCAGTTAGGGTTTGCCCCCGCGCCGCTACGGCATAGTGGCCGGCCCGGCCGGTCCGTCGACGGCTGCCCGCGACCCGCGCGGCCAGGCCCGCCGCAGCAGCGTGGGGCCGTGCTGGGCCAGCAGCAGCCCCACCACGAAGGGCAGCAGCCAGGCCACCCGCACCTGCAGGCGGGGCAGCACGTTGGCCAGGTTGCCGGTTACGAAAGCGTTGGCCACGAGGGCCAGGCCTACCAGCACCAACAGCATGGCCCCGCCCGGCCCCAGCAGCTGCCGGATGTCCGGCCGGGCCAGGCCCAGCAGCAGGGCCAGCAAGGCCAGCACGTACACGCCGGCCAGCCGCTCGTTCAGGGCCGTGAAATCGAGTTGGCTTTGGTTCTGCATCGAGGCCATGTACTCCTTCAGCTCGTAGCCGCCCCGGAAGCGGCGCACCTGCTGCCAGGGCGGCGTTTCGGCCCCGCAGGCCGGGGGCGCGCCGCCCGGCAGCACCTGCGTGAGCTGCCGCAGCGTGGCCTGTACGCCCTCCGAGGCCAGGTAGGGATAGTAGCGCGGCGAGGTGAGCACGTCGCCGATGATATGGCGGTACTCGGGCAAGTTGGTATGCCAGCCGCCGGTTTTGTTGAGGGGGCTTTTGTCGCTCCACACGAAGGCGGCGGCGGTATTAGGCAGCGAGTCGCGGTATGCGCAGAGGGTATAATTTTGCTCTTCGCAGGCGCGGGACAGGTATTTCTCGAGAATACCGGTTTCGGCTAGCCGGCCCATTAGGAAGACCGGGGCCGCCCGCGCAATGCTGAGCTCGCCCCCGCAGGCCGCGTGCAGAGCTGGCAGCACCAGCCAGGCGGCCAGCACCGTGCCCAGGGCCTGCTGCCAGTAGGCCGCCCGCAGCCAGCCCCGTCGAAACCAGCCCCGCAGCCCCGCCAGCGCCCCCAGCCCGCCCACCACCAGCGTAAAGCTGAGCACGTTGGACGAGTGCATCATGGCTGATGCCAGCGCCAGCGCCAGCAGCCCGAAGCGTTCGGTGAGGCGCGGCGCGTGGCCCAGTAGCACCAGGCCCAAGGCCAGCAGGCCGATGGCCGTGAAGATATCGGGCATCAATTCGCAGCTCACCCAGCTGAGGCCCGTGGCCCAGGTGAAGGCCAGCAGCAGGCCCACCCGGGCGGCCGGGTGGGGCAGCCGGGGCACGTAGGCCGCGAGGTAGCGCAGCAGCAGCCCGGCCAGCAGCAGGCACTGGAAGAAGATGACGAACCACAGCGAAAAATGCAGGCTGGCCAGCCGCGTAAACAGCCCGTAGGTGATGGGCCGGTCATCGGGCACCACCAGGTCCAGCCCGCTGCCGAGGTAGGTGCCGGTGTCGTAGGTGATGAGCGGGAAGCCGTTGTAGAGGCCGCCGGCCAGCAGCACCAGGCTGCCCAGCAGCAGCCACAGCAGCGGGCGGCGCGGGTTGGTGTCGGCCACCAAATCAGGGGTACTGGAATCGACCAAAATTGGAAGGAAGAGCAGAGCGTTGGAGCGCGCAAAGAAAGCGAAGTGGCCCGAACAAAAGCCCGCCGCGCCGCCCGGTGTTACTTGCGCCATGATTCCTCCTGCGCCCGGGCTCCAGCGCCTGCTTTTCGTGTACAACGCTGACGGTGGCCGCCTGGCCGGCCTGAAGGATATGTTCCACAAAATTCTCTCACCAGCCACCTACCCGTGCTCGTTGTGCGCCGTGACCTACGGTGCAACTTCGATGCAGCCGGAGTGGCGTGCGTTCATCAAGGGGCTGCCCGTGCCGGTGGAATTCCTGCACCGCGACGAATTTATCCGCGACTATCCGCAGTGGCGTGCACACCCGTTGCCGGCCGCCTTCGCCGTGGGTACGGACGGCGTGCTCACACCCTTCATCGTAGCCCCGGAGATGGACGCGGCCGATTTGAACGGGCTGATGCAACTGGTGCGGGAGCGGCTGTAGGGGCGGGGCCGTACCCGCCCCCTACGATTATCTTTAGCCGTTCTCCATCAAAAATGTGTACATGAAGTTTACTTTCCTGCCCGGCGCGCTGCTGGGCGCGGCCCTGCTGGCGGCCGGCCCGGCCCTGGCCCAAACCATCAACACCGGCCCGGCCTACGATGCGCGCACGCTGTTCGCGCCGTTGTTCATCGAGCAGCTCAGCACGGCCACGCGCACGGCCGGCGGCCAGCCGGGGGCGCAATACTGGCAGAACGCGGCCGACTATAAAATCGACGCCCGCCTCGACGAGAAAGCGGCGCGGGTGAGCGCTACCGTGGCCATCACCTACACCAACAACTCGCCCGATGCGCTGGCCTTCGTGTGGCTGCAGCTCGACCAGAACCTGTTTCGGCCCGATTCGCGCGGGGCGGCGGCCACGCCCGTGGCGGGGGCGCGCAACGGCAACTCGGCCCGCGGCTTCCGGGGCGGCGACAGCCTGCAAACCGTGACCATCGAGCTGCACGGCCAGAAGCGCAAGGCCGAGTACCGCGTGACCGATACGCGCATGCAAATCATGCTACCCGAGGCCCTGAAACCCCACGGCGACAAGCTCGGCATCCGCATCAGCTACGGCTTCAACATTCCCGAGTACGGCTCCGACCGCCTCGGCCGCCTCTCGACCAAAAACGGCGAAATCTTTGAGGTGGCACAGTGGTACCCGCGCATGGCCGTGTACGACGACGTAGAGGGCTGGAACACGCTGCCCTACCTCTCGGCTGAGTTTTACCTCGACTACGGCAACTTCGACTACACCCTGAACGTGCCCGCCAGCTACCTCGTAGGCGGCTCGGGCGAGCTGGTGAATCCCGCCGAAGTGCTCACTAGCGCCCAGCAAAGCCGCTTGGCCACCGCCGCGGCCTCCGATAAAACCGTGCTGGTGCGCTCGGCCGACGAAGTGACGCAGGCCAGCTCGCGCCCGGCCGGCCAAAACGGCCGCCTCACCTGGCACTTCCGCTGCCAGCAGGCCCGCGACGTGGCCTGGGCCGCCTCGTCGGCCTTCGTGTGGGACGCGGCCAGGATGAACATGCCCAGCGGGCGCAGGTCGCTGGCGCAGTCGCTCTACCCGGTGGAGACGGCCCAGGACACGGCCTGGAACCGCTCGACGGAGTACGTGAAGAAGAGCATCGAGTACAACTCGAAGCAGTGGTACGAATACAGCTACCCGGTGGCCACTAACGTGGCCGGCGTGGTGGGCGGCATGGAGTATCCGGGCATCGTGTTCTGCGGGGCCAAGGCCCGCAAAGCCAGCCTGTGGGGCGTGACGGACCACGAATTCGGCCACAACTGGTTTCCGATGGTTGTGGGCTCGAACGAGCGCAAGTACCCGTGGATGGACGAGGGCTTCAACACCTTCATCAATATGCTCTCGACCAATAATTTCAACAGCGGCGAGTACGCCAAGCAGTTGAACGACACGACGCGGTTGGTGGCCGGTAACATCCGCTACATGACGGACCCGGCCACCGTGCCGCCCTACACCGTGCCCGACGCGACGCCCTCGAACATGCTTGGCTACGCCGCCTACGCCAAGATGGGCTACGGCCTGTTCCTGCTGCGCGCCGAAATCCTCGGCCCGGATCGGTTCGACTACGCGTTCCGCACCTACATCAAGCGCTGGGCCTTTAAGCACCCGCAGCCAAAGGACTTTTTCCGGACCATGAACGAAGCCAGCGGCGAGGATTTGACCTGGTTCTGGCGCGAGTGGGTGTACAATAACTGGACCCTCGACCAGGCCGTGACCACCGTGGCCTATGTGAACCAGGACCCTGCCCAGGGCGCGCTTATCACCGTCGAAAACAAGGGCCAGGCCGCCATGCCCGTCCTCGCCGACGTAACCGAAACCAGCGGCAAAACCACCCGCGTGCGCCTGCCCGTGGAAGTGTGGCAGCGCAGCGGCACCTGGACCTTCCGCTACAATTCCACCACGCCCCTCACGCTGGTCAAGCTCAACCCCACCAAGCTGCTGCCCGATGCCAACCCCGGCAACAACGTGTGGAAAGCGCAGGTGTTGAAGTAACCTCACTCCCTGACCCCCTCTCCAAAAAGAGGGGGAGCCTGACGAAGGAGTTAAGAGTTAGAAGTTAAAAGTTTATAGAGTGAAAAAAGACCGGCCGATATTTTAACTCCTAACTCAAAGCATTTCCGGTGCCCCCTCTTTTTTGGAGAGGAGGTCAGGGGGTGAGCTCATCGGCCGCTGCCTGCCGGGCCAGCCGCCGGTCGTACTGCGCGCCGCCGAACAAATAGAGCATTAGCGCGCGCGAGTAGCGCAGGATGATGGGCGTGAGCAGCACCGTGGCTCCGGTAATGACGCCTACGTACACCCAGGTATCGGGGTCGTCCAGGAGGTAGTAGATGAGGACGCCCAGCACCAGGAAGGTAGCCACGTTGAAGCCGAAGGTGATGTACATCGAGCCGAAGTAAAAGCCCGGCTCGGGCTCGAACGTCTGCCCGCACACGGGGCACAGCGCGGGCATCCGGGCAAATTTGGTGACGTGCAGGGCCGGATAGCTGAACAGCTGGCCCTGGTGGCAGCGCGGGCAGCGCAGCTTGGCCAGCGCCAGCGCCGTGGAATCGATGAGTTCGTAGTCGTCGGGCGATTCGGCCATAACCGGAGTGGGGGTGGGAGGCATATTAAGGTAGCAGCTATACGGAGAAATGCGGCCCGCGCCCATGCGCCAACGGCCGGTGCGGCACCGGCCGCTTTAATACCCCAAAATTACCCGGTGCCGCCGCCGCCGGCACCGCCCGTTTGCAAGACCATCCCGCAGCTTATGCCAGCCACGCCAGCGTTTGCTG
>JANXMN010000591.1 GCA_025354605.1 Hymenobacter sp. | reverse complement strand
GCAATTTTCATAGACTGGATGCGCAAATAGGGCTGCAAAGGTAGCGGCCGGGCCGGCCGGGCTCACCCGTAGCTTTGCCGTTATGTCAACAAGCAACAAAGCCATTTTTCTTGACCGCGACGGCGTGCTGAATGAGGAAATCGGTACCTACGTGTGGGAACCGGCCAAATTCAACGTCCTGCCCGGCGTGCCCGAAAGCCTGGCCCGCCTCAAAGCTGCAGGATACTGCCTGATAGTCGTCACGAACCAGGCCGGCATCGCCAAAAAGCTCTACACCGCCGCCGACGTGCAGGCCTGCCACGCCAAGCTGCAAAGTGCCTGCGGCGGCCTGCTCGACGCGCTCTACTTCGCCGACGCGCACCCGAGCGTGAGCGAATCCATCCTGCGCAAACCGAACTCGGGCATGTTAGAAAAGGCCGTGGCCCGCTTCCACCTCGACGTGGCGCAGTGCTGGTTGGTGGGCGACCGTCTGCGCGACATGCAGGCCGGGGCGGCCGTGGGCGTGCGCGGCGTGCTGGTAGGAGCGGAGGAGAACGCGGAGGGTTTTGCGCCCCACGTGGCGGACTTGCGGGCGGCCACAGAAGTTATTTTAAGCCATTAGCGCGATGGGAACTATAGGCGCGTGGGCCGCCAAAAACCGCAACATGCTGTTTCTGCTGGGGTGCGTGGTGCTGGGGCAGGTGCTCCTGTACGGCATCACCACGGCCAACATCCGGCGCGAAACCGAGCGGTACCGCGCCCTGCCGCTGGCCGGCCGGGTGGTGAAAATGCTGTCGTATTCGCACGGGATGCAGAAGGTGCAGCTAGCCACCGGCGAAACTCCGGCCCTGGCCTTGACGGCCGCCGGCCACGACTACATTCAGGCCGGCGACTCGCTGGTGAAGGTGGCGGGCAGCGACAGCATCACCGCGTATCGGCGGTTGCCGGGGTATATTGAGGTGTCAGTTTTTGGACAGGGCGCGGCTGGTGGGAAGCGTTTGATTAAACGGTCAGAATAGAAAAAAGAGCGTTACAATGCCTTGTTAGAGCACGCGCAGTGCATCAGTCATTTATTTCTGCAAGGGCTTACGGTTCCCCTTTTCATCAAATTCGATGCGCTCGTCCAATACGGTTTTGGCTTCTCCTTCAAAGTGGCCCCAACGCCGGATATACACCGTGTCCCGCTGGTTGCCGGGTCGAAACATAATGTCCACCTCCTCGATAAAGGAACGCCCTTCCCGTTGCGTGCGGGCTGTTTTATTCACGTAGGCCAAGTCACCGTTCTCCTGATAGTTCCGCGTCGTGTAGAGCTTGTTGTCCGCGCCGTACACAATGGTGTCTCTGACCGCTCCGCTCCGGTAGTAACTGTACCACGTCCCGTGCTCCGTAAAGCGCACGTGGCCGGGACGGTCGACTTCGGCCCGCAGCGGCCCTTGGTAATACAACTGGCGGGGGGTAAAACGCCAGTACGAGGTATGAACCTTGTCAACGGGGTGCCCGGCCTGCAATAACTGCCGCTCTTCCAGGGTTAAGTGTTTTCGGTAGTCCTGCTGCTCATACGCCTGCGGGACGCACGCTGTCAGCATCCCCGCCATTAGGCTGACCCACAACCGTGAATACTTAGTTTTCATTAGGGGTAGATAAACGGCTAAGAGAATGACCTGATGGAGTAGTGATGTTTGTGTTTAGCATCGATACAGCAAACATAAGGCTTCTGTACTGCTTGGAGAATGGGTTTCACTGAAACGACACCAACCCAAACTCCACCAAAAAGGCCGGCCTCCCATGCGGGAAGCCGGCCTTTTTACTTCAAACCTGAAAGCACTACTGGTGCGCTACCGGCGTGGCCGTGCTGGCCATGATGGGCGAGGAAATGCGGTTGGCTTCCTTGGTGCTGCTGTAGGCGGGGCACTTCTGGCGGTTGCAGGCACCGAGCGAGAGAACCGCGAAGCCAGCGGCGAGCAATGCGAACTTTTTCATAATTTATATAAAACAGGGTTGGGAGTGACGCGATTGGGTTCCAAATATACGCAAAGCAAGCAACATCGGACAATAAAGCGCTGGCGCTAAATTGAATTATTCGTATCCGAGGATGCGCATCATGCTGCCGGCTTCCTGCTGGGGGGCGAAAACGGTATCGGTGAGGGTCCCGTCTTCGGCGCGGTCGAGGATGATGTGCTGGGGCGCGGGAATGAGGCAGTGCTTGATGCCGCCGTAGCCGCTGAGGCTCTCCTGGTAGGCGCCGGTGTGGAAGAAGCCGACGTAGAGCGGCTGCGCATCCGCCGGCTTACGCTCGGGCAGGAAGGTTTGGTAGATGTGCTTCTCGGAGTTGTAGTAGTCCTGCGAGTCGCAGGTGAGGCCGCCGAGCTGAATCTTCTTATATTTTTTCTCCCAGCCGTTGAGGGCCAGCATGATGAAGCGCTGGTTGAGGGCCCAGGTATCGGGCAGGTTGGTGATGAACGAGCCGTCAATCATGTACCA
>JANXMN010000407.1 GCA_025354605.1 Hymenobacter sp. | reverse complement strand
CCCCCCTGCCGGGCTTTTTTTGTTTACCCTTGCGTTGCAGGCGTTTCGCCTTGCAAACTCCTCATCGGGACAGGAGGTGAACTGCCCGCCAGTCGCGCCAGCGAAGCGGTAGCGATGCTTCGGCTGCGCTCGGCATGACCGTTTTTTATTCCTCAGTCGCATCCGCTGTGCCTTACCTTCGCAGCGCGAACCATCACCGAAAATCCGGCTCATGAATCAATACGACGTTACCGTTATCGGCTCCGGTCCCGGGGGCTACGTGGCGGCTATCCGCTGCGCCCAGCTGGGCCTCAAAACCGCCCTCATCGAGAGATACCCCACTCTGGGCGGCACCTGCCTCAACGTGGGCTGCATCCCCAGCAAGGCCCTGCTCGACTCCAGCGAGCACTACCACAACGCCCATTCGGTGTTTGCCGAGCACGGCATCGGCCTCGACAACCTGACGGTGGACATGCACCGCATGATGGACCGCAAGGCCGGCGTGGTGAAGGCCAACGTGGACGGCATCGCCTACCTGATGAAGAAGAACAAAATCGACGTGCTCAGCGGCGTCGGCTCGTTTATCGACAAAAATCACCTCAGCATCGCGCCCACCGCCGGCGGTGAGGCGCAGCAGGTGGAAACCAAGAACGTCATCATCGCCACCGGCTCCAAGCCCACGGTGCTGCCCTTCATTGCCCAGGACAAGGAGCGCATCATCACCAGCACCGAGGCCCTGAACATCCGCGAAGTGCCCCGGCACCTGATGGTGATTGGCGGCGGCGTGATTGGCCTCGAAATGGCCTCGGTGTACGCCCGCCTCGGCGCGAAAGTCTCGGTGATTGAGTTCATGGACTCGCTCATCCCGACCATGGACCGCGGCCTGGGCAAGGAGCTGAAGCGCGTGCTGGGCAAAATCGGCATCGAGTTTTTCATGAGCCACAAAGTGACCGGGGCCACCCGTACCGGCGACTCCGTGACGGTGAAGGCCCAGAACCCGAAAGGGGAAGAAGTGACTTTCGAGGGCGACTACTGCCTGGTGGCCGTGGGCCGCGTGCCCTACACCGCCGGTCTCAACCTCGAAGCCGCGGGCGTGGAAATGGAAGAGCGCGGCCGCATCAAGGTCGATGCCCACCTGCAAACCAACGTGCCCGGCATCTATGCCATCGGCGACGTGATTCGGGGCGCCATGCTGGCCCACAAGGCCGAGGAAGAAGGCGTGTTCGTGGCCGAAACCATCGTGGGCCAGAAGCCCCACATCAACTACCTGCTCATCCCCGGCGTGGTGTACACCTGGCCCGAAGTGGCGGGCGTGGGCTACACCGAGGAGCAGCTTAAGGAAGCCGGACGGGCCTACAAAATCGGCAGCTTCCCCTTTAAGGCAAGTGGGAGAGCCCGCGCCAGCGGCGACACCGACGGCTTCGTGAAGGTGCTGGCCGACAAAACCACCGACGAAATCCTGGGCGTGCACATGATTGGCCCGCGCATCGCCGACCTCATCGCCGAAGCCGTGACGGCCATGGAGTTCCGCGCCTCTGCCGAGGACGTGGCCCGCATGAGCCACTCGCACCCCACCTACGCCGAGGCCATGAAAGAAGCGTGTTTAGCCGCGACGGAAAACCGGGCCATTCATATGTAATCGGCAATTTCATGTTGCCAGAAGCGGCCGGAGCATTCCTCGCTCCGGCCGCTTTTTGTTTATCTTGCTCTATGAACAAGCACGACCATATTCTGTACTGGAAAGAAACTGCTGAGTCGAATTGGCAGGCTGCGCAGGGCCTGTTTCAGACGGGTCAGTATCTCGAATGCTTGTTTTTTGCGCATCTGGTAATTGAAAAGCTCAGCAAAGCACATTGGGTACGAGATAATGTGGATGACTACCCGCCACGTACTCATAATGTCTTGAAATTGTGGTCGGCAACTACTCTGCAACCCACGCCTGACCAGGAGTTGACTGCCACTGAATTAAACACTTTTCAAATGGAGGGTCGTTATCAGGATTACCAGCGCATCGCTTCCCAGCGAGCAACGCGAACTTTTACCGGCACCCTATTAAACGATACCGAACAGCTACGAACATGGTTACTCAGCAAACTGCCTTAACCGAAGCAAAACAATTTGCGGAAGAATTGCGCCAATTGGGTATTGACCTGCGGCAGGTCATTCTATTTGGTTCATTTGCCCGCAACGAGCAGCGCCAATGGTCCGATATTGATGTGGCATTGGTAGCAGATGTATTTACCGGTTTCCGCGCCGAAGATGTTCGACTATTTGCCCGCTCGCTGGTCAAGCACGTCGATATCGAGCCGCACACCTTCTCGCCCGAGCAGTTCACCGACTGGAACCCCTTCGTGCAGGAAATCAAGCGCACCGGCATCGTTATCGGCGAGTGGGAGCCCACCGCCACCGAGAACCAAGCCATTCACCAGTAATGCCCCGCCCTGCGGCAGAAACTGAAAGCGGCTGAAGCTACGGGAGCTTCAGCCTCTTGCTGTTTCCCAGCCCACCGCTTCCCCAGCACCGCCAGCGGCTCCCGAACGCCCGCCAACCGCTTCCGGACTACAGACCTCGGCCTCCCAAGCTTGGCCAACTTTTTCCTGATAGTCCGCCCGCAACGTTTCCGGACTTCCCGCGCTCAGCGGAGAGCGGCGAGGGTAGCGGCTTCGGTTTCGTAGGCGTGGGCCTGGGCTTGCAGCAGGTGCCAGCGGGTGACGGCCTCCGGGGGCAGGGGGCGGGCCCGGCGGTGCAGCCAGCCGGTGAGCCAGGTGGTGCGCTCCGGGTCGGGCGGCGGGGCGAGGGCGGCGGGTAGGGGCTCGGGGGCCAGCAGCTGGGGCAGGGCCTGGGCCCAGCGCTGGGCATGGTGGGCTTGGCGGGCCAGCTGCGCCGCCTCGGCCCGCAGGCGGGCGGCCCGCTGCAAGCACACGCGCCGCCGATAGTCGAGTTCGGCGGCATCGGGGGCAGGGGTGCCGGGTGGCAGCGCCGTGTCGGGGACGGCCGTGGGGGCGGCGGGCAAGTGCCGGGCCAGGGGCAGCATGGCCAGCGCTACGGAGGAGGTGAGCTTACGGCGGCCGGACTCAATGCTATTGACCAGCGGGGGGCTGACGGCCAAATAAAGAGCCAGCTCATCCTGGCGTAAGCCAAACCAGTCCCGGATGCGGGCCAGGATGTGCTGGGAAGGTGCGGCACGGCGGGCCATAGCGGAGTTGGTGTAAAGTATTTCCTAAAAGTAAAAAATTCTTTACAGAAATCTGATAGCAAGTGTAAAGTATTGCTGAAAAAATCAAAATACTTTACACCCCTTTTGATGGCTACGCCTGATGCCAGCTTCCCGGCACTACCCCGGTCAGGTGCGGTGGTCCGGTTGGTTCCTGGGCCGCTACCCCCTTTTGCAACCGCCCGTGAGGTCCCCTTTCGATGCCTGCCCCCAGGCCCCCCCGCGCCGGGTGGCGGCAGCAGCCCCCTTCAGTGGTCGTAGCTCACGACGCGGGTGATGCGCCAGGTGCCAGCCTGCTGCTGCCACACCATCACGAACTTGGAGTTGCCGCAGTCGTTGCGGCCGTTTTCGACGTGGCAGAAGCGCTGGGTGGCGATGTGCGTGGCCCCGTAGTTTTTGATGGGGTACACCTCCAGGCTGCCGGGCACCAGCGTGCGGGTGATGTCGGGGCTTTGGGCGAATAGGCGCGCGAAGCCTTCCCGGGTTTGGGCGAAGTTGCTCAGGCCGCCTTTGTCGTGGTAAAACTCCAGGTTGTCGGCGAAGTAGCCCATGAGCTTGTCCACGTCGTGGGCATTGAAGGCGGCAAACATTTCCGTGTCGAGTCGGGCCACCGTTTGGTACAGCTCATTATTAGGGGCTGGTTTGGGAGCCGGCGGTGGCGGGCTGGTCGTGCCGGGCTTGCGCGGCGTGCTTTGGCCGTGGGCGGTGGTACTCGACAGAGCAGCGAGTAATAAGAGAATTACGAGGGTACTACGCATAGTAGAAACGGGGATTACTGCGCTAAATATAGCCGGCGCACAAACTTCGGCGGCACCCGGGCCAGTCCGGCCGGGGAGGAGGGCGGGAGGAAGCTGGCCGGTTTTATTTTCAGGCAAACGCCCTGCTGATAGTGGGTTTCCAAGGCGAGGGCCGGGAGTAGGGAAGTGGCGTGAACCGGCTATAACTGTAGCTGCATTGTGGGAGTGTTTACGACTCTAATTTAGAGAATGAAGCCCGCCAACAGCCGATTTACAGGAAGATGGCTGGATAAAGCGGAGCGGCTGCTTTCTCATTTTGGTAATAGACCAACCCTGCCATGTAAACCCCGTTTGGGGTGGTAGATTCAGATTGCTGATAGAATATATTGTAGTTGTTCTATAATTATTAGAACTACTTTCTCTCTGGAACCGTCGGACGACGACGCGCAATTGTTGGGTTTAGATGCCGTAACACTGGCAAATAATTGCTGCCCCATGACAGGTTCAACAGCAGGCGCTGCCCCCCAGCTTCGATACGAAGCCGCAGTAGCCGGAAACAGAAGCGACGCAGGTTCTGCGTCGCACCAATTTGCCCAGCCTATGAGCAACCGCGCAACGGATGGCCTCAGCCACCGGGAACGCAAAAAGGTCCGGCTGATTGGCAACATCAAGCAGGCCGTGGCCGACCTCGTGCTGGCGGCTGGCCACACCGCCAAAACGAAAAACTCCGACTACCTCAGTCGTCGGCTGGGCTACGATTACACCTACCTGTCCAACATATTTTCGGAAATCACGGGCAGCACCATCGAGCAGTACATCATTGAGTTCAAGATTAACCGGGTAAAAGAGCTACTCCTGGCGGGCGAGTTCAACCTTACCCAGATATCATATCATCTCAACTACAGCAGTGTCGCTCACTTGTCCAACCAGTTCAAGAAAGTGACGGGGCTGACGCCTTCCTTATTTAAGCTACTCGACGGCAAGCTCGGGACAGCCCCTGAAAGTGGGAATGATGTAAATGTTTTCTGTAATCGTGTAAATGCCCCGGAAGTGCGGCGCGTGAAATTTGCAACATAAACTAAATCACCCATAACGTCCACCCCTTATGAAACGACATTTCCTCTTTATTTTAACCTCGGTGGCGGTTTTGGCTTTCCCGCAAGCCAGTGCCGCGCAGGCACCTCCACCTTTGGGGGCCACGGCCAGCTTCGCCCTGTTCACGGCGGTGGGTGCCGTTGATAACAACGGACCCAGCGTCATCAGCGGCGACATCGGCACCAATGCGGGGGCCTTCAACGGCTTTCCGCCGGGCGTGATTTTGAACGGCAACGCTCAGGTAGCCAACCCCCTCACCACGCAAGCCGCCACCGATGTACAGACGGCCTACGGCTTCTACTCTTCCAACATCCCGTGCGTGACGCCGCTGGCGGTGTACGGCGGCACCCCGGCCGTGACGCTCATGCCCGGCTCTTATTGCGTGGGTGGGGCCACTACCCTGGCCGGCACGCTGATTCTGGATGCGGGCGGCAACCCGAATGCCCGGTTCTACCTCAAAGTAGCCGGGGCCCTGACCACGGCCCAAAACTCGCTGGTGGTGCTGCAAAACGGCGCTAACGCCAACAACGTGTACTGGCAGATTGGCGGGCTCACCACGCTGGGGCAAAACTCGGTGATGCAGGGTACGCTGCTGGTCGACGGTGGCATCATCTTTATTACGGGTGCCCGGCTGGAAGGCCGGGGACTTTCGCGGGCGGGCGCTATCACGCTCACGTCGGGCATAGCCACCGTGCCGAGCATGGTAGTGCCGCCGGCCATCACCACCACTGCGTGGCTGGGCTCCGCGTTGGGCGGTGTCGACACCAATTGGTTCAACTCCAGCAACTGGTCGGCCGGCGTGCCTACTAGCACGGTAGATGCCATTGTAGGCACCGGCCGGGCACCTTTCCCGTTGATTAGCAGCGGCAACGCGGTGGCCAATGGTCTGACCATCGGCACCGGGGCCAGCCTTACGCAGAGCGGCGGCACTCTCGACCTGAAAAGTAACCTGAGCAACAGCGGCAGCATCAGCGCCACGGCGGGCACGGTGAGCCTGAGCGGCACCGCGACGCAGCTGCTGGGCGGCAGCGGCAGCACGCAGCTGTGGAGCCTGACCGTTGCCAATGCTTTCGGGGCTCTGCAAAGCGGCGCGGTAAGTGTTCACGGTGTGCTGGCCCCGGCCAGCGGTAACTTCACCACCAACGGCCAGCCGCTGACGCTGCTCTCCGATGCCACCGGCACGGCTCTCGTCGACAATAGCGGCCCGGGCTTGGTGAATGGCAACGCCACCGTGCAGCGTTACATCGCTTCGGCCAACAGCGGCCCGGGCTACCGCCACTACAGTGCCCCGGTTTCGGGCAGTACTGTGGCCGACCTGGCAACGTTGGGCTTCACCCCCGAAATCAGCCAGGGCAGCGCGTACAATAACTCGGCTACGCCAGCCACGACAACGCCTTTCCCCACCGTATTCGGCTACGACCAAAGCCGTCTGGCCACGGCCACCAACAACCTGATAGCCTTCGATAAAGGCTTTGTAGTGCCGGCCAGCCTGGCCGCGCCGCTGGCTGTCGGCCAGGGCTATATCGCCAATATCAGCGGCTCGGCGCTGGTCGATTTTGTCGGCTCGCTCACCACCGGCAACCAGACGCTGAACCTGAGCCGCAATGGCGGCGCGTCGCCCAACGCCGTGGAAGCCGGTTGGCAGCTGGTGGGCAACCCGTACCCTTCGCCGCTCGACTACAGCCAGGTAGCCGCCCTTGACCGGGCCGGCCTGGATGCCGCCATCTACGTGTACGCCAGCACTGGCCCTTACGTGGGGGCTTACCGCTCGTATGTCAGTGGCTTCGGCAACCCGGTGCTGCCCGTGGCCCAGGGCTTCTTTACCCGCGTGAGCAGCGGCCAAACCACCGGCACGCTCACCTTCCGCAACAGCCAGCGCCTCACCACGCCCAACAGCACCCCCTTCCAGCGCACCACCACCGCCGATACGCGCCCGTTGGTGCAGTTGGAGCTACGCGCCAGCAACGGCACCGCCGACCCGCTCTACGTCTACGCCGAGTCCGGCACCACCCCCGGCTTCGATGCCCAGAACGATGCCCGGAAGCTACTTAACCCCTCGGGCCTGAACCTGGCCAGCGTGGCTGCCACTGGCGAAGCCCTGGCGATTGACGGCCGGCCGGCCTTCACCACCATTACCACGCTGCCCCTGACCGTGGGCGTGCCCGCCGCCGGCACCTACACACTGGCCGCCGCCGCCCTCAACAACCTGCCCGCCACCCTCGATGCCCTGCTCACCGACGCCGCCACGGGCCAGACGGTGAACCTGCGCGCGCAGCCGGCCTACGTTTTTAGCGTAACGAGCCCGCAGGCTGCTGCTTCGATAACGGGGCGCTTCACGCTGCGCTTTGCTGCCCGCTCGGCCCTGGCCACCGCGTCGGCCCTCACGGCGGCCGAGGTAACGCTGTACCCCAACCCGGCCCATCAGGCCTTCACGGTGCTGGTGCCGGCCGTTGCCGGGGCTACCCAGCTGCACGCCGACCTGCTTAACTCCCTGGGCCAGGTAGTGCGGCGTCAGGATGCTGCCTTCGCGGCCGCCGGTGCCCGCCTGTTCGTGGATGCTACCGGCCTGGCCGCTGGCATATACACCCTGCGCCTGCAGGTAGGCGCAACCACGTTGGCCAAGCGCGTCGTCATCCAATAACTCCTGGTTTCGCGCGGCCAGCCCCGGCTGGCCGCGCTGAGCTTCATTTCTTCTTGCTGAATCCTGATATGAACAAGCCTCTGAAACCAATTCTGCTAACCCTGACGCTGCTGCTGGCAGGAGGCCTGGCGTTTGCCCAAGCCCCAGCCGACGGCGGTCCCAGCCCGGTCGCCCCCACCGCAACGCCCATCGACGGCGGGGCTTCGCTGCTACTAGCCGGCGGGATTGCCTTCGGCATCAAGCAGCTCCGGGCACGCCGCTTGGTGCGTCGCGCCACTCGATAAAAGCCCCGGCCGCTTTTGAAACAGGAGACTTTCAGCGCCCATTACGAGCCTGGAAGCTGTTTTTAGCGCATAAAGGAGCGAAGCAGAATACAAGTAGCAAGGTTGCTAAACACGACCCTGCCTCCTCTTCGCCAACTACTTCGCGGCAGGTATTGCAGCCCTTAATGACAACGCCAAAGCGGCTGAAGCTCCGAGAGCTTCAGC
>JANXMN010000399.1 GCA_025354605.1 Hymenobacter sp. | reverse complement strand
TGTAGTCGTTGGCCACGGCTTCGGCGGTGAGGCCCATGCCCATGTAGTAGTCGGGATGCTTCATGGCCAGCGCGTAGTTAGGCACGGTTTTCCAGCCCACGGTGGGCACCATGCTCATGCTCTCGGTACCGCCTGCGATGATGCAGTCGGCCATACCGGCCATGATTTTACCCACGGCCATGGCAATGGTTTCGACACCGGAGCCGCAGTAGCGGTTCACGATGAGGCCGGGCACGTTGATGGGCAGGGCCAGCAGCGAAATCAGGCGGCCCATTTGCAGGCCCTGCTCGGCCTCGGGCACGGCGTTGCCGACGATGACGTCATCAATCCGCGTGGGGTCGAGGGCGGGCACTTCGGCTACGAGGTGCTTGATGACGGCAGCGGCGAGGTCGTCGGGCCGGGTGAAGCGGAAGCCGCCGCGCGGGGCCTTGCCCACGGCCGTGCGGTAACCAGCTACGATGTATGCGGTGTTAGACATATTTTGTTGATTGTCATCCTGAGCGTAGCGAAGGACCTTATCACGCCTGCACTACTGAGGTTTAAGACGCTAAAGAAGGCAGCCGTGATAAGATGCTTCCTTCGTCAGCATGACAAATTAAGTTAGTTGCGCAGCGGCTTGCCCGTCGTCAGAATGCTCTGAATCCGCTCCAGCGTCTTGCGCTCGCCGCAGAGGCTCAGGAACGCCTCGCGCTCCAGGTCCAGCAGGTATTGCTCGCTTACTTCGGTGGGGGCGCTCAGGTCGCCGCCGCACATCACGAAGGCCAGCTTGTCGGCAATGAGCTGGTCGTGGGTCGAGATGTAGTTGCCCTGCTGCATAGCATATACGCCGGTTTTGAACATGGCCAGCGCGCCTTTGCCGTGTACTTTAATGTTGGTTTTCGGCACCGGCTGGGTGTAGCCGGCATCGGCCAGGTCCAGTGCGGCGGCCTTAGCCGCGGCGATGACACGGTTCGAGTTCACCACGATTTCGTCGCCCCGGCGCATGAAGCCCAAGTCGAATGCCTCCGCCGCCGAGGTCGAAACCTTGGCCGTGCTGATGGTCATGTACGTGTTGCGCAGCATGTTGAATTCCGGCTCGCCTTCTTCGTACTTGAGCGCTGTGCGCAGGGTCATTTCCTTGGTACCGCCGCCGGCCGGAATCAGACCCACGCCGAATTCGACCAGGCCCATGTAGGTTTCGGCCGCCGCCACCACGCGGTCGCAGTGCAGGTTGATTTCGCAGCCCCCGCCCAACGCGAGGCCGTGCGGCGCGCCCACCACCGGAATGCTGCTGTAGCGCATCCGCATCATGGCGTTCTGAAACTGCGCAATCATCATGTTCAGCTCATCGAACTCCTGCTCCACGGCTTGCAGGTACACCAGGCCCAGGTTGGCCCCGGCCGAGAACTGCGCCCCATCGTTGCCAATTACAAGGCCCCGGTAGCCGTCTTCGGCCATCTCCACGCCCTTCAGCACGCCCTGGATAACGTCCTGGCCCAGCGAATTCATCTTCGAGTGGAATTCCACGTTCAGGATGCCGTCGCCGAGGTCAATAACCGAAGCACCCGTGTTTTTCCACAGCACCTTGCCGGTGGTGCGCAGGTTATCGAGAATGATGAAGTTCTCGACGCCGCGAACGGGCTGGTAGCTTTTGCTTTCGGCGTCGTAGAATTCCTTCGCGCCTTTGTCATTCACCTGATAGAAGGTGGTGTGGCCGGCAGCCACCATCTCGGTCACCCAGGCGGCCGGCTGCTTGCCCTCCGCCGTCATCAGTTCGATGCCTTTCTGCACGCCAACCGCGTCCCAGGTTTCGAACGGCCCCATTTCCCAGCCAAAGCCGGCGCGCAGGGCGTCGTCAATCTTGTACAGCGCATCGGTGATTTCGGGCACGCGGTTGCTCACGTAGGCAAACAGGCTGCCGAAGCTCTTGCGGTAGAAATCGCCGGCCTTATCCTTGCCCGTAATAAGCACGGCGAAGCGGGGCGCGAGCGTTTCGATGGCCTTAGTCAGCTCCAGCGTGGCAAATTTCACCTTGGTGCCGGGCTTGTACTCGAGCGTGCCCAAATCCAGCGCCTGAATCTCAGACTTGCCACCTTCACCCTTCACTTTCTTGTAGAAGCCCTGGCCGGTTTTGTCGCCCAGCCACTTGTTCTCGCCCATCTTCTTCAGAAACTCAGGCAGCGCAAACACGGCCTTGGCCTCGTCGTTCGGCAAGCCCTGGGCCAAGCCGTTGGCCACGTTCATCAGGGTATCGAGCCCCACCACATCCGACGTGCGGAAGGTGGCCGACTTGGCGTGCCCAATCACCGGGCCGGTCAGCTTGTCGACTTCCTCCACCATCAGGCCCAGCTCCTGCATGATGCGCAGCACGTCCATGATGGCGAACACGCCCACGCGGTTGGCGATGAAGGCCGGGGTATCCTTGGCCAATACCGTGGTTTTGCCCAGGTACAAGTCGCCGTAGTGCAGCAGGAAATCTACAATGGCTGGGTCGGTGTCCGGGGTCGGGATAATTTCGAGCAGCTTCAGGTAGCGGGGCGGGTTGAAGAAGTGCGTGCCGCAGAAGTGCGTCTTGAAATCCTCCGAACGGCCCTCGGTCATCAGATGAATCGGGATGCCGCTGGTGTTGCTCGTAATCAGCGTGCCCTTCTTGCGGAACTGCTCTACGCGCTCGAACAGGCTTTTTTTGATATCGAGGCGCTCAACAACCACTTCAATCGTCCAGTCGCAGGTGGCGATATCTTTCAGGTTGTCGTCCAAGTTGCCAGTTTTGATGCGGTTCGCGTCGGCCTTGCGGTAGAGCGGCGAGGGGTTGGCAACGATTGCGGCCTGCAGCGCGGCATTCACAATGCGGTTTTTCACCGCCGGCGCATCGAGTTTGAGGCCCTTTTTCTCTTCGTCGGGCAGCAGCTCTTTGGGGGCGATGTCGAGCAGCAGCACCTGCACGCCAATGTTGGCGAAGTGGCAGGCAATGCGCGAGCCCATAACACCGGAGCCGAGCACGGCAACTTTCTTGATGGTTCGATTCATAATGGTGGTTAAAACGGTCATCCTGAGCGCAGCGAAGGACTTTATCACGTATGCGCCGCAGTGAGTAAGTGAATCTGACGAAAGCAGCCGTGATAAGATGCTTCCTTCGTCAGCATGACAACGATTGGCGGTTGCTAGGAGCCCGGCAACTCGGCCAGCAGTGGCCGAAGCACGAAATCCTCGAAAAGAGTTTTGCCCTCAATCATGCTCGTAATCTGGACGGCAACTTTAAAAAACACGTCGAGCTGGCTCTGCGGGATTTTCTCACGGATTTTCAGGTTGAAGTGGCGCACAGTCTGGCGCGACACTTCCTTTTTCTCCAGGCCCAGCGCGGTGAGGAAGATGCGGACCGAGCGCTTGTCCACCGAGTCGGCCTGCTTGTAGATGAGGCCCTTTTCCTCCATGCTGCGCAGGATGCGGGTGAGGCTGCGGGTTTCGAGACCCAGCAGCGGCGCGATTTTGGTGGCGGGCGTGCCGCGCTCCTGGTCAATGTTCAGCAGCACGAAGCCGATGCTCGTGGTGATATCGTTTTGCGCGGCTTGGGTGTTGTACATCCGCGAAATCGCGTGCCAGGCCACTTTAATGTTATAGTCGACGGTCTCTTCGGGTTTCATTGGCGGTCTGATAGTGCGGTAAACTTACGAAAAATATATTAGGCTTGCATAACAGTTGGCAAAATCTTTCTGTCATTGCGAGTGGAGCATAGCCGAACGCGGCAATCATTCCGCTTGCGACAAAAACATTGAGATTTGACGAGCTTTTCCAAAACAAAAAGCCCCAACTCTGCACCAGAGCCAGGGCTTTTCACGTCATCTGGCTGGTCGCTGACAGAGCAATGGTTAGCTACGCGGGCCGCTTAATCGCGGCTCCTTCGGGTGTCGCGTTTCGTCTCTGCTTGATGCGCAGAATGCTCCACTCGCAATGACAGGACGGCGCTAACGCTCGCCTAATGGGCCTTGCGCTCGCGCGGCTCCGTATCGGCCCGCTCATACATGTCGGTAATCAGGGCTTTGTTGTTCTCAGTAATGACCTTGCGCTTTACCTTCATGGTGGGGGTCATTTCGCCGCTTTCCACGGTCCAGAGCTCGGGCAGGAGAACAATTTTTTTCACCTGCTCCCACTGGGCGAAGCTCTGGTTATATTTCTTCACCAGACCCTCGTAGAGGTCCACGATTTTGGGGTTTTTCACCAATTCCTCGTTCGAAGCGTCGGGCACGCCGTTGCGCTTACACCAGCCTTTGAGGTCGGCGAAGGACGGAATGACGAGGGCGGAGGCGAACTTCTGGTCGGCCCCGACCACCATGGCCTGCTCGATGAGCGGGTCTTCCTTGAACTTGCCTTCGAGCACCTGCGGGGCGATGTACTTGCCGCCCGAGGTCTTGAACATCTCCTTCTTGCGGTCGGTGATTTTCAGGAACTTGCCATTCACCAGTTCGCCAATGTCGCCGGTGTGGAACCAGCCTTCTTCGTCAAACTCCTTGGCCGTGAGCTCGGGCTGGTTGTAGTAGCCCTTCATCACGGAGGCCGACTTGGTGAGGATTTCGCCGTCGGCGGCAATTTTCACCTGCATGTTGTCGATGAGCGGGCCTACGGTGCCAATCATGTTGTTTTCGGGCTCGTAGCCACCCACGGCGATAACCGGGGAGGTTTCCGTCAGGCCGTAGCCCTCCATCACTGGGATGCCGGCCGACCAGAACACGCGGGCCAGGCGCGGCTGTAGGGCTCCGCCGCCGCTTACGATGCAGCGCAGATTGCCGCCCAGCGCCTCACGCCACTTGTTGAAAATGAGCTTATTGGCCAGCGCCAGTTGCGTGTTGTAGAAGAAGCCCTGGTCTTTCTGGGTATCGTACTTCAGGCCCAAATCCAAGGCCCAGAAGAACAGGCTTTTCTTCACGCCTTCCAGCTCGTGGCCTTTGGCGACGATTTTATCATACACCTTCTCCAGCAGGCGGGGCACGGTGGTGAAGATTTCAGGCTTCACCTCGCGCAGGTTTTCGGCGATGGTGTCCATGCTTTCGGCGTAGTAGATGCTCACACCGTTTATCATGTACAGGTAGGTCACCATGCGCTCGAAAATATGGCAGAGCGGCAGGAAACTCAGGGCTTTGTCGTGGTCGGTGACGGGCACGAAGCGCTGCGAGTTGCGGCAGTTGCTCAGGATGTTGTCGTGCGTCAGCATCACGCCCTTGGGCTGGCCGGTGGTGCCGCTGGTGTAGATGAGGGTGAGCAGGTCGTCGGGCTCGACGGCGGCTTTCAAGGGCTGCAGGTCGGCGGCGTTGCCCTTTTTGCCCAACTCCAGCAGCTCGTCGAAGTGGCGGGCGCCTTCGATTTTATCGAAGGTGAAGATGTTGGCGACGGGGATGTCGAGGCCCTCGATGGCTTCGTGCACTTTGTCGAACAGCTTTGTATCGGACACAAAAATGGCGCGCACGCCGGCGTCGGTGAAAATGTACTTGTAGTCTTCGACCGTGATGCTCGGGTACATGGGCACGCTGGTGGCGCCGATTTGCGAGATACCGAAATCGGCCAGCATCCACTCGGGGCGGTTCATGCTGATGATGGCCACTTTGTCGCCGCGCTTGAGGCCGAGCGAAGCGAGGCCGAGCGACACAAGGTCAGCCTGGTCCTGCACCTGCTGCGTGCTGATGGGCACCCACTGGCCGTCAATTTTCGAGGCCAGAGCATCTTTTTTGGGCTTTTTGGCGAGTTGGTACGGGAGGATATCGAAGGCGCGGCGAACGTCCATGGGTGGGCTGGATAAAGCGTAACGGTTGAATTTCAGCTTAAATAAAGAGCTTTTTTTCGGGCTGTGCTACTGCCGAGCATCCCGGACCCTTATCCGGCGGCATACGCAGTGCTAGTAGATGGAGAACAGAATTGTCCAAAAAGGCCGGAAAATCGGCCTTTTTCGGTGTAATTTTGAGGCTCGTGCATTTCTGTTCCCCATGAATCTGGCCCTGTTTTTTGACCCGCTGCCGGAAACGCTGACCGAGGCTGCCCCCGCCCCTACCACGCTGGCCGCCTACGCTACCCGCTTCACCGAGAGCTTCCCCGACTGGCGCACTGCCGACCTGGCCCTTATCGGCCTCGACGAGTGGCGCGGCAGCGCGGCCGGCCCGCCCAGTACCCGCCGCCATGGCCCCAACGAGGTGCGCCAGCGCTTCTACCAACTGCAGAAAGGCTCGGGCCTGCTGCGCCTGGTCGACCTGGGCAACCTGCGCCCCGGCCTCACGCTGGAAGACACTTACCAGCGTCTGCGTGAAATCATCGCGGCCCTGCTTGACGAGAATACGGTGCCCATCCTGCTCGGCGGCAGCCACGACCTCGACTACGGGCAGTTCCTGGCCTACGAGGTGCAGAACCGCACCGTGAACGTGACCGTGGTGGACTCGCGCCCCGACATGGCCGAGCCCGGCCTCAACACCCCGGCTGAAGAAAGCCACCTGCGCCGCCTGCTGGTACACGAGCCCAACATCGTGTTCAGCCTGGCCCACCTCGGCCATCAGCAGTACTTGACGCCGCCCGAAGTGATGGTGGCCCTCGAAAAGCTGCACTTCGACACCATGAGCGTGGGCGAGGTGCGCGCCGACCGCCGCCTGGCTGAGCCGCTGGTGCGCCAGGCCGACTTCATGAGCGTGGACATTGCCGCCATTCGCTGGCAGGACTCGCCGGGCTACTACCCGGCCAACCCCTTTGGCTTGGGCAACGAGGAAGCCACCCAACTGTGCTGGTACGCCGGCCACAACGAGCAGCTCAGTTCCTTTGGCCTCTACGGCTACCGCGCCGACCTCGACCCCAATGGCTTGGCCGCCGCCACCATTGCCACCATGCTCTGGTATTTCATCGAAGGTTTTTACCACCGCCGGCCCGAAACCGGCTTCGGCACCTTCCGCTTCCTCACCTACACCGTGGTGCTGCCCGGCAACCCCGACAAGCTGGTGTTCTACAAGTCGCGCCGCGCCGAAAAGTGGTGGATGGAAGTGGAGCGCCTCGGCGACAACGCCACCAAGCGCGTGGTGCCCTGTACCTACGAGGACTACCTGAATGCCTCGCAGGGCGACCTGCCGCAACGCTGGATTCGGCTACAGGCG
>JANXMN010000590.1 GCA_025354605.1 Hymenobacter sp. | reverse complement strand
GTAAGCTCGGTGCCCACGGCCGGCAGGGCGCGTATTTGCAGGTCTTTGATGGCCGCAATGAAGCCAATGGGCGTGGGCTGGCCCAGCTGCTGGCAGTGGTAGCCTACGCCGGCCGCCGCCGTCTGGGCAATGTTTTCCACTAGGCCGGCCTCGCTCAAGTGGCCAAGCGCTACCAGCAGGCCGTCGGCGGGCACGCGGTAGCCGCTCACGGTGCGGGTGCCGTCGCTGGCTAGCAGCGCGGAGATGAGCACGATGGGCGGGCGCTGGGGCAGCAGGGCCAGCAGGGCATCGCCGGAGGCAATCAGGGCGTTTGTTTCCAAAAGTCGTAGTAGTTAAACCACTGTTCGGGGTGCTCGTGCACCTTGGTTTCGAGGGTGCGGGCGTAGGCCGTGGCAATGGTGCTGACGGTATCATTTTGCGCCGTGCGGTAGCGGCGGGCCGGCGTGGCCGACAGCGCGTAGTGCGTGGCCGATTCCTTGAAGGCGTACACGAACGTCACCGGCACCGAAAACTTCAGCGCCAGCAGAAACGGCCCCTCCGGAAACCGGGCCGGCGCGCCCAGAAAGTCCAGCGTCAGGGTTTTGGCCCCGGGCATAAATCGGTCGCCGTGAATGCAGACCAGCTCATTGGCGGCCAGTGCGGCGTTTATCTTGAAGATGTGCGACAGGTCGGGCTTCACGAAGATGACCTGAAACTTCTTGTTGGCCGACTGCTGCAGATATTGCTTAATCTGGGCCTCTTCGCCGTCGTACATCACGATGCTCACCGGCCGGTTCAGGCGGCTGAGCAGCTGGCCGGCAGCCTCCCAGTTGCCGGCGTGGGCGCTGAGCAGGATGCCGCCGTTGCCCTCGGCCACCATCTCGTCGAGGTGGTGCCCGCCATCGAACGAAAACGTGAAGGCGGCCTGCTGCCCGGCCAGCACCGCGAACTTGTCAATCAGCGTTTGCCCGAAGCGGAAGTAGTTCACATAAAGTAGTCCCAGCGCCTTGAGGGCCGGGAAGTGCAGGCGCCGCCGGTAGAAATCCAGGATGGCCCCCGAGCTGTGCCAGGAAAAGCAGAAATAGTAAAACGCTACGAACAGCAGGATAACATAGGCCACCCGCACCCCGAAGCGCTTCACGAAAAACCCGAAAATCTTATACCCCGTCACGCTGGCCTGGGATTTCCCCTGCCACTCAGCCATCCTGCAGCCCGAGCTTGGCCGTCACGTAGTTATAAAAGTCGCTGAAGGTTTTGATGCCGGGGAAATCCTCGGCCTTCACCTTGAAGCCGAAGTTGCTTTCCGTCATCACAACCAGGTCGATGTAGTCGAGGCTGTCCAGGTTCAGCGTCTGGGCCAGGTTGGCTTCGGGCTGAATGGTGTCGATATCCACTTCAAATTCGTCGGCCAGAAATCCGTTGATATGCGAGATAACCTCGGCCTTATTCGTTATAGTTGCTTCCATTTCTTAATAATCAATGAAGAATTCGTGCCTCCGAAGCCGAAGGAATTAGACAGAAAAGTATCGATTTTGGTATCCTTGGCCTTACTGATAATGTTTAGCCGGGCCGAGTCTTCATCTGGAGTCTCAAAGTTAATGTTCGGCGCCACAAAACCGTGCTCCATCATCAGCATCGAATACACGATTTCGCTGGCCCCGGCCATCCAGCACTCGTGCCCGGTCATCGACTTGGTGGAGCTAACGGGGGTGCGGTGTTCGCCGAAAACTTGAGCAATGGCGCGAGCCTCGCTGACATCGCCCACCGGCGTGGAGGTGGCGTGCGCGTTGATGTAGTCAATGTCGGTGGCCTGCAAGCCGGCGTCGGCCAGCGACTTGGCTAGTGCCCGCACCGGGCCATCCACGGTGGGGTTGGAGATGTGCGCGCCGTTGCTCGAAAAGCCGTAGCCCACCACTTCGCCGTAGATGCGCGCCCCACGCCGCTGCGCCGATTCCAGACTTTCCAGTATCACCGTGGCCGCGCCGCCGCTGGGCACCAGCCCGTCGCGGCCGCGGTCGAAGGGCCGCGTGGCTTCGGCCGGCGCATCCTCGCGGATAGAAAAGGCCGACAGCGCGTCGAAGTTGCCCATGCAGTACTTGTTAATTTCCTGCGCCCCGCCGCACAGAATCATGTCCTGCAAGCCGCTCTTAATGAGCAGATAGCCCATGCCGATGGAGTGTGAGCCGCTGGCGCAGGCCGCGCTCAGCGTCAGGTTGATGCCCTTGAGTGGGAAGATAGTGGCCAGGTTCATGGTCACCGTCGAGTTCATGGTCTGAAAGATGGAGCCGGAGCCGAGCAGCGTGGTGTCCTTTTTCGCCCGAATGATATCGATGGCCTCGATGACGGGCAGTACCGAGCTGTCGTTACCGAAAATGATGCCCACCTCATTATCCACAAAATAGCCCGCGTCGATGCCGGCCGTCTGCATGGCTTCGGCGGTGGCCACGTAGGCGTACTCGCCCTGCACGGGCAGGTTGATGCGGGCGCGGCGGTCGAGCCGGCCCTTCAATTCGGGCCGGGGCACCATGCCGGTAAGGCCCGAGCGGTAGCCGAACTCCTTGCGCTCCTGGTCGAGCCCGATGCCCGAGCGCCCGGCGTGCAGCGAGTCGCGCACTTCATCCAGATTTTGCCCGATGCACGAGTAAATGCCCAATCCGGTGATAACAACGCGGTTCATAATCAGCGAAAGGAGAGGGGAGGGAGGGGTTGAAAAGGGGAATGTCAGAACGTCATACTCAAGAACGTCATGCTGAGCGGAGCAGAGCGCAGCCGAAGCATCTCGCGTGTGGTAGTAACTCAATCGGTGCAAACGTCATTAGTTAGTGGCGGCACGCGAGATGCTTCGACTGCGCTCCGCTCCGCTCAGCATGACGTTCTTCTTATTCGGCGTTCTGAAACAATGTTCTAAAACTACGAATATAAGCCGCCGTTGATGGACAGCACCTCGCCGGTGATATAGGAGCTGGCCGGCGAGGCGAAGAAACCTACGGCTTCGGCCACCTCCTCGGGTTGGCCGAAGCGGCGCATCGGTATCATATTCACCAACTCGCTTTCTTTGAGGTCGCTGGTCATGTCGGTTTTGATGAAGCCGGGGGCCACGGCATTCACCGTGATGCCGCGCCGGGCCACTTCCTGGGCCAGGGCCTTGGTGGCCCCAATCAGGCCGGCTTTGGCGGCCGAGTAGTTGGTTTGGCCCGCCAGGCCCTTCTGCCCCGACAGCGACACGATGTTGACGACGCGCCCGAACTTGGCCGCCAGCATCTGGTTGATAACGTGCTTGGTGACGTAGAAAAACGAGTCGAGGCTGGTCGAAATCACGCCCTTCCACTGCTCGTCGGTCATCCAGATAAAGAGGTTGTCTTCGCGGATACCGGCGTTGTTCACCAGTACCTCGATTTTGGCGTCCTTGTGGGCGTCTACCCAGTTGCCCAGCACCTCATCCACCCGGTCTTTGCTGGCTACGTCGAAGGGCAGCAGCTCGCAACTCACGCCAGCCGCTTCCACGGCGGCTTTGGTTACTTCAGCTTCGGCGTGGTTGGCCTTGTAGTTGAGCAGAATGTGGTAGCCCTGGTTGGCCAGCTTCACGGCCACCGCGCGGCCGATGCCGCGCGAGCCTCCGGTTATTAATGCGTATTTCACGTCGTCAGGGTCAGTTTTTTGCAGGTGAAGTAGATGGGGAGTGGCAGAGCGATAGAGGAGAGGATTAGCACGTCACGCCTCAACTTGCGTCGGCTTGTCGAAGCATCACTACCGCAGCAGTAATCAATTTTAGTATTGCAGTAGAGATGCTTCGACAAGCTCAGCATGACCGTTTTAGTTTGTGTTGATTCTTTCGACCATTATTCCAAACCGCACAATTAAACCAAGCCCAAGTCATCACCCTGAATGAGGGCGACCACCTTGCGCAAGTGAAGAAAATGCGGCTGGTCGGCCACCACGCGGGGGAACACGGCGCGCACCCGCTGGTACTGCGCCCGGCATGCGGGCGAGAGCCCAGCCACCACGTCGAGCTGGTCGACAGCCTGCATCACAGCCACGGCGTGAATGGCCAGTACCTCGGCCGCGTTGGCAATTACCCGGCGGGCAATTACGGCGGCGTTGGTGCCCATGCTCACGATATCCTGGTTGTCGTTGTTGTTCGGGATGCTGTGCACGTACACCGGCATGCACAGCGACTGGCACTCGGCCACGGTGGAAGTAGCGGTGAATTGCATGCCCTGCAAGCCGAAGTTCAGCCCCAGCCGCCCGGCGTTGAGGAAGGGCGGCAGCTTCTGGTTGAGCTTGTCGTTGAGCAGGTAGTTGAGCTGTCGCTCGCTGAGCATGGCCAGCTTGGTGATGGCAATTTTCAGCTTATCCATCTCGAAGGCCACGTAATCGCCGTGGAAATTGCCCCCGTGAAACACGTTTTCATTCCGGTGGTCGACCACCGGGTTGTCGTTCACCGAGGCCACTTCGTCGAGCACTACCTGTTCGGCCTGCCGGAAGGCATCGAGCACTGGTCCGAGCACCTGGGGCACGCAGCGCAGCGAGTAGTACTCCTGCACCTTGTCGATGAGCACGTCGGTGTCGTGGTTTTCTTCCTTATACAGCACGTCGTGCCGGCGGCGCACCAGCCCGGAGCCTTCGTTCAGGCTGCGCAGGGCGGCCGCCACGGCCGCCTGGCCAGGGTGCCGCTTCACCGCGTTCAGCTCCTGCGAAACCGCGTCGTCGTAAGCCTCCACTACCTGGTTGATGGTAGCCGACAGCAGCAGGCACCAGTTGATGACCCGGCGGGCGGCCAGCAGGTTCACCACGCCCACGCCGGCCATGGCCGAGGTGCCGTTGAGCAGGGCCAGCCCCTCGCGGAAGTGGATGGTGAGCGGCGTCAGTCCTTCCTGCGCGAAAGCTTCGGCGGCGTTGGTCACGCGGCCGTAGTAGAGCACTTCTCCTTCGCCGATGAGGGCCAGGGCCAGGTGGGCCAGCTGCACCAAGTCGCCGCTGGCACCCACGCCGCCGTGCTCGTAGATGCAGGGCAGCACGTCGCGGTTAATTAATTCGGCGAGCAGGTGCACCAGCTCGGGATGGATGCCCGAGTAGCCACGCAGCAGGCTGCACAGGCGGGCCAGCATCAGGGCCTTGGTTTCGAGGGGCGGCAGCAGGTTGCCCAGCCCGGTGCAGTGGCTGCGAATCAGGTTGAGCTGCAGGGCGTGCAGGTCGTCGTCGCCAATCTTATACTGGGCCATCGGCCCGAAGCCGGTATTGATGCCGTAAATCAGCTTGCCCTTCGAGAAATCCTTAAGAAACGCGTAGCTGGCGGCCACACCTTCGAGTGCCGCCGGAGCCAGGTCAATTTTTACGCCTTTGTGCAGAATGGTGTGGAAATCGGCCAGCGTGAGCCGCTCCGTGCCCACCAGCACCCGGCCCGGAGCAGCTGCGGAAATGGCGGTACCGTTGGCGGAGTATGGCTGCGTCATGGATAAGCTTCAGAAGGATAGTGGGAAGGCTATGGGATAAATCGGGTAGGCAAAGCGGTAATCAAGCCCTGATAGCATGCACAACTGGATTTCTCTGATAAGTTGGCATAAAATTACTGATACAAAAGTACCACGAAACTCCCAAATCCGAAAGCAAAAAAACAGCCCCGGAACCGTATAGTTCCGGGGCTGACAGGCTAAATGATAGAGGTGTCCACGCGGTAATGTATGGCCCACCCAAGGCAATTACATTACTTTCTGCTTCATCAGGAAGTTGGCCAGCGACTTGCCGGCTTTGGCGTAAGACTCGGAGATGCGCTCACCGGCATCGAAGTCGTAGCCCATGGCATCGCGGCCCGGCGACTTCATCATCGTCACCACGGCCAGGTCGGCGGTAGTGCCGGTTTTCACGAAGGCAGCCTCCAGGTTGGTGTAGGCCGGCATGCGCATCACGCCCACGTTGAAGCCAGGCTCAATGAATACCGTGCGCAGCACCAGCGTGTAGGGCGCGTTGGGGAATTTGCCCACCTGCACGCCCGACTTTTCGAGCTGCTTGTTGATGAGCTCCTCGAATTTGGGCTGGTAGCGGCTGGCCCGGTCGTTTTTCCAGTTCTTCAGCCACTCGTCGCCGCGGCCGGGCTTGTCCTTGTTATAGTCGATTACTTTTTTGTCGATGTAATCCTGTTCAGTGCCCTTGCCCACGCGCACGTTGTCGTTAGGCATACACCAGATTGATGGTTTTCTGGCCTTTCAGCATATCGAGGTTGCCCGAGGCCAAGTGCATGGATTGCGCGTAGCTTGAATTGACCAGCAGGGCCAGCAGCGCAATGGCAAATAATTGAATAAGCTTCATGAGAAAATGAGGGGGAGAAAAGGTGAGAAAGAATGGAGAAATAATTTTTTTGCAGAAACCTCAGAAGCCGAACAAATTAAAATCCGGCGGTAATACAAGTCGCAAAGCTAAAATAAGATTAACGAGCAATCCAAAAAGTCCTTTGCCGGCTCAGCCGCGGTTCCGGCCCCCGAGTTACTTCAGCAGCTCGTGCAGCACGGTTTGCATGGAGATGGTGCGGTTGCCGGCTTCCTGGATGATGAGGGAGTTGGGCGAGTCCAGCACGGCGTCGGATACTTCCACGTTGCGGCGCACGGGCAGGCAGTGCAGGAATTTGGCACCATCGGTCAGGGCCATGTGGGCTTCGCTCACCATCCAGGCGGGGTCGGAGCTGAGAATTTGGCCGTAGTCACGATAGCTGCTCCAGTTTTTGGCCTGCACGTAATCGGCGCCTTCCAGCGCCTTCTTCTGGTCGTGTTCGATGCGGGCTCCTTTGGTGAATTTGGGGTCCAGCTCGTAGCCCTCGGGGTGGGTGATGACGAAATCCACCCAGTCGATTTCCGAAAACCAGTCGCAGAAGGAATTGGGCACGCACTGGGGCAGGGCGCGCACGTGCGGGGCCCAGGTGAGCACCACTTTTACGCGCTCCTTCTGCTTGGTTTCGGCCACCGTAATCAGGTCGGCGAAGCTTTGCAGCGGGTGCAGGGTGGCGCTTTCCAGGCTGATGACGGGCACGGTGGCGTACTGCAGAATCTTGTTGAAGACGACTTCCTGGTAGTCCTCGTCGCGGTTGGTGAGGGTGGGGAAGGTGCGCACGCCCAATACGTCGCAGTACTGGCTCATCACGGCAATGGCGTCCTTAATGTGTTCCTGGGTGCCGCCGTTCATTACCGCGCCATCGGCCATTTCCAGGGTCCAGGAGTCGGCCCCGGCGTTGAGCACCCAGGCTTGCGCGCCCAGGTTATAGGCCGCCTTGATGGAGCTGAGCCGGGTGCGCAGGCTGGGGTTGAAGAAGATGAGGCCGACGGTTTTGTTGCGCCCGACGTGCTGGTAGCCGTAGGGGTTGGCCTTGATTGCCAGGGCTTGCTGCAACAGAGCTTGGTAGTCGCCCGCATCGGCGAAGGAGGCGAAGTTTTTCATGGTTTCAGAATTAGCCTGCAAGAATGGCATGTGTGGAAAAAAGGGGGCTGAACCAAGCGCCGTGAACCGGAACTATGGCAAGGCACTCCAACCTGTTTGTCTGGTTTACCAACCGCTTCGCGGCGAAAGAGCGGGAAAATGTTACGTGGCAAGGAAAATTTTCCTACCACGTAACAACTTATGTTACGTGGTAG
>JANXMN010000343.1 GCA_025354605.1 Hymenobacter sp. | reverse complement strand
GGACAGCCTGACTCCTATGCTGAACGCAGTCGAAGCCCGGCGTACGGATGGGGATTACTATTTATTGGTTCTACACATCATCCTGAAAGCCGCCTTTGCGCAGCTCCTCGATGGTGCGCATCACCCGGTCTTTGAGCGTGGTGCGGTATTTCTCAAGCGCGTCGGTCAGACGGGCGTTGCCGATGGCCAGCATCTGAGTAGCGAGCACAGCGGCGTTGGCGGCATTGTCGAGGCCCACGGTGGCCACGGGCGTGCCGGCCGGCATCTGAATCATGCTCAGAATCGAGTCCAGGCCCTGAATCGAGAGCGTGCTGTTGATGGGCACCCCGATAACGGGCAGCGTGGTGAAAGCCGCCACCATGCCCGGCAGGTGGGCCGCCCCGCCCCCGCCGGCGATGAGCACGCGCAGGCCACGCTTGCGGGCGCTTTCGGCATACTCCACCATGCGGTGCGGCGTACGGTGGGGCGAGACGAGCGTAATTTCGTAAGGAATAGCGAACTGGCGCAGGATGTCGGCAGCGGCCGCCATAATTTTCAGGTCCGATTTCGACCCCATGATGATGCCCACGATGGGGTTTTCGGAGGCGGGCCGGTCGGTGGCATCACCGCTGGCGGCGGCGTTGGCGGAAGCGTCAGGAATCATATAATCAGCAAGTAGAAAAATACCGGAAAAAGCTACCGGGGCGGGCGGCGGCTAATGAAACGGCAAAATAGTCTTTTTCCGCGCGGGTCGTCCGTTTTCCTACCTTTGTGCCCGATGGAAATTTTACTCGCCACCTTCACCACGCTCTTTTCAATCGTCAATCCGTTCGGGGCGATGCCGGTTTTCCTCACCCTCACGGCCGACGACCGGGCCTCGGAGCGCGCCCGCACGGCCCTACGCGCCTGCGTGTACATGGTGTGCATTCTGACGGTGGCCTTTTTTGGCGGGCAGTACATCCTCAATTTCTTCGGCATCAATATTCAGCACCTGCGCATCGCGGGCGGCATTCTGCTCATGCGCTCAGCCTTCGAGCTGCTCACGCCCGGCGCCAACCGCGACCGGGTGGGACCTGAAGCCCTCGAAGCCAGCAAGCAGAAGGACGACATCAGCTTCACGCCGCTGGCCATGCCCATGCTCTCGGGGCCGGGCTCGATGGCCATTTGTATCGGCCTCATCCGTCCCACTTACGTCGATAAGGCCATGACCATTGCCGGTTTTGCGCTGGTAGCGCTGGCGGCCTTCATCATCCTGCTGTTTTCGCTGCGCCTCACCCGCTTTCTGGGCAAGCCGGGCATGGCAGCGATGGCGCGCATCATTGGCTTCATCACCTTGGCCATCGGCGTCAATTTCCTGGCCTCGGCCATCGGGGTGCTGTTCCCCGGCCTGACGCGGTAAGCTTCAAAAGAACGTTATGCTCCCCTGCGTTCCGCATGACGTTCTTTTGAAGCTTCCTGCTTTGTAAGTGTTTACCTACAAAATCAGCTTGTAGCCGATGCCGCGCACGTTCACAATCTGCACCTGCGGGTCGTTTTTCAGGCAGCGGCGCAGGCGAGTGATGAATACGTCGAGGCTGCGGCCGTTGAAGAATGAGTCGTCGCCCCAGAGCTCGCGCAGCACCGCGCCGCGCTCCAGCACCTGGTTGCGCTGGTCGTGCAGGCGCTTAAGCAGCTCGGCTTCGCGGTTGGTGAGGGTTTCTTCGTGGGCATCGAGGCGCAGCTTCT
Source organism: Hymenobacter sp. (assembly GCA_025354605.1). Classification (GTDB taxonomy): domain Bacteria; phylum Bacteroidota; class Bacteroidia; order Cytophagales; family Hymenobacteraceae; genus Hymenobacter. The sequence goes on along the minus strand of JANXMN010000343.1, from coordinate 6,684 downwards.
GGCGGGGGTAGTCGAACTGGTAGCGGCCCAGGGTGAGCGGGCCAGCGGGGACGGTCTCGGGGACGGGCGCGGGCGGCTGTGCGCGGGCCAGCAGGGCGCGGATGCGCACAATGAGCTCGTCCATGCTGAAGGGCTTTTTCAGGTAGTCGTTGCCGCCCAGCTCGAAGCCGCGCACCACGTCGGCCGTCTGGGAGCGGGCGGTAAGGAAGAGGATGGGCACGCCGGCATTTTCGCGCCGAATCTGGGCGGCCAGTGAGAAGCCGTCGAGCCGGGGCATCATCACGTCGGCCACCACAATGTCGGGGCAGCGCTGCCGAAACTGCGCGAGGCCGGCCTCACCGTCGGCGGCAAAGTCGACGGTGAAGCCGCGGCTTTCGAGGCTGTCTTGCACGATGAGGGCCAGGGAGGGCTCGTCTTCGACGAGGAGGATGGTAGGCATTTTGGTTTTGAGTAGGAAAAGAAGAACAACAGGTGGAAGAACTTCAGACATCAGCACGTCAGACGGAAGAACGTCATGCTGAGCGCAGCGAAGCATCTCGCTTGGGGTAGTAACTCAATCGTGAGAGCAATATTGATTAGTGGAAGCACGCGAGATGCTTCGGCTGCGCGGACGCTAGATGAGCATGACGTTCTTCGATATCGCCCCAATATCGCCGGCTTACCCCTGCGGAATCCAGAGCGCGAACTCGCTGCCCCGGCCCGGGCTGCTGCGCACGCCGATGCGGCCGCCGTGGCGCTCCACCACCTGCCGCACGTAGTACAGGCCCAGGCCGAAGCCTTTTACCTCGTGCAGGTTGCCGGTGGGCACGCGAAAGAAGCGGTCGAAAATGGCTTCCTGGTAGCCGGGGGCAATGCCGGGGCCGTCGTCGGCCACCGAGAGGTGCCAGCCGCTGGCCTCCTGCCGGCCCCGGATGGTGATGGTGACGGCCTCGCGGGAGTACTTGATGGCGTTGTCGATGAGGTTGTTGAGGACGTTGCCCATGTGCAGGCGGTCGCAGCGCAGGGCGGTGGCGGGCAGCTGCACGTCGAACTGCACGGGCTTGGCGGCCTGCAGCTGGTGGCGGGCCACGATTTCGGCCACCAGCTCGGCGGCCAGCACGGGCTCGGGGTGCAGGGCCAACGGCTGGCGCTCGTCCACGGCAATGTGGAGGACTTTCTCGACCAGGTCGGACAGGCGCTGCAGCTCGGTGCGGGAGATGCGCAGGTAAGTCTGGGTTTTGGCCGGGTCGGCGAGCGCGCCGAAATGTTGCAGGGCCTCGACGGCGGCCGACACGGTGGCCAGCGGCGTTTTCAGCTCGTGCGTCATGTTGTTGATGAAGTCGTTTTTGACTTCGGACAGCTTCTTCTGACGCAGAATCGTGCTCAGCATCAGCCCAAAGCAGCCGGTGGTGAGCAGCAGTAGCAGCACCGAGCCGGCCAGCAGCCCGCCCATGCGGCGCAGCACGTAGCTGGTGGGCGGTGGAAACGCGGCCCGCACCTGCAAATCGGTGATGGGGTTGAGCACGGCGGACGGCGTGAGCAGGGTGTAGCCGGCCGGTAGGTGGCGGGGCGGCGGGATGGCATGGGCACCCGTGGCCACCCGCCGCCGCAGAGTGTCGAGCACCAGCGGCGCATCGGCCCCGCGCTGGCGCAGCTCGGCGTGATAAGCGGTGGCCAACTGGCCCAGGTTGAGGGTGCGCGCGCCTACCCAGTCGCTGATAAGGAGGCGCGAGATGGAATGGGCCAGGGTGTCGGCCGCATCGCGGCCGGCGGCACTGGTGCTGGTGCGCGTCGTCACCGTTTCCTCGCGGTGCATGTGGACGGTGGCCGGGGGCTGAGCGCCGGAATCGGGCAGCAGCACCAAGCGGTTGAGCCGGGCACCGTTGTCGCTGAAGTGGCTGAAGATAATTTGCTTTGGGGTGTTGCCAGTTGCGCCCTGCAGCAGCTGGCGGGCCGAGCTCACCTGCTGGCGCTGTACCACCGTGGCCAGGGCATCGCTCACGGTGCGGGCAAACTGGCTGCTGGTGAGCTGCCAGGTGCTATAAAGCCAGTAGCCCTGGAAGCCGTTGATGCCCAGCATGCACACCACCATGAGCCAGAAGATGGAGCGGATGCGGCGTTTCATGGGCGGGAGAATCGGAGCGGGAATTCGTGCCGTCAAAAGTACGGGGCCGGGAGGCTGTCCGCGCCCCGTTAACACTATTTAACACAGTATAACAAACGTTTACAAACTTGTGCCGGTGCTTTGTGGCGTTCCAATTCAACTCCCTCAGCTTATGCAAAAACCTGCAAAAATCCTCGCCCTACTTGCCACCGGCCTACTCGCCGCCCTCCCTGCCCTGGCCCAGCCCGGCGGCCACCTGCAATACGAAGTCACCCGGCGCGTCGACCCCAGCGAGATTCGCGTGGTGGTGAACGGCCAGCTGGTGAGGCCCGGCAGCCCCGACTACCCCACCGACATTCCCGAGACCACTACCACCAGCCTGAGCCTGGCCTACGCCGGCCACTACGCCCGCGAAACCCGCAAGGGCGGGGCCACCCGCACCACCACCACCGGCGGCCCCACCGCCGCCCCGCAAACCACCGAGGTGAAGCGCCCCTTCGAGGAAGCCACCTACCTCGACCTGGCCAGCCGTACCGTCAGCACCTTACTTACCGTGCAGGCCGAAAACGCCACCACCGCCTACTGCAGCGACGAGCCCTACGCCGCCCCCACCCACTGGACCCTGCTGCCCCAGACCAAAAAAGTGGCCGGCTACCTCTGCCATAAGGCCACGGCCCCCTTCAAGCAGGAAACCTACACCATCTGGTACACCACCGACCTGCCCTTCACCTACTCGCCGGTGCGCGGGCTGATGCCCGAAAAAGGGGTGGTGCTCCAGCTCGAAAGTAAGAAAGAGCAGTACCAGGCCACTAGAACCGACCAGAAGCCCGTGGCCGAAACCGAAGTGCGGCCCACCCAAACGGTCCAAAAAGTGACGCCGGCCGAGCTGAAGGACCACCGCGAAAAGGCGATGGCTGATTTCCGCCAGCGCCTCATGGCCGAAGAAGCCCACTAAAGCTGCCGTGCGCTCCCTCCTATTCGGCCTTCTGCTGGGGCTGCTGCCGGCGCTGGCCGCCCGCGCCCAGACCCTGGCCCGGCCCGCGCCGGCCCCCGGTACCATTCGCGGCACCCTGGCCGACTCGGCCGCCGGCAAACCCCTGCGCGAGGCGGCCGTGTCGCTGCTGCTGGCCCGCGACTCCAGCTACGTGGGCTTCGGCACCAGCGACGGCGACGGGCGCTTTGCCCTGCGCAACGTGGCCCCCGGCCGCTACCTGGTGCAGGTGTCGGCGCTGGGCTACCGGCCCGTGTTTCGCTCAGCTGCCGTTTCGACCGAGCAGCCCGTCGCCGACGTGGGCAACCTGCGCCTGGCCCCGTTGGCCCAGCGGCTGGGCGAAGTGGTGGTGACCCAAAGCCTGGCCCCGGTGAGCGTGCAGGGCGACACGCTCGACTTCAACGCCCGCGCTTTTAAAACCCGACCCAACGCGGCCGTGGAGGCGCTTTTGAAAAAGCTGCCCGGCGTGGAGGTTTCCCGCGATGGCAGCATCCGCGCCCAGGGCCAGGCCGTGAGCCGGGTGCTCGTCGATGGCAAGCCCTTCTTCGGCGACGACCCCAAGATGGCCACTCGCAACCTGCCTGCCGACATTATCGACCGCGTGCAGCTCTACGACCAGCAGAGCGACCAGGCCGCCTTCTCGGGCATCGACGACGGCAACCGCCAGCGCACCATCAACCTCGTCACCAAGCGCGACAAGCGCAAGGGCTGGTTCGGCACCAACGGCGCGGGCGCGGGCACTGCCGGCCGCTACGAGGGCCGCCTGGGCCTCAATCGCTTCGACAACGGCCGGCAGGTATCGGCCCTGGCCCTGGCCAACAACGTGAACGAGCAGGACTTTGCCGAAGCCGGCGGCCCCGCCCCCGGCAGCAGCGGCCCCGGCGGCAGCGGCGGCCCCGTTTTCCGGCAGCCGGGCGGCGGGGCGGGAGCTTCGAATGATAACCCGCAGCCGAGCAGCATCCTCGAAACGGGGGCGCTGGGCCTGAACTACCGCGACGCCTGGGGCCAGCACACCGAAGTGGCCGGCAGCTACCTCGCCACCCGCGCCACCGAAACCTCCGACCAGCAGCTGCACCGCGCCAACGTGGCCGGCCGGCCCGGCCCCGGCGGCGAAACCGGCCCGCCCCTACTCACCGACCAGGCCTTGCGCGAGCGGAGCACCACCACCAGCCACCGCCTCAACTTCCGGCTCGACTACAGCCTCGACTCGCTGACTTCGCTGCGCGTCACGCCCTACGCCTGGTGGCAGCGCAACGAGCTGAGCCGCCAGCGGCAGCAGCAGTCGGCCACCGACGGGCTCTTGCTGAACCAGGGCCACAGCCAGTACGAAGCCGGCACCAGCAGCCCCAACGGCGGCGGCAATGCCCTGCTCATGCGCAAGTTTGCCCGGCCCGGCCGCAGCTTTTCCGCCAACCTGAATTCGGCGCTGAGCAACCCCAACGGCACTGCCGATAACCAGGCTACCAACACGTTTTTCGATGCCGCCGGCCAGCCCGCCACGCAGTCGCTCAAGCAGCGCCTCGCCCAGGCGGCCCCCGTGCTCAACCATACCCTCACCCTGGCCTACACCGAGCCGCTGTCGCTGCGCACCAAGCTCGAAACGCACGTTGCCTTCGGCGACAACCGCAGCGACGGCACCCGGCTCACCACCGACTTCAACGCTGCCACCGGTAGCTTCGACCGTCCCAACCCCGGCCTCAGCAACGAGTTCAGCAGCCACTACCAGACCCAGCGCGCCGGCTTCGTGCTGCAAAAGCGCCGCCTGCGCTACACCGTGGGCCTGGGCCTCGATGCCCAGCTCTCGGATTTGCTCGTGCGCAACCTCTCGGCCGATACCACGGTGCAGCAGCGCTTCGGCCGCCTGCTGCCCAACGCCCTGTTCAGCTACACCGGCCGCGCCAACCGCAGCCTGCGCCTGAGCTACCGCACCCGCCTGAACGCGCCCACCGCCACCCAGCTTCAGCCCGTGCGCGACAACGCCAACCCGCTCAGCATTGAGGCCGGCAACCCCGCCCTGCGCCCCGAGTACGCGCACACGCTGCAGGCCACCTGGTCGCAGTTTAACGCCGCCACCAGCCGCAGCGTGTTTGCCTTGCTCAGCGCCAGCCGCATCGATAACCGGATTGTGGCGTCTACCGCCTTCAGCCCCGCCGGCGTGCCAACCACCCGCCCCGTGAATGCCGACGGCTTCTCCAGCCTGAGCGGCTTCCTATCGCTGGGCCAGCGCTTCGCTCCGCACAAGCTCAACCTCAACCTGACCACCAACGCCAGCCTCACCCGCAGCCCCGGCTTCGTGAACGGCCAGTCCAACCCGGGCCGCACCTGGAGTCTGGGCCAGGGCGCGAGCCTGAACTCGGCCTTCAACGAGCAGCTTGAATTCAACCTCGGCCTCAACGCCACCTGGCAGGGAGCGGCCTACGCCCTGCTGCCCGCCCAAAACAACGCCTACTTCACCCAGACCCTCACCGGCGACGTGTTCTACCAGCTGCCGGCCCACTTCGTGCTCACCTCCGACGTGTGGGCCAGCAACGCCACCGGCCGCGCGGCCGGCTACAACCCGCGCCTCGTGCGCTGGAGCCTGGGCCTGGCCCGCCAGCTCTTCGCCAACCAGCAGGGCGAGCTAAAAATCGAAGCCCACGACCTGCTCGACCAGAACCGCAGCCTCGTGCGCAACACCGAGGCCAGCTACGTCGAAGACGTGCGCAGCCGGGTGCTGCAACGGTATTTCCTGCTCAGCTTCACCTACCACCTGCGCCAGTTCGGGAAGTAAAAGGGGGCGCTTAAGGTTGGGGCGGGGGTTGTACCCGGCAGGGCTTGCCCCCACCCCTATTTCTCACAACATTCTGCTGTCCGTTCCTTCTTCTACGCCATTCCGCTAAAGCAAAACGGCATTCCGCAACGGTTCAACGGCATTTGGCAACAGTCTGACAGCATTCCGCTGAAGCAAAACGGCGTTCCGCAACGACTAACCCACATTTGGCAACGGTTCGACGGCATCCGGCAAGAGCAAAACACCATCCGGCAAGAGCAAAACACCACCCGGCAAGAGCAAAACACCACCCGGCACCATTAAAACAGCTCCCGGCTACCGTTCAACTCATCCCGGCAACCCTCAAACACCCCCCGGCACCAATAAAACCCTTCCCGGCAACGACAATACCCCATTCGGCAGCGCAAGGCCCCACCACGTACCTTTGCGCTTCCTTATGCTGAAAAACGACCTTTTCCTGCGTGCCGCCCGGGGCGAAGCTACCGAGCGCACCCCCGTCTGGCTCATGCGCCAGGCCGGCCGCATCCTGCCCGAATACCGCGCGTTGCGCGCCCGCCTCTCCGGCTTCAAAGAGTTGGTCGAAACGCCCGAGCTGGCCGCCGAAGTCACCATCCAGCCCATCGACGCGCTCGACGTGGATGCCGCCATTATCTTCTCCGACATCCTCGTGGTGCCCGACGCCATGGGCCTGCCCTACGAGATGGTCGAATCGCGCGGCCCCCTCTTCCCCACCACCATCAAGTCGGCGGCGGATATCGACAAGCTCCGCATCCCCGACCCTGAAGACGGCCTCGGCTACGTGCTCGAAGCCCTGCGTATCACCAAAAAGGCCCTCAACGG
>JANXMN010000274.1 GCA_025354605.1 Hymenobacter sp. | reverse complement strand
GCCACGTTCAGGCCCGAGTCGTCGCGCACTTCCACCACGTCGGTGGTGTCGTTGTCGGAGCTGGCAACCTTGGCAATGATGAAGCCGAACGCCGCCAGCAGCAGCGGCACGGCCAGCGTGAGGATGATGAAGGACTTTTTGCGAACGCGGGTGAGGTACTCGCGCTGGGCAATGAGGAAGAATTTCGAGGCCATGATGACGGATTAAAGCAGCGCGTTAGCGGTTTCGGTGAGGGTTTCGGGCATGGTTTCGCCCACGCGCCGGATGAAAATCTCGTTGATGCTCGGGATTTTCTCCCGGAAGGCTTCCACCTCCACCGCTCCGATGAGGTAGCGCAGCAGGTCGTTGGGCCGCACGCCGTCGTGCAGCTGCACGCGGGCGTAGAAGTGGCCGTTTTCGCGCTCCTTCTGCTCAATCACCTCAAAATCGGGGTGCGCCAGAATGAGCTTGCCCTTGCCCTCCACCTCGTAGGTGTTGGTTTTGAACTGGTCGCGAATCACGCCAATCGGCCCGTCCAGCACCTTGCGTGAGCGGTTAATCAGGGCAATGTTGTCGCACATCTCCTCCACCGATTCCATGCGGTGGGTCGAGAAAATGATAGTCGCGCCCTGGTTGCGCAGCTCCAGAATCTCGTCCTTAATCAGATTGGCGTTAATCGGGTCGAAGCCCGAGAACGGCTCGTCCAGGATAATCAGCTTGGGGTCGTGCAGCACGGTGGCAATAAACTGCACCTTCTGCTGCATGCCCTTGCTCAGGTCTTCCACGTTTTTGCCGGCCCACTCCTTTATCTCAAATCGGTTCAGCCACTGCTTGATGCGCGCCGTGGCATCGGCCCGGCTCAGCCCGCGCAGCTGCGCCAGGTAGAGCAGCTGCTCGCCCACCTTCATCTTTTTGTATAGGCCCCGCTCCTCGGGCAGGTAGCCAATCTGGGCGATGTGCGAGGGGTTCAGCCGCTCGCCCCGGAAGCGGATTTCGCCCTCATCGGCCGCCGTAATTTGGGTGATAATGCGGATGAGCGAGGTTTTGCCCGCCCCGTTGGGGCCGAGCAGCCCAAAAATGCTGCCCTCCGGAATCGACAGGCTCACGCCGTCGAGGGCCACGTGGTTGGCGTAGGCCTTGCGTACGTCGATGGCTTCAAGAATAGGCTGGGAAGATGTTGTTTGCATCGCAGGAGAAAGAAGGTGAGAAAAATCAGGTTCAAACAAATGTAACCGCCACCGTGCACGCCTCGCAACGCGATGCGCCGCAAACGGCGGAAAGCGCTACCCAAGCGGCGAATAAGGCGGATGAACGGGAGCGCCGGGCTCAGCCAGCCGGCGCGGGCTCGGCCAGCTCGGCCAGGCTGGCTTCGAGCCGGTCGAGGTGCTGGCCGTAGAGGCGCTGCAAATACCATCTGGTGCCAACTACCACGCCCCACTGCGCCAGCGCCCCCAGCAATAGAAAACTGCCGCTCACTATTCCCAGCAAAGCCCAGCGAAAGGAGCCCGGATGTGCCAGCTCCCGGCCCACGAAGTAGCCCAGGTCCAGCAGCAGCATCAGCGGCAAAGTAGCCAGTGTGAGGCGGTAGTAGAAGCGCAGCAACTGCCGTAGCCCCGCGCACAGTGCTCCCAGGTGCGCCCGCACGTTCACGTCGGCCCGCGTCATGCGCCGCAGCAGGCCCAGCTGCCGGTAGTAATGATAGAGCAGTCCAATCGCTAGCGCCTCAAATATCACCGCATACACCCGGAAAATGGCCGTTTCGGGCTGGGCCAGCAGCAGTAGCGGCGCGGCCAGTATCACCACGATACACACGATGCTTTCATACCAGGTATTGCGGCGCATTTTTTCGACCAGCCCCTCCGAGCGGCCCGCGAGCAGCTGGTCGAGCTGGGCAGTATTGACGGCGGGCACGCCAGCCGCTTCGGGCTGCTGCCACTGGCGGCGAAGGTCATCGAGTTCCATCAGGCGGTGGCGGGGACTAAAAGCGAACGAAGTTTTTCCTGCACGCGGTGCATTTTCACGCGCACATTATTCTGGGTGATGCCGAGGATTTCGGCCATTTCCTCGTAGGGCCGGTCTTCGAGGTAGAGCAGCACAAAGGCCTTGTCGACTTCCGAGAGCCGGGCAATGGCCCCGTAGAGCTGGGCGCGGTCCTCGGCATCGAAGCCTGTTTCTGGGGCCTGCGCCACGGCCAGTGCCTCGGCGGTCAGCTCCAGCGGAGCCGGGTGCCGGGTGCGCTGGCGCAGGTTCGAGATGGCCACGTTCAGGGCAATGCGGTAGAGCCAGGTGCTGAGCTTGGCGCCCGGCTGGGGCACGTAGCGCGGCCACGCCCGCCACAGCTGCAGCACCATTTCCTGAAACAGGTCCTGGCGGTCGTCGGCATCCTGGCAGTAGAGGCGGGCCACGCGCCGCAGCAACGGCTGGTACTGGTTCAGGACGGCAACAAAATCGGCGGATGGGGTTGCGGCGGCCATACGGGGGTAAGGTTTCGGGGATTGAATCGCCAGGGAAGCCGGAGCATTACAGCCGCCTAAAGAAAAAATAATTGTTGAAAAATGCGGAGACCTGTAATGCTCTCCGCCGGCGCACGATTCAACAATCAAATTAAAGGTCCCCTATCTATTGCGCCATGAAAAAGCTCAATGTCATCACCGGCCTCCTTTTTGGCTTGCTCAGTCTCGTTCACGCGGTATCCGGCAATTGGCTGGCCGCCGCCGCTAGTGGCACGCTGGCCGCCGGCTTCGCCCTTTCCGACCTCGCCTACGCGCCGGCCCTCGCCCACGGCGACGCTTCTACCACACCACTGCCCACCTGGCGCCGCTACAGCTCGATGCTGCTGGTGGGAGTCGCGCTGCTACTCTTCGGCTACCAAATCAGCCACGACCTCAGCGCCAAATTAACGCGGACCAACGCCGAAAAAGCAAGCACCCGCTAGCCATCCGCCCGGGTTGCACCAGCGCCCCGCGTCACAGCCGTGGGTGGCCCTGTATTGCCCGGCTCCGACCAATAGGCACAAAAAAATCCACGCCGGTACACCGGCGTGGATTTCAATAGTTTGTGGGTCGAGCTGCCGCTAAATTAGGCGAAATACTCTTTCACTTTCTCGAAGAAGCCCTTCTCGTTCTTGCCGGGATGGGGCGTGAAGTTGTCCGAGTCGCGCAGCTTCTCCAGCAGTTCGCGCTCCTGGTTGCTCACGTTTTTGGGCGTCCACACATTCAGGTGGATGAGCTGGTCGCCGCGGCCGTAGCCGTTCAGGTCCTTGATACCTTTGCCGCGCAGGCGCAGGATTTTGCCGGGCTGGGTGCCGGGGTCGACCTTGATTTTCACCTTGCCCTCGATGGTGGGTACTTCCAGGCTCGCACCCAGCGCCGCATCCACGAACGAGATGTACTGCTCGAACATGATGTTGTTGCCGTCGCGCTTCAGGAACTCGTGCGGCTCCTCCTCAATCTGAATAAGCAGGTCGCCGGGCACACCGCCGCGCTCGGGGAAGTTGCCCTTGCCGTTCATGCTCAACTGCATGTCGTTGGCCACACCAGCCGGAATGTTGATGGGAATCACCTCCTCGTGCAGCTGCCGGCCTTCGCCCTTGCACACCTCGCAGGTGGCCACAATAGTTTTGCCCTCGCCGTTGCAGGTGGGGCAAGTGCTGGAGCTCACCATCTGGCCGAGCATGGTGTTCACCACGCGTTTGGTCTGGCCCTGGCCCTGGCAGGTGGGGCATGTTTTCATATCGGTGCCATTTTTGGCGCCGGTGCCGCTGCACGGCTGACAGGCCACGTAGCGCTTCACCTTGATTTTCTTCTCGACGCCGTTGGCAATTTCCTCCAGGTCGAGCTTGAGCTTGATGCGTAGGTTCGAGCCCTTCTTCTGCCGCCGGCCACCGCCCTGCCGCCCCCCAAAGAAACCTTCGAAGCCCCCGCCCCCGCCGAAAATATCGCCGAACTGCGAGAAGATGTCCTCCATGTTCTGCGGTCCGCCGCCCCCGCCGTTGCCCATGCCCTGGTGGCCATACCGGTCGTAGCGCGCCCGCTTGTCGGCGTTGCTGAGGACTTCGTAGGCCTCGGCGGCTTCCTTGAACTTGTCCTCGGCCGTCGGGTCGTCGGGGTTTTTATCGGGGTGGAATTTGATGGCCATCTTGCGGTAGGCCGACTTGATTTCGTCGCCCGCCGCATTCTTGGCAATGCCTAGTATCTCGTAATAATCGCGCTTCGTAGCCATCTGCGTAATGTTATGCTGAGCGTTGGACGTCAGCTTATCAGCACGTCATGCTGAGCTTGCCGAAGTATCTCTACCGGGGGAGTAACTAATTACTATTGCGGTAGAGATGCTTCGACAAGCTCAGCATGACGTTCCTTTAATTAATCTAAACTTCAAAATTACTGCCCGAGCACCACTTTAGCATGGCGAATCACCTTATCGCCCAGATAGTAGCCCTGCTCCACTACGTCCACAATTTTCCCTTTCAAATCGTCGCTGGGGGCCGGAATCTGGGTAATGGCCTCGTGCAGCTCCGCATCGAAGTCGCCGCCCTGAGCTTCCATCAGGGCCAAACCCTTTTGCTGCAAGGTTTTGTTCAGCTTGCTGTGGATAATCTCGATAGCGTCGCGCACGGCACCGGCATCGTCGGTCGTCGCCGTCGCCGTGCGGGCGCGCCCGAAGTCGTCGAGCACGGGCAGCAAGGCCACCATTAGCTCCTGGTTGGCCGTTTTGAACAGGTCGATGCGCTCCTTGCTGGTGCGGCGCTTGTAGTTCTCGAACTCGGCGGCCAGGCGCAGGTACTTGTCCTTCAGGTCGGTCAGCTCCGTATCGGTGCGCGAGGCGGTCATGTCCGGCTCAGCCGTGGCCGTGGCGTTGGCGGCGGCGCTAGCATCGGTGTTCTCGCCGTCGGCATCGGCCATTTCGCCAGCTACATGGTGGGGGTCAACGGTCAGGTTGTCGTCCTGGGGCAGGTTATTTTCGTTAGCCATTTGCGGAAATATTCGTCGGAATGGGTTTTTCACGGGGTTAACCGGTTAGTCGAGGAGCGGGCGCAAGGAGTGGGCCAAAGGAGCGCGGGCTGCCAGAGTGGCACGAGCAATCAGTATTACTTTTAGCAGGCATTTAACCTATTCCCCACGGCTGATGATGACGTTTCAAGGTTTATTGAATCACGCTTTAGGTATTGTCTTTATCATAGAGTAAGCCTAATGGGGAAGAAGAATGGCAACCACGAACCGGCATTGTCGTTCCGGGAACGGAGGGTCTGGCCATCTGCTTTCCACCGCATACCGCAGCATCTTTCAGCTTGACCCGGAATGGGAGGAGCATCTAAGGCCTGTTCCTGAAGATATGCGCATCCATTGCGATGCGGATTTTATGATTTATATAACAGTAGGCCAATTGCCTGACGACGCAGACCTTAATGAATATTCATTCACCGGACTAAATGTTGGCCCGCAGAGTTAATCGTGCAGCGCTTTCCAAATCATATCCTTGAGCGGCACGATGTTCTTGCTGGTGAGGCTGGAGATGAAGATGGACGGCACCTCGGCCGGCAGCGACTGGCGGATTTCGACCTCCAGCTCCTCGTCAATCATGTCGGATTTGGTGATGGCCAGCAGGCGCTTTTTGTCCAGTAGCTCGGGGTTGAACTGTTCCAGCTCGCCCACCAGCACTTTGTATTCGGCATTGATATCGGGGCTGTCGCAGCTTATCATAAAGAGCAGCATGGAGTTGCGCTCGATGTGGCGCAGGAAGCGGGTGCCCAAGCCCTTGCCCTCGGCCGCACCCTCGATGATGCCGGGAATGTCGGCCATCACGAACGACTTGTAGTCGCGGTAGGCCACCACGCCCAGGTTGGGCACCAGGGTGGTGAAGGCGTAATCGGCAATCTTGGGCTTGGCGGCCGACACCACCGACAGTAGCGTGCTCTTGCCCGCGTTGGGGAAGCCCACTAGGCCTACGTCGGCCAGCAGCTTCAGTTCCAGAATCACGATGGCTTCGACCGAGGGCTCGCCGGGCTGGGCGTACTCGGGGGCCTGGTTGATGGAGTTCTTGAAGTGGTCGTTGCCCCAGCCGCCCCGACCGCCAGGCAGCAGCACCAGCCGCTGCCCATGCTCCGTAATTTCGAGCAATTGCTCGCGGGATTCGGCATCGCGGGCCACCGTTCCGAGGGGCACTTGCAGCACGATATCTTCTCCCTGCGCGCCGCTGCGCAGGTTTTCGCCCCCACCCTCGCCATCTTTGGCGTACACGTGCTTCTGGTACTGCAGGTGCAGCAGCGTCCAGAGTTGCGAGTTGCCTTCGAGGATGATGTGGCCGCCACGGCCGCCGTCGCCGCCATCGGGGCCGCCGTTAGGCAGGCCCTTAGCCCGGAAGTAGTGGCGCGAGCCCGCGCCGCCTTTGCCCGAGCGGCAGATGAGTTTGACGTAGTCGATGAAGTTATTAGAAGCCACTTTCTTTGAATTATATAAAGGACTCAGCAAAAAAACGCGGGAAGAAAGTCAGGCATCATGCGCCGCTTCCGTCCCGCAATTCCTGAATAGTCCGACGAAGTAATGAGGTCAACAGTCGTCAACCCTTCTGTGCAATTGCTGCCGGCTGCGAACTCCGGCACTAGACGAAATTTAATCCTTATCCTTCTTACGACCTTTTGCCTGTTTGGCTTTTTCGGCTTCCTGCTCGTCGTACTGTTTCTGGTTGAGCACGCTGTAGCGCACGTTCATAGTATAAATTAACTGCACCCGGGGCTCGGCGAAATCGGCGTGCAGCACCGTATCAAAGGAGTTATAGGGCGTGCGGTTGTAGTAGATAGTCTGCGCTTTGTCGGCGGTACGCACAATAAATTCCGAGTCATCTTCCTGGCTCCGGACGGCCGGGCGCATGTTGACGGTAGCTTGGTTGGCATTGACGTACACCGTGGCTGCGGTGGCTTTGCGCTGCCGGGCCAGGCGAACTTCCTCCGGGGTGCTGCCGCTACGGTAGGCGGTGTAGCTGGCATAGCGTTCCAGCGGGTACACGGCCTGAAAGCCATCGGTCATATTCTGCACCTCAATGTGCAGGCCCAGGCGACCGTAGCTCTGCTCTTTCTGCTTCACTACCTCGGCAGCCGCCTGGCGCAGTTCTTCGTAAGCCTTCTGCAAGTCCGCCAGGTTATAATCGACTTTGGCCAAGTCGTATATCTCAGCGCGGCCCAGGCGCGTCACCAGCTGCGCCAGCACCTCATGGTTGGCAAAGATGATGTGAAGGTTTTTTTTCAACTCGAAACCAGTCGGCACTTCGTTAGCTGTGCGGCTAAACTTCTTCTGCTCAAGCCGCATGGCGTAAGTAGGGACCAGCGACACAATGTCCACGTGCACCGCCTCGGGCTGAATGCCCAGTTCTCGCATTGCCGTTTGGGCCACGCCGAGACGCAGGTTCAACAGCGAATCGGCTTCGGTCGCGGTGCGGCCATTCTGCGTTATGCTGAAAATAGCCACGTAGCTGGTAGCCTTCACGTTGCTGAGCACATTGGCTTCCAACACCACGGCCTGCTGGCCCAGCACGTCAGTATTGAGCGCGGCGCGGCGCACGGCATTATAGTCCTGTTGGCTGCCTCGGTTACTGTACACAGCATTGCCGGCCGACTGAGCACGAGCCGCAAAGCCGGCCCCAAAAGCCAAGGCGCTGAACAGAAGTAAAAAGGCTTTCATGGATATAAAGTGCGATAGACAAATAAATGCCGCCGGGGCCGCGCACCGCTGTGGGAGCAGTACACGGCCCCGGCGGGCCTGGACTAACTACTTTCGGCTTACGCCTTCACCTCACGGGTCGCCTCAGCCGGTGCTTCGGGCTTGGCAGCTTGGTGCTGGTCAATCAAACCACAGA
>JANXMN010000235.1 GCA_025354605.1 Hymenobacter sp. | reverse complement strand
GCAAGTAAGCCACTCGATTGATTTAGTGGTGGCGGGCAAGATGCTTCGCTGCGCTCTGCATGAAGTGCTGGAAAATATCTCACCACCCAACCTATGCAACCCACCAGCTCCTACGCCGCCGCCCACGCCGCCAGCCTAGCCGACCCGGCTGCCTTCTGGGCCGCCGAGGCCACGCGGCTGCCCTGGGATACGCCCTTTGCCGAAGCCCTGAGCCAGGACGAGAACGGCACCGACCGCTGGTTCCGGGGCGGCGAGCTGAACACCAGCTACCTCTGCCTCGACTACCACGTGGCGCACGGCCGGGCCGACCAGCCCGCCCTGTACTACGACTCGCCCGTGACCCGGACCCGGCGCGCCTACACCTACGCCGAGCTGCTGGAGCTGACGGCCCGCTTCGCCGGCGGCCTGCGCGCACTGGGCGTGGAGCTTGGCGACCGGGTCATCATCTACATGCCCAACATGCCCGAGGCGGTGGTGGCCATGCTGGCCTGCGCCCGGCTGGGGGCCATTCACTCGGTGGTGTTCGGCGGGTTCGCGCCCCACGAGTTGGCCGTGCGCATCGATGATGCCCGCCCCAAAGTTCTCATCTGCGCCTCGGGCGGCCGGGAGTTCGACCGCGTAATTCCCTATCTGCCGCTGGTGGCCGAGGCCCTGGCCAAAGCCCGCCACCAGCCCGCCCGCGTGGTGGTGAGCCAGCGCGATTTCGTGCCGGCTGAGCTGCTGCCGGGCCGCGACGTGGACTTTCTGGCCCTGTTGCAGGCCGCGCCGGTACCGGCCGTGCCGGTGCCGGCCACCCACCCGCTCTACATTCTGTACACCAGCGGTACCACCGGGCGGCCCAAGGGCGTGGTGCGCGAGCACGGCGGCCATGCCGTGGCCCTGCACTACTCCATGCGCGCCATTTACGGTCTCGCGCCGGGCGAAACCATCTTCACCGGTTCCGACATCGGCTGGGCCGTGGGGCACAGCTACATCGTGTACGGCCCGCTGCTGCTGGGCTGCTCCTCGGTGCTGTACGAGGGCAAGCCCGTACGCACGCCCGATGCCGGCACGTTCTGGCGGCTGGTGGCCGACTACCGGGCCAGCGTGCTGTTCACGGCGCCCACCGCCATTCGGGCCATCAAGAAGGAAGACCCCGAGGGCCGGCTCGCCCAACAGTACGACCTGAGCAGCTTGCGTGCCCTGTACGTGGCCGGCGAGCGCTGCGACCCCGCCACCTACACCTGGGCCGCCGACCTGCTGGGCGTGCCCGTGGTCGACCACTGGTGGCAGACCGAGTCGGGCTGGCCGATGCTGGCCACCGCGCGCGGCCTGGCCGGCGCCCCCGCGCCCCGCGCCGGCAGCGCCGGCCACCCCGTGCCGGGCTACGACGTGCAGGTACTCGACGAGGCCGGCCAGCCCGTGCCCGCCGGCACCACCGGCCTGGTGGCGCTGCGCCTGCCGCTGCCGCCCGGCTGCTTCAGCACCCTGTGGCAGGACGAGGAGCGCTACCAGGACTACCTGCGGCCCTACCCCGGCTACTACCTCAGCGGCGACGGGGGCTACCGCGACGCCGAAGGCTACTGCTACATCATGGGCCGGGTCGATGACGTCATCAACGTGGCGGGGCACCGGCTGAGCACCGGCGAAATCGAGGAGATTCTGGCCGCCCACCCGGCCGTGGCCGAGTGCGCCGTGCTGGGCCTGGCCGACCCCCTCAAGGGCCAGGTGCCCGCCGGCCTGGTCGTCCTCAAGGATGGCCAGACGATAGGAGAGGAGCAGCTGGAGCGCGAGCTGGTGGCGGCCGTGCGCGGACAGATTGGCGCGCTGGCCTGCCTGCGCCAGGTGCTGGTGGTGGCGCGCCTGCCCAAAACCCGTTCCGGTAAAATCCTGCGCAAAACCCTGCGCCAGCTTGCCGATGGCGAAGATTTCAACCTGCCCGCCACCATCGACGACCCGCTGATACTGGACGAAATCCGGGCCGGGCTGGTCCGGCGCGGGGTGGGGCAGGCATTCAGTGCTCCTTCCTGAGGGCAAAGAAGAAAACACCCCTTGCCCAAGCAATTTTCCAACCCGCAAACAGTATTTGCGAACCCGCCGACGGCATGAGTGAATCCGCAAACAGTATTTGCGAACCCGCCGACGGCATTTTCCAACCCGCAAACCCGATTTTCCAGCCCGCAACCCCAATTGCCTCACCCGCAAATACGATTACCAAATCCGCGGAAAGCATTTGCGGTTCCGCTAAACCGTTTTCCCAACTCGCCGATAGTATTTGCGGACCCGCGAACAAGACTTTCCAACCCGCCGAGACGAAATGCCCGCCGGCTTTACTGATTTTCACTCATCTTACTCCCTGTTCTTTATGCACGCCCGCATTCGCACCCTCGCAGACTATCAGACGGCCTACCAGCAATCCGTTGAAGACCCCGACGCCTTTTGGGCCGCTGTGGCCGAGCCCTTCACCTGGCGCCGCAAGTGGGACACCGTGCGCAGCGGGGAGTTTTCGCCGGCCGGCGAGAGCAAGTGGTTTGCCGGGGCGCGCCTCAACATCACGGAGAATTGCCTGGACCGCCACCTGGCGCAGCGCGGCAACAAGCTGGCCCTCATTTTTGAGCCCAACGACCCCAAAACCCGCCACCTGCGCCTGACGTACCGCGAGCTCTACCAGCAGGTGTGCCAGTTCGCCAACGTGCTGCTGAACAACGGCGTGGAGAAAGGCGACCGCGTCATCATCTACCTGCCCATGATTCCGCAGCTGGCGGTAGCGGTGCTGGCCTGTGCCCGCATCGGGGCGGTGCATTCGGTGGTGTTTGCCGGTTTCTCGGCCACCGCCATCGCCGACCGCGTGAACGATGCCGACGCCCACTTCGTCCTCACCGCCGACGGCCTAAACCGCGGCCCCAAGCAGATTCCGGTGAAGGCGGTGGTCGACGAGGCCCTGCTCAGCTGCCCCGGCGTTCAGCGCGTCATCGTGGTCGAGCACCTGGGCTGGCCCGTGACCATGCAGGCGGGCCGCGACGTGTGGTTTCATGAGGAAGCCAAGGACGTGGCCCTGACCTGTCCGGCCGAGGAGATGAAGGCCGAAGACCCTTTGTTCATTCTTTATACCAGCGGCAGCACCGGCAAGCCCAAGGGCGTGGTGCACACCACCGCCGGCTACATGGTCTGGGCCGACTACACCTTCCGCAACGTGTTTCAGGTGGAGGAAAACGACGTTTACTGGTGCACTGCCGACATCGGCTGGGTCACCGGCCACACCTACCTGCTCTACGGGCCGCTGCTGGCCGGCAGCACCTCGCTGCAGTTTGAGGGCGTGCCCACCTACCCCGACGCCGGCCGCTTCTGGGAAGTCATCGATAAGCACCACGTCAGCATCTTCTACACCGCGCCCACGGCCATCCGCAGCCTCATGGCCACGCCGCTCGATAACGTGCTGAGCTATTCGCTGCACAGCCTGCGCGTGCTGGGCTCGGTGGGCGAGCCCATCAACGAGGAAGCCTGGCACTGGTACGACCAGCACATCGGCAAGGGCCGCTGCCCCATCGTGGACACCTGGTGGCAGACCGAAACCGGCGGCATCATG
>JANXMN010000227.1 GCA_025354605.1 Hymenobacter sp. | reverse complement strand
GATGATGCGCTGAATCCGCTTGCGGCGAGTTGCTTTATCAAAAGCCATGATGCGAATTTATTTAGAGGCCGTTTTACCAGCTTTGCGACGGATGATTTCGCCCACGAAACGCACGCCTTTGCCTTTGTAAGGCTCGACTTTACGCAGCGAACGGATTTTGGCGGCCACCTGGCCCAGCAACTGATTGTCGATGCTGTTGAGCGTGACAATCGGGTTCTTACCCTTTTCGGTGATGGCCGTGGCCGATACTTCCGAGGGCAGGGCGATGTAGATGTTGTGCGAGTAGCCCAGAGCCAGCTCCAGGTTGCTGCCCACGAGCGAGGCCTTATAGCCTACGCCTACCAACTCGAGCTTCTTCTCGAAGCCGCTGCTCACACCGGTCACCATATTGTTGATGAGCGAGCGGTACAGCCCGTGCATGGCCTTGTGGCGCTTCTGCTCGGTGGGGCGGGTTACGGTGAGGGTACCGTCTTCGATGGCTACGGCGATGTCGCGGTCTACTTGCGTAGTGAGCGAGCCCTTGGGGCCTTTCACCGTCACCGCGTTGTCTTTGTCGACCGAGATAGCGACCCCGGCGGGGACGGTAATCGGCAGTTTACCAATACGTGACATAATTGAATTTGCTAAAGCGGTTCCGGACTAGTACACGTAGCACAGCACCTCGCCGCCCACGTTCTCGGTTTTGCACTCCTTCTCCGTCATCACGCCCTTGGAGGTCGAGATGATGGCGACACCCAGGCCGCTGAGGACGCGGGGCAGGTTGTCGGCGGCCACGTACTGCCGCAAGCCGGGCGTCGAAACGCGCTGCAGCTTGGTGATGGCGGGCGCCTTCGTGGTCGGGTTGTACTTCAGGGCGATTTTGATGGTGCCCTGAACCGACGAATCATCAAAACGGTACGACTGGATGTACCCTTTGTGGTACAGCACTTTCGTGATTTCCTTTTTGATGTTGCTGGCCGGGATTTCTACCACCCGGTGGTTCGCCTTGATGGCGTTGCGTACCCGGGTCAGGTAGTCGGCAATGGGGTCAGTGTTCATTATTTATTAAATACGTCCGCTTTTTTCGGAGCGCAAAGATAAGAAAATTTCGCCGGGTGCCCAACGGGACCAACGAAATTTCGGTTAAGACTACTTGGCACGCCCGGCGACGGCACGGCCAATGGTTTCTTTTGGCAACCTGCCAAATGGTTTTTGAGGCGGGCCTCAGGTTTTGGGAGTGCAAAGGTAGCGGGAAGCGAGGCACTTATGCAACCCTGTCGCCGAAATTCCTTTCGCTGGCCGGTGGCCCCGGCTACCGGCCCTGCACGCCGGGGTACAACTCGGGCACGGGGTCGCTTTGCACAAAGGCTTTGGTACGCACGTTCAGCATGCTCAGCCGGCCGTGGTAGCCGGCCCCTTGGTCGAGGTTCCAGACATTATGGGTGTGGCAGGGCACTTCTTTGTACGCCCAGGTGGACGAGTGACCGATAAAGCACTCATGGTAACCGGTGGCCGCCTGGTTGCCCTCCCACAGGTCGCGGTTCCAGATTAGGTCGTAGGGGTCCTGCTCGGCAATGGGGTGCGTGGGGTCGTAGCCGCCGTGCACATAGAGGTTGTGCGCTTCATCCTCGAAGTAGGGCAGTTGCTCGCCGAAGAAATGCCGGAAGTGGTGCGCGGCCTTCGAGGCGTCGCAAGCCAGGTAAGCTTCAAAAGTGGCGCGGCCGCCCTGCTGATACCAGTTTAGGTTCACCTCTTCTACCGGGAGCTGGGAGGCCAGCCATTCGGCCGCCCACCAGTCGTGGTTGCCCTGTAGCCAGATGCTGTTGGGAATACCCAACAGGCGCTCGACGCAGGCCGGTGTTTCGGGCCAGCCGTCGGCCACGTCGCCGAGCTGGATGAGCCGGTCGATACCGGGGCGGAATGGGCTGCGCTCCAACACTTGGTCGAGGGCGCGGGCCGCACCGTGGATGTCGCCGATGACGTAGGTTTCCATATCGCGGAGGGAAGCAGGTGACGGTTTAAATATAAATGCCTCCCTCCCGTTTCCACCACTACCAGGTGTTGCCCCAGCTCCTGAAGACACTCCGGTGACATTGGCCGGCCGGCTACGTTTCGCCGGCTTACAGTCAGCCGTAGTTCATAAGCCCGCTTAACGACGAACGGACGGGCCGCTCGAAAGCCGCCCGCCCGCACCGGTACCCTATCCTGCGAATTGCTTTGACTGAACCGCCGCCGCGCCTAGCTGATGGGGCGGAACAGCCGGCTCCAGCGGATTTTGTGCAGGAAGTCGGCATTGGGGTCGATAGACAGCCACACGAACACGGCTTTGCCGACGATATGGTCTTCGGGCACAAAGCCCCAGAAACGCGAGTCTTCCGAGTTGTGGCGGTTGTCGCCCATCATGAAATAGTAGTTCTGCTTGATGGTGTAGCTGGTCAGGGGCCGGCCATTTTGCTGAATCATGCCATCGCGCCAGCTGATACCGGAGTTATGCTCGTACTGGGCCACGATTTTGTAGTAGATAGCGGCATTGGCGGGCGTGAGGGCAATGGTCTGGCCTTGGCGGGGCACGGGCAGCGGGCCGTACTCATCGAGCTGCCAGTGGGTGGGGTTGGCGCTGGCGGCGTCCGACACGTCGAAGTCGGCCACGTCGGGGAACAGCTGCACGGGGAAGGGCACCACGGTGAGGGACTGCACGTAGGGCTGCCGGCGGAAGTAGGCGGCCACCCCGGCCGGGCAACTGATGATGAAGCCAGACTTCCCCGTAGCGGGGTCAGCACTCAGGCGGGGCATGCCGTCGGGCTCGCGGTAGTCGACTACGCCCTGGGCGCGCAGGGCGGCGCGCAGGTCGTCGTTGGGCGAGGCCACGGCCATGAAGTAGGTGGTCTGGAGTTGGCCGGCCACGGCGCCGGGCTGCCCGTTAAGGAAAACCTGGCCGCGACGGATTTGCAAGGTGTCGCCGGCCACGGCGATGCAGCGCTTGATGAGATTGGTGCGCAAGTCAGCGGGCCGTTGCGGCTCGTGCGGCACATGGAACACAACGATATCGTTGCGCTGCACCGAGCTGAAGCCCGGGAAGCGGTAGGTGGGCAACTGGATGATATCGGAGTAGCTTTGCGGCCCCTTCTCCCAGAGGGTTTGGTGGGTGAGGGGCACCTGCAGGGGCGTTTGGGGCGTGATGGGGCCGTAGTGCAGCTTGCTCACGAATAGGTAGTCGCCCACCAGGAGCGAGTGCTCCATACTCTCCGAAGGGATGGTGTAGGCCTCGACGGCCGACCAGCGCAGCAGCGTGGCAGCCACCACGGCGAACAGCAGCGAATTGGCCCACTCCCGGGCGAGGCTTTGGGGTTTGGCTGGCGGCGTACTGGCGCTGGGGCGCTTGAAGTTGAAGAAGGCCATGTGCTTAGGGGTGAAAGGGTGCGAGGTGTGGTTTCTGCGGCAACAGAATCCGAACATCTCAAACGTTTTCTCCCCCCGCATAGTATGCGCCTCCCCTACCCGCGCGGCCAGTACATAACTATGGCCACGCCCACCAAAATAATGCCCCCGCCAATCACGTCGAACCTATCGGGCCGAAAATTATCGAAGTAGCGCGCCCAGGCAATGGACATCAGGATGAACAGGCTGCCGTAGACGGCGTAGGTTTTGCCGAAGGTCGTGGGCTGCCAGGTGGCCACCACCCCATAGAGCACCAGGAGCAACGCGCCCACTACCGCCCACCAGCCGGGCCGCCCGGCGCGCAGGCTCTGCCAGATGAGGTAGCCGCCGCCAATCTCGCACAGGCCAGCGAGGGCAAACAGGGCCAGTGATTTCAGAATATCGAACATCGCAGCAAAATCGGACGGGGGAATAAGGCCGACCGTGCGGCCCGCTGCCTGCATACGGAGCCGCGCCCGCTTGCGCTGACGGTCGGGACATATCCGGGGGCGTTAATAATTGAATTTCCGCTACCTTCCGCCCGCCTTCGGGCAATGTCGCCCAAGGCTTATCCTTCCTTTTTCCCATGGCAAAAACCACCGCCAAACTATTCAGCACCAAGTTTCGCAACTGGCTGCTCTACCTCGTCGTGTCGCGGCAAAACCTGAAAGCCGTGGCCGGCTACACCCTCCAGTCCCTGCAACAGGACGGCGCGCGCTTCAAGCCCCAAATCGACCTGCTCCAGCCCCTCTACGACGGGTTCGATGCCAGCCTCACCACGGCGGCCGGGGCCAGCGCCGGGCGCGGCGCCCAAACCCTGCTCGCCAGCACCGTTTTTGGCCTGGTGAAGCAGTTTATGAAGCGCGCCTACAAAAAGAGCTTCGCCGCCCTGGAGGAAGACAACCCCACGCTGTTTAAGGAGTTTTTCCCGGCCGGGCGCGACGAGTTTTCCTCGGCCTCGCGCAAGGGTTTGGGAACATCGTTCAACCGCTTCGTAAAATCCCTCGCCGACCACAACGGCGACGTCGCCAATGGGGCCAACCTGCTCAAGGATGCCCAGGCCCTGGCCGAACAGTACACTGAGGCCCGCAAGCAGCAGGCCGCCCGCAAGAAGCAGGTAAAAACCGCCATCACCACCCTTGACGCCGACGAAACCGACCTGCTCGTGGAGCTTTTCGGGGCCTACACGGCCCTGCTGGCCTACTACTACAGAACGCCCGAGCGCGCCGAAACCTACTTCGACTTCTCGATGCTGCCCCACCGCCAGCCTGCTGCCGCGACCGGGGCCGATTCCAGTCCTGCGATGCCCTAGACTTTACTGTTGGTGTCCGTAGGACGTCCAACGGGGCATCACAGAAAAACAAGAAGGCCCGTAGGACGTCCTACGGGCCTTCTTGTTTTTCTGTTGATGCCCGTTGGAGAGCCAACGGATACCCATGTTTTTCCATGATGCCCCGTCGGACGGTTTTGGGACCGCCAGCAGCGCTGGGCGTGGCGGGGG
>JANXMN010000204.1 GCA_025354605.1 Hymenobacter sp. | reverse complement strand
GCTGAACGTGCACGGCGTAACGGGCATGCTTAGCGAAATCGGTGACGTGGAAGACATGGTTAAAAATGCCCTCTTCGTACTGGCCGATGAGAACCTGCCCCGCTTCAAAGCCGCCGCGCGCGCCCGCGCCGAGGAATTTGCGGTGGAGAACATTGTGCCCAAGTATGAGGAGTGCTACCAACGCGCGATTGAGGCAGTGAGCGCGGCCGTGTAGACGTCGCCTGTCATTGCGAGTGGAGCGCAGCGCAACGCGGCAATCCTTCCTTTCGGAGCGACTACCCTTCAAGATGTGAAAAGCACACTCAAAAAGAAGCCCCGACTCAGAAATTAGAGTCGAGGCTTCTTTGCTTTAACTGAGCTTTTAAAAATGACTTGTCACATTACTAGGTATCGCGCTCAGGGAGGAAGGATTGCCGCGTTGCGCTGCGCTCCACTCGCAATGACAGGTGACCCAAACGGCTCTGACAGGCGCTAAAACAGTCCGGCGGCTTCGTTCTTCACCACCGCTAGCGCCTGGGCGGTAGGCTCGGCGCCGTCCATCATCAGCCCTTCGAGTACGCGCTTGGCCAGCTCGGTGCCGCGCGCCTGCGCGGGGTTTTGGATGCCGTGAAAGGCCCGGTTCACCATCGTAAGCACGTTTTCTTTGGCTTCGCGCACCAGCGTCCAGGCATCGGCCGACACGTAGAGTTGCTGCGAGAGGTTGTGCTCATACTCGGCCCGGATTTCCTGCTGCAGCTGCCGGTGAAACTCGGGCGCGCTGATGCCGGCGCTGTTCAGGCGCACCAGGATGTTGTTGGGCGAGATGCGCTCCAGCAGCAGCACGATGCGCTCGTAGGCCTGTAGGCGCAGCGGCAGGGTAGTTTTGCTGCTTTCCAGCCGCAGCTCGATGAGACGGCGCTGCTGCTCCTTGTCGAGAAACTCCTTGAACAGGAAGTAGATGGCCCCAGCCACGATGGCGGCGGGCAGAACGATTTTGAGCAAGTCGTAGAAATAGGTGGTCGAATCCATGAATTTAAGCGTGTTTTTTGAACGGTCATGCCGAGCGCAGCCGAGGCATCTCGCGTGCCGAAGTAATTAATGTAATGCCGTTGCAACGATTTGAGCGAGATGCCTCGGCTGCGCTTGGCATGACCGTTCCTTTTGTTGAGCAAGTCTTGCCAGCATTGCGCAAACTTACGCCGTGAACCGTCGGAGCCCAACCGCTGTTGAGGCTCCGATACTGCCGTATCTTTGCAACCCACCTCTCTCAATCGACTTATCAACTATGGCTGCTGTTGCCACCCTCGCCCCCATTTCCCTCACCGACCGCGCCGTAGTGGAGGTGAAAAATATCATCCAGGAGAAGAACGTCCCGGCCGACTACGGCCTGCGCATCGGCGTGCAGGGCGGCGGCTGCTCGGGCATGAGCTACCTGCTGGGCTTCGACAAGGCCAAAGACGCTGATGAAACTTACGACCTCGACGGCCTCAAGCTCATCATGGATAAGAAACACGCGATGTACGTGTTGGGCATGGAAGTCGACTTCCAGGACGGTCTCAACGCCCGCGGCTTCGTCTTCAACAACCCCCAGGCCAAGAGCACCTGCGGCTGCGGCTCGTCGTTCTCGTCGTAATTGAACATCATTAAAAGAACGTCATGCTGAGCTTGCCGAAGCATCTCTACCGCAGTAGTATTCATTTACTCTTGCAATAGAGATGCTTCGGCAAGCTCAGCATGACGTTCTTGCGTTTCGCTCGTTTTCCAGCCCTGGCCTACCTGGCCGGGGCTTTTTCGTTTACTTTCGCTTTGTCTACTTGCTCACTCCAATGCCTAGCCCGATGCGTCTGCTCCTTTCGCTGCTCTTGATTCTGACCGGTTTCGCAGCCACCGCCCAGAAATTTACCCCCCTGGAATTGGCCCGCTGGCAGCAGCAGGCCCGGCAGGTGCAGATTGTGCGCGATACCTACGGCGTGCCCCACATCTCGGGTAAGACCGACGCCGACGCGGTATTCGGCTTGCTGTATTCGCAGTGCGAGGACGACTTCGACCGCCTGGAAACCAACTACCTTGACGCCATGGGCCGGCTGGCCGAGGTCGACGGCGAGAAGGAGCTGTACCACGACCTGCGCGCCCGCCTGTTCATGGACACGCTGCAAGCCGCCGCCGTGTACCGCAAAACCCCGTTGGAGTTTCAAAAGCTGCTCAACGCCTTCGCCGACGGCACCAATTACTACTTGGCCACGCACCCCGCCGTGCGCCCCCGGCTGTTGCGTCGCTTCCAGCCCTGGATGCCGCTCATGTTCAGCGAAGGCAGCATTGGCGGCAACGTGAGCGTGGTTTCGACCGAGCGGCTGAAGGCATTTTACGGTGCCAAAAAGTCCAGCTCGTGGCAGGAAAACGGCTTTCGCCGCCCCGACGACATCGGCTCCAACGGCTTTGCCATCGGCCCGGTCAAAAGCGCCAGCGGGCACGCGCTGCTGCTCATCAACCCGCACACGTCTTTTTACTTCCGCTCGGAAGTGCAGATGACCAGCCAGCAGGGCCTCAACGCCTACGGGGCCGTTACCTGGGGGCAGTTTTTCATTTACCAGGGTTTCAACCAGCACTGCGGCTGGATGCACACCTCGAGCAGTGCCGACTCGATGGACGAGTACCTCGAAACCATCGAGAAAAAAGGCACTGCTTACTTCTATCGGTACGCGGGCAAGCTGCGGCCTGTGGTCGCGCAGCAAATCACGCTGCCCTACCGCGACGGCAGCCGGCTGCTGCGCAAGTCGTTCACCGTGTACCGCACCCACCATGGGCCCGTGGTGGGCCAGCAAACCGACCGGCAATGGGTGGCGGTGCGCATGATGAACGAGCCGCTGGCCGCCTTGCAGCAGTCGTACCTGCGCACCAAGGCCAGTGGCTACGCGGGCTTTCAGGAGGTGATGAAGCTCAACGGCAACGCGTCCAACAACACGGTGTTTGCCGACGACCAGGGCAACACGGCGTACTGGCACGGCAATTTCATGCCCAAGCGCGACCCTAAATTCGACTGGAACCAGCCGGTGGACGGCAGTACGACGGCCACCGAATGGCGCGGCTTCCATGCCGTAAGCGAGTTGGTGCAGGTGCACAATCCCGCCAGCGGCTTCATCCAGAACTGCAACTCCACGCCGTTCACGGTTTCGGGGGTCAGCAGCCCCGGCAAGGCCAAATACCCCGCCTACATGGCCCCCGACGCCGAAAACTACCGCGGCCTGAACGCCGTGCGCGTACTGAGCGCCAAGCCGGTCTTCACCCTCGACACGCTGATTGCGGCGGCCAACGACCCGCACCTGGCAGCTTTCGACGACCTTATTCCGTCCCTGCTCACGGCGTACCAGCCTACCTCGGTCGAGAAAGCCACGGCCCCCGCCACCGACGAGGCCATCGGGCTGCTGCGGGCCTGGAACCGCGGCTACAGCCAAACCTCCGTGGCCCAAACGGTGGCCATTTACTGGGCCGAGCGCCTGCTGGCCAAAGCCCGGTCGCGCATGCCCTCGGCCCAGCCGCAGCTCGACTACATTGCCTTCGTACGGGCGGCCGTGGCCACCACCTCACCCGTCGAAAAAACCGCCGCCCTGGCCGAAGCCATCGATGACCTGGCCCGCGACTTCGGCACCTGGAAAAAGCCATGGGGTGAGTTGAACCGCTACCAGCGCCTCACGGGCCACGTGGCCGAAACCTACGACGACCAGCAGCCCAGCCGGCCGGTGGCGTTTACGTCGGCCGTGTGGGGCTCGCTGGCCTCGTTCAAGGCGCGGGCCTACCCCGGCACCAAAAAGCGCTACGGCGATGTTGGCAACAGCTTCGTGGCCGTGGTAGAATTTGGCCCGCGCGTGGTGGCCCGCTCCGTGATGACCGGCGGGCAAAGCAGCCGCCCCGGCACCCCGCACTTCGTCGACCAGGCCGACCTGTACTGCAACGGCCGCTTCAAGGAAGTACGCTTCTACCCCGAAGACGTGAAGGCTCACGCCGAAAAAACGTACCACCCCGGCGAGTAACCAATCCCGGTGGCGGACCGCCGAACGTCAGCCCCGGAGGGGCTCCAAAGCGGAAAAGCCCGGCTGCTTGGCCGGGCTTTTCCATTTCGGCTTCCAGAAAGCTATTCCTGCGCCGCGCCAGCCGCCTGGGTCATTATGTCCACAATCTCAGCCGAGATGCCGGTGGTGCTGAAGCCGCCGTCGTGCATCAGGTTCTGCATGGTCACGTAGCGCGTGAGGTCCGAAAACAGGGAGATGCAGTAGTCGGCGCAGGCTTCGGCGGGGGCGTTGCCGAGGGGCGACATCATGTCGGCAAAGTTGTAGAAGGCATCGAAACCAGTGATGCCGGTACCGGCCGTGGTTTTAGTCGGCGACTGCGACACAGTGTTCACGCGCACCTTCTTCAGCTTGCCGAAACGCTGGCCGTAGCTGCGGGCAATGCTTTCGAGCATGGCTTTGGCCTGGGTCATGTCGGTGTAGTCAAGGAAAGCCCGCTGCGAAGCAATGTAGCTCAGGGCCACAATACTGCCCCATTCATTCATAGCGTCCTGCCGCTCGGCCACGGCCATCATTTTATGAAACGACATGGCCGATACGTCAATCGTCTGCTGGAAGAATTTATAGTCCAGCTCACCGTAGTGCTTCTTTTTGCGGATGTTGGCGCTCATGCCAATGCTGTGCAGCACGAAGTCAATCTTGCCGCCCAACTTCTCCTGCGCGCCCGAAAACAGCGCCTCCAGTTCCTCCGTCGACGTGGCATCGGCCGGAATAATCGGCGCGTTGCACTCCTCGCTCAGCTTGTTGATTTCGCCCATCCGCATGGCCAGCGGCGCGTTGGTGAGCACGAAGCGGGCCCCTTCGGCGTGCGCCCGCTGGGCCACTTTCCAGGCAATGGAATGTTC
>JANXMN010000145.1 GCA_025354605.1 Hymenobacter sp. | reverse complement strand
TACCTGGCGGCCACATCAGCCGGAGCGAGCAGGGACGGAGCTATCAGTAAGACCACGATAAAACACCGCTGGCAGACGGCCAAACGGCTACTGGACTGCTTGCCATCGCCCATACCAATGGATGCCGCGAGCTAACCACGCGCAGATGTAGGGTTAAAATTTTTAAAAATTTCAACCCTACATCTATCTTCGGCCTGTCCTCCGTTCGCTTCGACATGTCTCACCGGGCCCTTCCTTCCACCACCTTTTCAGCGGCGCTTCGCGCACGACTGGGCATATCGCAGCAGGAGCTGGGCGACTTTCTGGGAGTGGGAGAGGCACAAGTAGGGCATGTGGAGGCGGGGCGGCGGGGCTATACGGCGCGGGCCCAGATGCGCCTGCACCAGCTGGCCGAGCTGGTGCCCGCCGAACCAACTCCGGAGCCACCGGCCGCCGCCGAGCCCCCGGCTGGGCTTACCGCCGCCGAAGCCCAGGCCGCGCGCGCCCGCCTGCGGACCTGCCGCTATGAGGCCCGGCAGCTGCGCTACCAGCAGGCCACCTGGCCCGGCCGAACTACCACTCTGGGCCTGCGCCGCCACACGGCGGCTACGCTGCAAGCGGCCCTGCGCCCGCTGGCGGCCGACGACCCGGAGGCCCACCGGGCCCGGGAGTGGCTGGCGCTGCTGGAGCTGGCCACGAAGCGCACGGCCCGCCTGGTGCCCACGCCGGGCGCGCAGGCGCTGCTGGCTTTGCGCCTGCACCTGCTGGACGCGGAAGCGGCGGCGCTGGAGCAGCTGCTGGGAGGGCCACCATCAGCTTGAGGCTGCGGGTTGCTAAACGACTTCGATAAGAGGCAGTATCTATAGCGGGTATCGCGGCGACTCACCTGGCGGGGCGGCGGGGCGGTAAAAGTCCGGGCGCCAGAAAAATAAATGAGCCAGGATAACAATATGGAGATGGTGCCTGGCGTTCAGGGCGCATCGTTTCACCTTTTCCCCAATCCAGTTTTTATGGCTCTTTCCGTTAACCTGCTGACCACTGTCGCCCAGTGCGATGCTGTTATCGCCGTTCTCGATGACCGGTTGCGCGTCATCACCAAGCGCGAAGGCGACTTCGACTACCAGCGCGACAATGCCACCGACGATGCCACCGGCGTGAGTGCCCGCCTCACGCGCCTGGCCAGCAAAATCGCCGAGCTCACCGCCTCCCTGGCCGCCCTCCCCGCCGGCACCGACGAGCACCGCCGCACCGACGAGGAGCTGACCGATGCTGAGTACGAGCAGAAAAAGCTCACCTTCCGCCAGCAGGACCGGGGCCCGGTGTACCTGGTGTTGCGCGAGATAGATGTCGAAGAGGCCCAAAGCCGCCGCACCAGCCTCGAAACCAGCCGCGCGGCCGTCGTGGCGCGCAAGGCCCAGCTGTAGACCGGTATTTCTTCCATGCAAAAGCCCACGCCTCAGGCGTGGGCTTTTTTGTTGGGGCCAGGGCTAATGGGGCCGGGCTGCTGGCGCGCGTCTCCGACGCGTGCCCACTGGCTTGGCGTCTCCAGACGCCCTGTATGCGCCGTTCGGGCCTCGTTCGGGTCTCATTTAGCGGCCGCGTCGAAGACGCGAAACCAGTCGGCAGCGCGTCGGAGACGCGCGCCAGCAGCCCGGCCCCCTTTCAGTTTTACTCCCCCGCTACCGCCCGCCGGGGCCGCTCCACCAGGTACAGGGCCAGCAGGAACACGGCCGTGAGGCCGGCGTGCCAGGCGTGGCGGGGCCACCAACCGGCTATTTTCACGGCCCAGCCCAGGCCCACCAGCGCGGTGGCCAGCAGCAGCCATAGGCCCAGGCGCAGCGCCGGGTAGGGCACCGGGAAGTGCCGCTCGCCCAGCCGCCAGCACAGCACGGCCATGCTGGCGTAGCAGGCCAGCGTGGCCAGGGCCGAGCCCATGTAGCCGAGCACCGGAATCAGCGCAAAGTTGAGGACGATGGTGAGCACCGCCCCGCCGGCCCCGATGTAGGTGCCGTAGTAGGTTTTGTCGGTGAGCTTGAACCACACCGAGAGGTTGTAGTAGACGCCCAGAAACAGGTTGGCCAGCAGCAGCACCGGCACCACCGCCAGCCCCTGCCGGTACTCGGCCCGTTGCAGGAAGACGGCCCCGAAGTCCTCCACGTTCAAACTCACGCCCACGAATATCACCGCGCAGCACAGCGTGAACCACTTCAGAATGAGGGCAAACGTGGCGGGCGAGTTGCGGTCGGTGCTCTGCGAGAAGAAGAAGGGCTCGGCCGCGTAGCGGAAGGCCTGAATCACCAGCGACATCAGGATGCTCAGCTTGTAGCAGGCCCCGTAGATGCCCACCGCCGTGAGGCTGCTCTGGCCGGGGTAGAAGTTGCGGGGCAGCCACATGGGCAGCAGAATGCGGTCGAGCGTCTCGTTCACCATGCCGGCCAGCCCCATCAGCATCAGCGGGAAGGCATAGGCCAGCAGCGGCCGCAGAAAGTCCAGGTTCAGGCGGAAGCGGAAGGCTAGCAGCTCGCGGCCCAGCAGCAGCAGCGTGAGGCCGCTGGCAAACAGGTTGCTCAGAAACACGTAGCCCACGCCCACCGTGGGGTCGAACACGCGCGCCACCAGCGGCTGTAGCGTCGGCAGCCACTTGCCGCTGGCCACGGCCGGGCACAGCACCAGAAAAAACAGGTTCAGCCCCACGTTGGCCACGATGCCGGCCAGCTTGATGCCGGCAAACCGGCGGGCCTGGTTCTCGAGCCGCAGCCGGGCAAACGGAATGGCCGCCAGCGCATCCAGGCCCAAAATCAGGGCCACCCACACGGCGTAGCGCTCGTGCCCGGGCGGAATGGCCAGCAGCCTGAGCAGCGGCCGGGCCAGCAGCATCAGCAGCGCCGTGAGGGCGGCGGTGCTCAGCAGTAGCAGGCTCAACACCCGGTCGTAGAGCTCCTGGCGGTTGGTGCCCGGGCGGTTGGCGAAGCGGAAAAACGTGGTTTCCATGCCGTAGGTGAACACCACGTTCAGAAACGACACGTAGGCGTAGAGCCCGGTCACAATCCCGAATTCGGCCGCCGCGAAAGCGCCCGTGTACAGCGGCGTGAGCAAGTAGGTGAGCACCCGGCCCACGATGCTGCTCACGCCGTACACGGCCGTTTGCGACGCTAGTTTTTTCGCTACACTCATGTATTAAGAAGGGCGGCTGTCATTGCGAGTGGAGCGCAGCAGAACGCGGCAATCCTTCCTCCCGATGCGACCAGCCAGATAATGTGACGAACAACCCTCTTTGAAATGACAGGCCCCAGTTTTTTTGCTGAGCCGGGGCTTGTCACTTTATCAGGTTGGTCGCATTGAGAGGAAGGATTGCCGCGTTCCGCTCCGCTCCACTCGCAATGACAGGGCAGGCTTGCTTACTTGCCCGTGAACACGGCCGGGCGCTTTTCCACGAAAGCCGCGGTGCCTTCCTTGAAATCGTCGGTTTCGAAGGCCTGGCCGAAGGCGTGGGCCTCGGTGGCGTAGCCGTCGGTTTCCTTGTCGTAGTGCGCGTTCACGCACTCCAGCACCAGGCCCACGGCCAGGGGGCCTTTGCCCAGAATCTTGCCCAGCAGCTGCCGGCAGAAGTCCAGCAGCTCGGCCTGCGGCACCACGTGGTTCACCAGGCCTAGGCGCAGGGCCTCATCGGCCTTTATCATGTCGGCCGTCAGCAGCAGCTCGATGGCCTTGCCCTTGCCGATGAGCTGGGGCAGGCGCTGGGTGCCGCCGTAGCCGGGGGGCAGGCCCAGGTTCACCTCGGGCTGGCCGAAGCGGGCGTTGTCGGCCGCGATGCGCATGTGGCAGGCCATGGCCAGCTCGCAGCCGCCGCCCAGGGCAAAGCCATTCACGGCGGCCACCACGGGCTTGGTGCTTTCCTCGATGCGGGCAAAGGCCTCCTGGCCGCGCTCGGAGGCGCGGGCGGCCTGCGCCGGCGTCAGGGCGGCCAGCTCGGCAATGTCGGCCCCGGCCACAAAGGCCTTCTCGCCGCTGCCCGTGAGAATGATGCCGCGCACCTGCGCGTCGTCCAGGGCCTGCTCCATGGCCACGTCGATTTCGGCGATGGTGGCCGCGTTCAGGGCGTTGAGCTTGCTGGGGCGGTTGACGGTGAGGATGAGGATGCCGCTGGCAGCATCGAGCTCATAGAGCAGGTTTTCGAAAGTGGCGGACATAAGCGCGAAGGCCGGGGTTGCAGCAGGCCGGGCCAAAGATACAGCCCGCGCCCGCTGGCGACTGGGCGCGCTACGGGTGGGTTTCGGCGGGCCAGCCGCCCGGCCCGACGAAACCCGTCCGCGCTGGCCGGTCGCCCGCCGCACCTTTGCGAGCGTAATCGGGCGGGCAAGTATGTTGATTTTAATACATAGCTTTAACCCGAATATTTTTTTATAAAAACACCTCATCAGCAAAGCAATGGGACTTGTTTCAGAATTCAAGGAGTTCATCTCGAAAGGCAACGTGCTCGACCTGGCGGTTGGCGTCATCATCGGCGGAGCCTTCGGAAAAATCGTAGCTTCGATGACCGAGGACATCATTACCCCACTCATTGGCCTGGTGCTGGGTAAACACGATTTCTCGGCCATCATGGTCGGGCCCATGAAAGTCGGCAACTTCCTCAACGCCGTTATCGACTTCCTCATCATCGCCTTCATCATCTTCATGATTGTGAAAGCCGCCAACAGCGTGAAGAAAAAGCCCGTCGAAGTGGTCGAAGTGGCCGCCGTGCCTGCGCCGCCCACCACCGACCAGCAGCTGCTGATGGAAATACGCGACGCCCTACGCGCCGGCCGTATCTAGCGCTACCGTCGTTTCGGCGACGGAAAACCGCCGTCGGTCGAATGACCGGCGGCGGTTTTTGCATCATTGCTTAAAGTTTTCGTTTTATTACAGTCAGATAAGGCGTCGAATTAAAATACGTTGCGTAATTTGCGACGAAGCTATTTAACCCAATATCTTTCACTTTGCGAATGGAACCTCCAGTTTCCCCTCTTCGTTAAGCCGCGACGCCACCCCCCAACCACCTCATTCTCTCGCATGAACAAGCTGTTTGTCGTTGCCCTGCTGGGCACTCTGAGTTTTGGTGCCGCCACCGTGGCCCAGGCCCAAACCGGCCCGGCGTTCTCGATGCCCGGCCAGGCCCCCGCCGCCGAAGCTCCCCGCACCAGTGCCAACAACGCGCAGGAACTGGCCCGTAACCAGCGCCGCGCCGCCATGACGCCCGACGAAATCAAGAAGGACCAGCAGCTGGCCCTGCTCGAATCCCGTACCGGCACCACCAGCTTCGGCACCAAAGGCCCCGACCGGCAGTTCGACGCTAACCGCTCGGGCGGCGGCTTCATGGTGCGCAAGTTCCGCGCCCAGGCCGGCAAGCCCGGCTACGCCGAAAACAAGCGCGGCCAGAGCCATTTCGTGGGTGGGGCCGACCCGGCCGGTAAGCCCCTGGTGCACAAGCACCCCCGTACGCACAAATTCCTGTTCTTCTAAGTCCCCGGGTTCGCTTCGCTGCACGTCGTTTCGTCGGAGTAGCGGCAGTTTTTCCCGGCTGCCGGAGCGGAGTTGCTATTGAATTAAAAAGGCTTGCCACTGGGCAAGCCTTTTTTGTTTGGGTACAGCGGGAGCCAGCCAGGATGGAAGTGAGTACCGCACGGCAGCGGTGGCGGCGTGCGCGCCGACGAGAAGCACAGGCCGCCTCATAAGTAAACGAGTACTTAGCTGGCACTCACAAAAAAAGGAGCCGGCAGGCTGCCGGCTCCTTTTTTGTGCGGGTGGGCTGGCGGTTATTCCAGCACTACTTTCCGGGTCAGCACCTGGCCGGCAACCGTTACGCGCAGCGTGTACACGCCAGTGGCCAGGCCACGGGTATTCAGCGTCTGCTCGGTCGTCGCGCTCAGGCTCTTGGTCGCCACCACCTGGCCCAGGGCGTTGAGCAGGGTGGCCTCGCCGGCCTTGCTCACGTTGCTCAGGCGCAGAGTCAGCTGGCCGGTGTTGCTCGGGTTGGGGTACACCAGCAGGGCATCGGTATCGGCCTGGGCCTTGGTGGCCGTTACGGTGCCGAGGATGGTGAAGCTGCCCGGGTTGTCGGCGCTGCCGTAGCCGCTCACGGCCACGTAGTAGCGCGTGCCCACCGTGAGGCCACTCAGGGCCACCGGCCCAACGTTCTGGTTGTTGCCGGGGCCGGCAAAGCAGCCATTCGGCAGCTGGGCGAACGGACCGGCCGAGCAGCTCGGGCTGGTGAGTACCCGCACCAGGCCAGCGGCCGTGCCTGTTACCGTGAGGCGGTACGACGTAGTCGTAGCCGTGAAGGCAAACCATACGTCCTTAGGCAGCTGGGCCGATGAGCAGGTGGGCAGCGGAATGCCTGGCTGCGCGCTGGTGGTAGCCCCCGAAGTCGAGCCGTTGACCGTGGCCGCACCCAGCGTCACGGCCCCGCAGGGGTCGTCGTTGGTGGGAACCGTCAGCGGCGTGCTGAAGCAGATGGGGCCGACGTAGGTGCTGCTGCCATTGGTGGCCCCGCAGTTCAGGCGCAAGTAGAAGCAGTAGTCCGAGTTGGGCGTCAGGCTGGTGAGCTGGTAGGTAAGGCCGGTGAGGCCAGTGACCGAGGTACCAGTGCCCTGCGTGAAGCCCTGCAGGCCATACTCGATTTCGTAGGTCGCCCCGGCGGGCGCATTCGACGGCGCTACCCAGTTCAGCTGCGCACTCACGTTGGTGATGTTAGTGACCGTGGGGCCCAGGGGAGCCGGGCAGTTCGAGGGCGTCGTAACGCACACCGCAATCAGGCCCGAAGCGGTGGCGCTGTAAGACCAGGCGCGGATGTACAGCACCTCGCCCGGCGTGCGGCCCGTGAGGGCAACCTGCGAGTACAGGCCGTTCGTGTCGTCGTTGCAGCCAATTTCGGTGAGGCTGCCGCAGGTGCCCGAGTACAGGCTAATAACCGTGTCGGTGATGTTGCTGCCACCGGTCGGGGCCACGGTTTTCACCGTTACCACGCCGCTGGCGGGCACCGTTACCTTAAACCAGATGTCGCGGTCCAAGGTAGTGGAGCACGAAGGCGTTGGACCTGTTGACGTGGTGGCTGTCGTGTTATCGGCGCTGGTCTGCGTCACGCAGACCGTGCCGAACTGTACGGGCACGTTCACGGCTCCGGCACATTCGTCGTTGCCGGCCGGCACGGCAAAGGTTAGCACGGCGGGCTGCGAGGTGCCGTTGCTGCCGCAGCTACTCACGAGGCTGGCCGTGTAAGTCGCGCCGGGCGTCAGGCCGGTCAGGGCTATGGGCGAGCCCGTTACCGTCTGGGTGGTAGGCGCGCCACCGCCGGCCGGAGTCAGGGTGAGCGTGTAGCTGGCCGCGCCCGCTACTGGCGTAAAGGTCAGGTTAACTGAAGTAGCCGAGGTGCTGGTTATCGACAGGCCGGTAACGGCCGGGCAGGTGATGAAGGCCAACTGCACGTTGTCGATGCCGATATCGGTCACCCCGAAGTCGCCCACGGCGCGCAGGCGCACCACGGTGGTGGCCGTCAGGCCCGTGGTGGGCAGGTTCACCGTGCGGCGCGTCCAGGTGGCCGCAATGCCCACCCCGCTGCCGGCGATGTTGGTGAAGGTGCTGCCGCCGTTGGTGCTCAGCTGCACGCGCACCGAGTCGGAGCCCGACGTGTTGATGTAGTCGAAGCTGAGGGTGGGCGTACCGGTGCCGCTGCTCAGGTTTGTATACAGGTCGAGCGTGCCCACACCGCGGTTGAGCACGTCGTAGGAGTGGAAGCGGGCCGAGTGCAGGCTGGTACCGCCGCCGAGCGGGCTGCCGGCCGGCGTGTAGCCACCAAACGTACCGCTCCAGGCGGCGCTAGCCCCGTCGTCGTCGCGCCGCCACGAGGCGTTGCCCGTCAGCGGGGTGTTCAGCCAGTTGGCCGACGGCGCGTCGCGGGTGTTGCAACGGCTCAGCCAGACCGTTTCAAAGTCTTGCGTGTAAGGGGTCGTGCTGTTCACCACCACGTAGGGCGGCGCGACGCAGCTGGTCTGGAACGTCACCACCGTGGGCAGCGACGTGCTGCCCGCCCCGCAGTTGCCCACGATGCTCACGGTGTACGAGGTGCTGCCGGTGAGGCCGGTGAGGGCAACGGGCGAAGTAGTAGCCGTTTGCGTGGTGGGCGCGCCAGTGGCCGGTGTTATCGTGATGGTGTAGCTGGTGGGGCCCGCGCTGGGCGTAAAGCTGAGCGTAGCCCCCGTAGCCGTGACGTTCGAAATGCTGGGGGCCGTCACGGCTGGGCAGGTGACGAAAGCCAGCTGCACGTTGTCGACGCCAATGTCGGTAATTCCAAAATCGCCCACGGCGCGCAGGCGCACCACGCAGGTGGCCGTGAGGCCGGTACTGGGCAGGTTCACCGTGCGGCGCGTCCAGGCCGCCGCAATGCCTACGCCGCTGCTAGCAATAGTGCTGAAGGTGCTGCCCCCGTTCGTGCTGAACTGCACTTTTACTGAGTCGCTGCCCGAGGTATTGAGGTAGTCGAAAATGAGGGTAGGCGTACCGGTGCCGCTGCTCAGGTTGGCGTACAGGTCGAGCGTGCCCACGCCGCGGCCGGACACGTTGTAGGAGTGAAAGCGGGCCGAGTGCAAGCTGGTGCCGCCGCCGAGCGGGCTGCCGGGCGGCGTGTAGGCGCCCGAGGTGGGGCCGACCCAGGCGGC
The DNA here is from genome assembly GCA_025354605.1 of Hymenobacter sp. Taxonomy (GTDB): domain Bacteria; phylum Bacteroidota; class Bacteroidia; order Cytophagales; family Hymenobacteraceae; genus Hymenobacter. The sequence goes on along the minus strand of JANXMN010000145.1, from coordinate 4,058 downwards.
GCTGGCACCGTCGTCGTCGCGGCGCCACGAGGTGTTGCCGGTGGCCGGGGTGTTCAGCCAGTTGGCCGACGGCGCGTCGTTGGTGTTGCAGCGGCTCAGCCAAGCCGTTTCAAAGTCCTGCATGTAAGGGGTCGTGCTGTTCACCACCACGTAGGGTGGGGTCGCGCAGCCGCTCTGGAAGCTGAAGGTCGCGGCCACCGAGGTGCCGCTGGCTCCGCAGTTGCCCACGATGCTCACCGTGTAGAGGGTGCTGGCCGTCAGGCCGGTGAGGGTGATGGGCGAAGTGGTGCCCGTTTGGGTGATGGGCGTGCCGCTGGTCGGGGTCGCCGTGACGGTGTAGCTGGTTACGCCGGTGGCGGGCGTAAAATTGACCGTGGCTCCCGTCGCGGTGATGTTGGTGGCCCCAGGGCCGGTCACGCCCGGGCAGGCCGCCGGGGCACCAATGGTCACGGTGAAATCCTTGGTTTCGCCCGAGCCAAAGTTCGAACAGGCATCGGTAGCTCCATTGGAGTTGCCCGTGTTCCGGCTGCGAATGCGCAGGCCGGTTTGTCCCTGCACCGCGTTGCTGGGCACGATAATGCTCACATTGGTTGGGGTGCCAACCGGCGCATTGGTCGCCACCTGCGTCCATTCGGAGGCCTCAAAAAGGAAGTTGTGGTTGGCGTCAATCCACACCGACAAAATGCTGCCCGTGGTGGAGGTGCTCGGGCCCGGGGTCACGGTCAGCGTGTAGGGCACCCCGCCCGAAAGGGTGGCGGTGTTGGAGCCACTGGCCGGGTAGCTGGTATAGGACTGCCCACCCGCCGCTCCGCAGGTCAGGCCCGTGGCGTTGAGGGTGGTGTTGGTGATGCTAAAGGCCGAAATTTCGCTGCTTCCGCAAAAGCCGCCCAGGCCGGTATTGCAGTAAGCCGTTGTTTGCGCGAAGCTGGCCCGGCTGGCCAGCAACAGCGCCAGTAGGGCCAACGGGTGCGCCCGAAGGCGATGGAACCCGGAAAGTAAAAAGTTTCTCATGGGGGTGAAGAGGGAGAAAAGTGAAGAAATCGGGTGAGTCAGCTCCAGTCCACCGGCCGCCTTTTGCCCAATGGGCCGCAGGTGTTGATTTAGAGGAGGGTAATGTAAGTACAAATGGCCGGGCAAGCAAGCAGGCACAACCCTGCCAAGCCAGCAAGAACGGCAATATATTGCCTGATACGGCCGGCAAATGCAGGGACCGCCGCGCGCAGGTCCGGAACGGGTGGGCCGCCGCAGGCTGCCGGTAGGCAAACCAGCGGGCACCGCGGTGCCATTCGTTCGGGCGAATAGTGCCAAGCTAAGACGGGGAACGACAAGTAAAAAATAGTTCCCCAAGAAGGAAAATTTGCATTTTATGGTCTGTAATTTGCTAGCAGCGAATCTACTGAGCAGTCTGATTATCCGGCTGTTTTTTGCGCTTGTTTTTTTGCAAGCTCCCCGGAGGCGCGTATCTTGGTTGGCCGAAGCCGTGGTCGGAAGTACCATCCACCCTATTATACCGCCTTTGCCACGCTCGTGCGCCTCCCCCCATTCCCTCACCAGCCATTTCCCCTTATTTCACCCCCATGAAAAAACTAATACCCTCCTTTCGAATCCTGTTGCTGGGATTCATGCTGCTGGTCGGGCTACCGGCAGCCCAGGCATCGCACCTGCTCGGGTGCGACATGACGTATACCTCGCTCGGCGGCAGCATGTACCGGGTGAAATTCCGTCTGTACCGCGACTGCACGGGCATTCAGCCCTCCCCTTTCGTCCTCGAATGCCGCAATGGGGGCTGTAATGCCACTGCCAGCGTGATGGCGCCGCTCGTGCAGGTGGGGGCCACCGTATCGGCCACCCCCCTGTGCCCAGGCACGCCGGGTACCTGCCAGAACCCTTCATCGCTGTATCCGCTCTACGATTTCACCACCTACCAGGCCGACGTAAGCCTACCCCCCGGACAGTGGACGCTGAGCACCAACCAGAATGCGCGCCCGTCGATTGCCAACATCGTAAACCCCGGCGACCTCTACGCCGAGGCCTACCTCGACAACCGTAACGCCGGCACCACGCCTGTGCTCAACACCTCGGCGCAGTTCGACCCGCAGGACATTCCGATTCAATACGTGTGCTGGAAGCAGCGCACCACTTTCGGCTTCTCGGCTATTGAGCCCGATGGCGACTCGCTGGTGTATTCGTTGGCGGCCCCGCTGCAGGGCTGCGGCCAGCCCATCACCTACGCGCCTTATCCCAATGCCCAGGGCGGGGTCATCATCCTCACCCGCAATCCGCTGTGCGTGCTGGAGTACACTGGGCTGGCGGGCGGCTCCCTCTTCACGCCGCAGCTGCCGATTCCGGTAGCTACCGATACCGTGGGCACCTGCCCCATCAAGCAAGGGGTGCCGTATTTCCGACTCAATCAGTCGGCCCGGACGGTTACCTTCACGCCCAACGTCTATGTACCCGTTGCCTCAGCCGCCAGTGGGGCCAACAAGTATCAGGTAGTAGTAGCCGTTGAGGAGTACCGCCGCCTCAACGGTGTGCGCCGCCTCGTGGGCCGGGTGCGCCGCGAGGCCGTGCTGATTGTTATCGACTGCGGCAACAACACCACGCCCAACCCCGTGACGGCCCAGAACCAGACGCCGAACTCGAATACGGGTACCATCAATACCGCCGATACGACCCAGATTAACGTGTATTCGTGCAGTTACTCGCGCGTACTACTCAATTTCACCGACCCCGACAACCGGAAAACGCCCAGCGCCCATCAGCTCCTCACCGTGACGTACCCGACTTCCATTAACAACGACCCGAGCTACCTGGCGGCCGGCGACGTGGGCACGTTTAACTTCAGCACTGACCCGGCCCACGTCAACGGTTCCGAAAACCCGCAGGCCGTGTTCATCTTCCAGCCTTCGCCTGCCCAGGTGGGCCGCACTATCCGCATCAACATGCGCGTGGAGGACAATGCCTGCCCGGTGAAGGGCCTGCAGAACCGCGTTATCGTTATCCGGGTGCTGCGGGGCAACTTTGCCACGGCCCTGGCCACGGCCGGAGGGGCCAGCCTGGGCGGCGTCACGCCCGTCACGCTTTGCAACGGTTCGCTGGCCCTGCGCGGCTCGGTGGTGCGCCCCGACTCGATTCGCAACCTGGCGGCCAACACTTCGCAGGTGCAGACCTACAGCTACCAGTGGGCGCTGCTTTCGGGCAACGGCTTTACGGCCGCTACCGCCACCAACCAGAACATTACGGTGACCCCGACGGTGAACAGCCGCTATAGCCTGCGCATCGTACCACAGAGTGGCTTCGGGCCGGGCTGCGGCGATACTACCTCCATTCTGGTGCGGGTGGCCCCGCCGGTAGTGGCCCGCTTCACCATCACCGACTCGATTTCGAGCCGCCCCGTGACCAACCCGGGCCTGGTGGCCGGGACGCTTATTCCGCCCATTACCTATAAGTTCAACGACCTGAGCACCATCAATGGACTGGTGCCGCGCATCAACGGCCTGCCGACCAACGGCTACTCGTCGACCATCTTCCGCCTCGACTCGCTGCGCTGGACCTACCAGCGCATTAAGGACGGGGCCGGCCAGCCCGTGACCTCGACGCCGAAGGTGTTCTCGCGCAGCTATAACCCCGGCGACCTTAAACTGAGCATCGGCGGTACGTATATCATTAAGCTCAGCGCGGCCAGTACGCTCATCACCAATAGCACCTCGGCGCGGGTGCCCGGGCAGTGCGCTGCTTCGGTATTCCAGCGCATCGTGGTGGTGCCCGAGCTGAACATCCCCAACATCATCACCCCGAACAACGACAATCAGAATGACGTGTTCGTCATCCCGCTGAGCCAGCGCGGCGGCAAGCTCGAAATCTTCAATCGCTGGGGCAACAAAGTACAGGAATACGCCAACTACCAGAACACCTGGGGGGGCGACAACCAGCCCGATGGCGTATACTACTACTACCTCACCGACCCCACTGGCAACAAAACCAAGGGCTGGGTGGAAGTCCGCCGGGGACACTAAACTGTCCTGTAGTTCAACCATCAACAAAGAAGGCCGCGAAAC
>JANXMN010000142.1 GCA_025354605.1 Hymenobacter sp. | reverse complement strand
GAATCGGGCAGGACTGCGGGCGCTGATGCAGCCGCTGGGGCCACGGGCGCTGGGACCACGGGCGCTGCCGCAGCCGTCGCGGCGATGTGGCCCTCGCCCGCCGGGTGCTGGCAGCCGCCCAGCAGCACGGCCGCCCCCAGGCAGCGCCAGTGCCCCCGCATTTGCCGTGCCCGGCGGCGCAGCCGTTCCGTCAGTCCACCCATGCCCCGAAAGTACGGCGAAAGCCCGACGGGCCGGAACCGCGCTAGAGAAACACGCTCGCGTTCAGCTTGGCATAAAACGGCGTGCCGGGCGTGAAATGCAGCTCGTCTACGCCCTCGCGGCTTTCACGCTGCGGGGTGAGCAGGCGGGTTTGGGTGGCAAACTGGGCCTGGTTCCACTGCACGTTGAGCAGGTTTTCGGCGGTGGCCCCGATTTGGAAGCGGGCCTTGGTGTAGCTCACCACGGCATCGAAGAGGAAGTAGCCGCGGGCCGTGATGCTGCCGTCGTCGTTGGCCGGGCGCGAGTCGATGTGGCGGTAGCGCAGGCTGCCGCTCAGGCCCTTCGGCGCTTTGTAGGTGAGGCCGCCGATGGTGGTGAACGTAGGAGCGAGCGGAATGAAGTTGGCATTGGCGGGCGCGTCGGTCTGGCGGCCGTGGTTGTAGTTGAGGTCGGTGTCGAGAAACAGGCGGCGGCTGAGCTGGTAGCGGGCGGCCAGGTCGAGGCCGTAGCGTTGGGTGGGGCCGGTGTTTTCCACGTTGCCATCGTCGCCGATGTACACCAGCTCGTTTTGCAAGTGCAGGCTCCAGAGAGCCGCATTCACCACCAGTTGGGGCACGGGCTTGCAGGTGCTGCCCACCTCGTAGCCCAAGGCGCGGGGCAGCACATTGGCGTTGGTCCCGCGAATCACGCCCCGCGCATCGTTCGAGTGGAAGCCGAAGCCCGAGCGCGCGAACAGCTGCACGGTGGGCGAGAGCTGGTAGTACAGGTTCAGCTTGGGCGACACGATGGCGCGGGTAAGTCGGCCCCGCAGCGGCTCTAGCTCTTTGGTGTCCTCATTGGCCAGCACGCCCCGGAAATTGAAGGTGAACACGTCGAGGCGCACGGCGGCATTCACCGTGAGGCGGTCAGTGAGGGGCAGGGTTTCGTCGAGGTAGGCGTTACTGTTCTGCTCGAATAAGCGGCCCGAAGTGATGGTATCAGTGATGCTGCGGCGCTGGGCGTGGCGCAGGTCCAGGCCGGCATCGTCGATGCGGGTGCCCACGCCCAGGGTGCTGTGCAGGGTGCGGGTGCCCAGCTGGCTTTCGCGGTCGTAGGTGGCGGTGTAGCCGTAGATGTTGCGGCCGGTTTCGCGCTGGTTGATTTCGTCGCCCCGCACCGAGTCCTGCAGGAAAAAGGTGAAATTGGAGAACAGGCTGAAGTCGTAGCGCGAATAATAGACCTGCTGGCGCAGCACCGCCTCGTGGGCCAGCGCCGTGGTGAGGATGGCCGAGGCGTTGGTGCGGCTGGTGCGGCCCCCTTCGCTGGGGTCGATGCTGCCATAGCGCGAGATGATGCCATCGCGCACGCCGCGTTCCGGAATCTGGCCGCTGGCATCCCAGTTCGAGGTGAAGTGCGAGCCCAGCAGCGTGAGTGAGGTGTTGTCGGAAAGCTGGCCGGTGTATTTGGCCAGGCCGTTGAAGCGCTTGAAGTGCTGCCGGGCGTCGAAATAGGAGTTGGTGAAGTAGTATTCGGCGGCCACGTAGGCACTTTCGGCCTTCTTGCTGAGCAGGTGGCGGCCCCCAAGTACGTCCAGCATCAGCAGCGCCCGGCGGGTGTCAAACTGGCCCACCTCCACCTTCACCTGGCTGTGGTCGAGCCGGGTTTTGGTGATAAACTCGCCCGCGCCGGAGGTGGCAAAGTCGCCAAAACGCGCCGTATAGGGTCCTTTGTACACCTTCAGCTGCTCCACCGTTTCGGGTATCACGAAGTGAAAGTCGGCGTAGCCCTGGCCGTGGGCGTGGCTCACCATGTTCACCGGCAGCCCGTCGATGCTCACGGCAAAGTCGGTGCCGTGGTCGCAGTCGAAGCCGCGCAGGAAAATCTGCTCGGCCTTGCCGCCGCCCGCGTGCTGGGCGATGAACAGGCCCGGCACGAGGCGCAGCAGGTCCTGGGCCGAGTTCAGGGGACGCAGTATCTGGTCGATGTGCGAGATGGCGGCCAGGCTCTGGTTGGGGTCGCGGGGCTGGCGCACGGTTACTTCGGCCAGGTTGAGGGCCGTCGTGCCCAGGGCCAGGGCCAGGCGGTGGTTTTCGCCGGCCGCCAGCGTCACGGGCACGGCCTGCGCCCGGTAGCCCAGCGCGCCAATCCGCAGCGTGTAGGAGCCCGCCGGCACCCCGCCGAGCCGGAAGTTGCCCAGCGCGTCGGTGGCCGTGCCGCCGGGCTGCCCTTCCAGCCCCACGCTCACGCCGGCCACCGGCTGCCCGGACAGCGAATCGGCCACCGTGCCGCGCAGCGTGGCAGTGCCCTGCGCCCGGGCGAGCTGAGCAAAAAGGACCAGCAGCACCAGCAGGCTACTGCCGCCGCGGGAAACCTGCTGGCAGCACCCGGAAAAAGAGAATAAAGAAGTCATCAACAAGCAATAGAGGATGAAAAGTAGGGAAGGGTGAAAGCAGACAGAAGCGGAGGCCGAAGGAATACGCTTGAAAGGAACGAGGCGGTTTGCTTCGCTTCGCCCCCGGCGCAGCTTATTTCGCCACGAACACCAGGGCCGCCGTCAGGCTCAGCCGTTGCGCGTCGGGCTCATTGGCCTGCATAATGTCGTGGTCGGTGGCGTAGCGGTTGATGCCCGGGAGTACGGTTACCGTCACGTTGCCGTTGGCGTCGGTTTTCGGTCCGGTTTCGTTGCTGTTATTCTCCACCATTTGGTTGGCCAGCGGCTGGCCGTCCAGCAGCAGGTGCAGCTTCAAGGTGCTGCCGGGCCTGGGCAGCGCCGTGAGGCCCACCGGCACCAGCTCGATGCGCTGGCCCATCGGCTTCGCCATCCACGGGGCCCAGCTGAGCATTGTTTTCGACCACTTCAGCGGGTGCGACGCCAGCCCGCCCACGGTGCCGGCCGGCAGGGCCGACTTGCGCACGTTGCGCGACTCCTTTTCGTCGCCCACCTTCACCCAATAGCCGTTGTCGAACGCCGTCACGAACAGCGCCGGCCGGCTGGCCGGGGTAATGCGCAGCCCGTCTTTGCTCTCCGAGCGGGTAAATTTTATCGGCTTCTGCATTGCGTCCAGCACTTGCAGCGAGGTCACTTTCACCGCCGGGTACGGCTCGGGAATCTTGTGGCCGTAGAGGATTTTATATACCGGCCCGCCCAGCGGGTCCACCCACGCATCGTGGGCCAGGGTGGTGAGGGCGAGGAAGGCAGCGGCAGAAGCGGCCAAAAGGGTCAGCGGTTTTTTCATCGGAATTGGGATTAAGGAATCAGTAGGTGTAGGGGCGGGGCTTGCCCCCGCCCCTACATTGTTCAAACTATGCACAAAGCTTGTTAAAACGGCAGCTTCACGCCGGCCGAAAACGTGGCTTTCGCCTGCGGTGCGGTGCGCATCACGCCGCCCGACAAGAAGCTCATTTCGTCCAGCCCGTGGCTGCCATCGGGGTAAAACGTCGTTTCCAGAAACACCCGGAAGCCCGGGTACGCCGCCGGCCGCGTGAAAATCAGCTTGCCCGACATCCGCTGGAACGCCCGGCTCTCCAGCGAGCCGTCGTCGTTCAGGTGCTTGGGCCCCACCAGCTGGTCGTACACCGACAGCGTCAGCTGGTTGGCCGCGCTGCTCGCCGCCCCGGCCGTAAAGTCCAGCCCCAGCGCGCCGGTGTATTTTGGGGCGTTCAGCACGTAGTGCGTGCCGGCATCGCCGTTGCGCAGCTCCGCCTGCAGCACCGAGTAGTTGGCGAACACGCTCAGGCTGCCGGGGTTCGCGCCCACGCGGTAGCGGCCTTCGCCCTCGATGCCCTGGCGCAGGGTTTTGCCGTAGTTCACCAGCGCGCCGCTCACCGGGTCGTTCGCAATTTCGCCGGTCTGGTCGGTGCGGTAAGCCGCCACCAGCCCGTGCAGCTGGCCCGAGGCGTCGTCGCCGGCAATGCCCACCTCGTAGGTGTTCAGCCGCGACACGCCCAACTCCGGGTTGTCGATGTTCTCCTCGTAGCCGCTCGGGGCCTTAAAGCCACGGGCCGCGTTGGCAAACACGCTCACGGCCGACGACACCGAGTAGGCCAGCCCCACCTTGGGGCTGAACACGCCGGGGTGCGGCGTCAGGTCCTTGCTCGGGTAGTCCGTATCCAGCGCCTCGGAGGTGATGCTGTAGTATAGCTGGTCGTAGCGGGCCCCGAGCGTCAGCTTCAGCCGCTCGGTGGGCTTGAGCTGGAACAGGCCGTACACGGCCGGGGTGTAGGTACGCACCCGCCGGGCCTGCACCTGCTTGATTTCCGCCCGCCCCGCCGTCACGAAGCGCGTGTTGTCGATGTCGTCGCCCCGGAAGCTTAGCCCGGCGGCGTACTCCACCGGCATGCCGGCCAGCGTGCTTGTCACCGTGCGCCGCAGGTCGAAGCCCGCCCACACCTGGTCGCCGCGCTCTTTGCGCTGCGCCGTTAGGGCCCGGGTGGCCCCGTTCTGGCCCACCCGGTAGCGGGTGAAGTCGTGGTGCTGCACGTAAGCCGTGGCCGTCCAGTAGTGCGCGGCGTCATTGCCCCGATACGTAAATACCGCGTTTTGCTGCAAGGTGCTGCCCCCGTCGGTAGGGTCCAGGGCGGCGCGACGGGCCGTGCGGCCGCTTTCCACGTCGCCCTGAATCAGGTAGTTGGCCGAGCCAAACTGGCTGCTGAAAGCCTGCACCCGCACCGCGCCCATGCCCCCGGCCATCGGGAAGGAGTACTTGGCCAGCCCGTTCAGGCGCTGGTCGTGGCCATTGTCGCGGTAGCCATCGGCGCGGTTTTCTTCCAGGGCCACGTAGCCGCCGCCTTTGGTTCGGTCCGGGCTGCCCAGGGCTGCAATGGCCACCGCCCGCACGAAGCCGTAGGTGCCTCCCGTGAGCGACACGCTGCTGGCCAGCCGGTCCTCGGTATCGAAGCGGATGGTGCCGCCCAGGGCATGGTCGCCGGTAAACGGGCTGAACGGTCCCTTCGTCACCTCGATGCGCCGCAGCGTTTCCGGAATCAGCGGGTTCAAATCCACGTAGCCGTTGGTCTGGATGTTGGAGCCCTGGTTTTGCGGCACCCCATCAATCAGAAACAGGATGTCGCGGGCGTGCTCGGTTACCACGTAGCCGCGCATCGAGATGCCGTAGCCCACGCCCCCGAGCTGAAAGTTGGCCACCGTCACCCCGGCCAGGGGCCGCAGCAGGTCGCCGTAGGAGTTCACCGCCTGCCGGGCCACGTAGTCGCGCCCCACCAGTGTTACCGAGGCCGGGCTGGCTGTGGCCTCGGTCGAAAGCTCGGTTTTGCTGACGGGCACCGCCCCGCCGGTTACCTCCACGTCGCCCAGCCGCTGCGTCCGCAGGGTGTCGGCCCGGGGCCGCGCGTCGCTGGTTTGGCCTCGCGCCGCACCGGCCGCTAGCAACACCAACAGGCCCACGGGCACCAACTGCCTGAGCGACCCAATCGTAAAAAGTAGTTTCATGCAAAGGAAAAAAGTGGAAGCCCCGCGTTGCAGCGCGAAGCCCCCGAATAAGAAAATGAGCGGTAACGGATACCCGCTCACCGCCCGCGCCGGGGCGGCCCGCGCACGCTTGCGCGCCAGAGCCACCCCGGCCGGGCCGGAGCCGGGTTCCTCCTGGAATTAGAAGTTGGCCTTGGCCATGCAGTTGGCGCGGCACTGCACGTGGTGCTGCGTGCGCTGCCGGGCCAGGCTGCCGCGCGGCTGCTCGCGCCCGCCCAGGCCGCCCACCGTCGGCAGGGTTCTGGCACGGCCCAGCTCGGAATACGTGAGGGCAGCGCGGCCGGCTACCGGCAGCTGCACGCGGGAAGTAATGCCCGCGACAGCCGCCGCGGGTTGGATAGTAAATGCCTGAAGGTTCATCAGAGTCGGGAGTAGCGACGCACGCACCGGGCCTCAGGGCTCGGCGGGGCGCGTCAGGAATAAATAAGACGGAGCGGCCCGGACGCCCTGCGCCCGGCACCAAAAGCAGGCCCCGCGAGGCCCGCGCACGACTTATCCCCGACGGGGTGGCAACTCCAGCCGGCCCCGGAACCCTACCGGCACGGCCTTGTTCCAGGCCACCATCCGGGCCTGGTCGCGCCTAAACACTGGCGCGGTAAACACCACCCGCGCTTCCGGCAGGCAGTGCAGGTCCAGCCCTTTCAGGCTGGTAAGCAATTGGCTGAGCGGCGGACGCTCCCCGGTCTTATTCACGGTGTACTGCACGCCGTTGCAGTCGTCGAAACAGGCCAGGCGGAGCGTGTGCTGCAACTGGCAGTCGGGGCTGTGCACGTAGGCAAAGGGCCGCTCAATTGCTTTGGCGGGCCGCTCCACCAGGCCGGCTCCCACTACCAGCAGGTAGTTGAGCAGCAGCAGCAAAACGGCGTAGGAGCGAAGCACAGCGGCGGCAAATCAGGAGTTGGCGGAACAGCCGGCCAGCAAAGGCGGGCTGCTAGTGCTGGCAAGTACGGAAAATAACGCCGCTTGGGTGCTGCATCCGCTGAAAGAATCAGGAACCCGGCGTTGGGCTAAGGCCGGCGGTGGGCCCATTCTCGTTCGACGACGAAAATAGCCCCGGCCGCAGCAGTTGCGGCGGGGTTTAATTGCAGTACATTAGCCGCGTCATCCAAGACACTCTCACCCCAACCATTTTCCCATCACACCCTATGAAAAATCTCGCAAAACTCCTCCCGGCCCTGGCCATCCTCTGGTGCGCCAGCGCTGCCCAGGCCCAGACCGCGCCCGCCAAAATGGACAAGATGCACGACGGCAAAATGAGCCACGGCAAGATGCAGCATGACCACATGATGATGAAGGACGGCAAAATGATGATGATGAAGGACGGCAAGATGATGCCCATGACCGAAACCATGACCCTGGCCAACGGCACTCAGGTGATGGCCGACGGCACCTGCATGATGAAGGACGGCAAGAAAATGATGATGAAGGAGGGCGAGGAAATCGGCACCGATGGCAAGATGCACGACGGTAAAATGAAGGGCAAGATGAAGGGTAAGATGTAAGCGCTTCCGCGCCGCTTGGTGCGGCGTGCTATACCCAACGGGGCCAGTCGGCCGGACGTATGGTCCGGGCGGCTGGCCCCGTTCATTGGGTCGGGAGTTGCTTCCCTGGCCGGCATCCGGGCTGGTCGTTCAGACGCGCGGCCTCGCAGCGGCTACGCTACATCGCGCCCGGCACCACGGGCGGCGGCGTGGGCTTGGGCACGGCAATGGCATCCACGGCCTTGTCGCGCACGAGCTTGTTGAGGGCCGGCACGTCCTGCTGCTGGAGCTGGCGAAACTGGCCGAGCTGCTCGTCAATCTGCTTCGTGATTTCCTGCTGCACGGCGCGAGCCTGCTCGGTGGGGGGGAAGTCGCCGGAGCCCGCTTGGTCGCTGAGGTTGGCGAGCTTGTTATTGAGGCGAATGGGGAAGTTGAGCGGGTCCTGGTCGCTGCGGTTCTTGGTCTGGTAGAGGGCTTCCTCCACGGCCGTCATCTTCTTGTCGATGGCCTCGGCGGCCTGCACGATGTCGTGGTAGGCCGCCTCGGTTTTCAAGGGGGTAGTGAGGGCCTTGAGCTGCCCGCGCAGGGTGCGGATGTCGCGCACGGCGTTGTTGGTTTCGGTCAGCTTGTCGCGCACCTGCTGCAAAAACGCGAACTGGGCCTGCAAATCGGCCGGGGAGGCTTTGGCGCGCGGGTCGGGCAGAATCACGAAGTCGGTTTCCTGGGGCGGCTGCTGGTCCAGGGTGAGGCGGGCGCGGTAGGGGCCGGGCACGGCGCGCGGCCCCTCGGTGCCATCGCCCCACAATATCATGCCCTCAAACTTACTGGCCTCCTCGTAGCGCATGTCCCACCCGAAGCGGTTGAGGCCTTTTTTGGTCAGGAGCAAGTCTTTGGTAGCGGCCGCGCCGGTTTTGGGCTTGCCGGTTTTCGGGTCCGGGTCGGCCTTGGGCCGGTTGCTGAACGTGCGAATCGACTTGCCGGCCGGGTCCATGATTTCCAGTTTCAGGGTGCTAGCCGTATCGAGCTTCTGGGCCAGGTAGTAGTGCAGCAGCACGCCGCCGGGGTGGTTCTGGCCAGCGGTTTTGGGGATGGTGGGCGTGCCCGCGCCTTCCAGCCGGTAGCTGGGCGCGGGCTTGAACAGGTAGGCCCGGCTGGCCGCCACGGCCGGCGCGAGCTGGTGCAGGGGCGTGATGTCGTCAATCAGCCAGAAGCCCCGGCCCTGGGTGGCGGCAATCAGCTGGTCGTCCTTGCGCGTCAGGTCCGTCACGGGCACGGGCGGCAGGTTCAGTTGGAAGGGCTGCCAGCGCGCGCCATCGTCGAACGACACGTAGAGGCCGTATTCGGTGCCACAGTAGAGCAAGCCGGCGCGCTTGGCGTCAGCCCGCACCACGCGGGTGAAGTGGGTGGGCGCGATGCCGGCCGAAATCGAGGTCCAACTGCGGCCGTAGTCGGTGGTTTTGTAGAGGTAGGGGCGAAAGTCGCCGGTTTTGTAGCGGGTGGCCGCGAGGTAGGCCGTGCCTTTTTGCGTCGGGTGAGCTTCGATGCTATTGATGAGGCTCCACTCGGGCAGGGTGGGGGGCGTCACCTTCGTCCAGGTTTTGCCCTCGTCGCGGGTCAGCTGCACCAGCCCGTCGTCCGAGCCGGTCCAGATAACGCCGGCCTCTACCGGCGACTCGGCAATGGCGAACACGGTGCCGTAGTATTCCACGCCGGTGTTGTCCTGCGTGAGCGGCCCGCCCGATGAGCCCAGGGTTTTGGGGTCGTTGCGCGTCAGGTCGGGGCTGATGGCCGTCCACGACTGCCCCTCGTTGGTGCTCACGTGCAGGTGGTTCGAGCCGGCAAACAGCTTCTTGGGGTCGTGGGTCGAGAACACCAGCGGGAAATTCCACTGGAAGCGGTACTTCATGTCCTCGGCCCCGTGGCCCATGGGGTTGTCGGGCCACACGTTCACGAGGCGGCTTTGGTCGTTGGCGTGGTCCACGCGGGTGAGGTAGCCGTCGTAGCTGCCGCCGTATACCACCTCGGGGTTCAGTGGGTCGACGGCCAGGTGGGCGCTTTCGCCGCCGGCCGTGGGCTCCCAGTCGCGCGCACCGATGGTGCTGCCGCTGCTGCGGTGCAGAATCCGCACCGTGGAGTTGTCCTGCTGCGCCCCATAGATGCGGTAGGGGAAGTGCGTATCCGTCACCACGCGGTAGAACTGGCCGGTGGGCTGGTTGTCGTTGGTGGTCCAGTTCAGCCCGCCATCGGTGCTGATTTGGGCCCCGCCATCGTCGGCAATAATCATCCGGTTGGGGTTTTCCGGCGCAATCCACAGGTCGTGGTGGTCGCCGTGCGGGGCGTTGCGGCTCTCGAAGGTGCGGCCGCCGTCCTTGCTCTTGTGGTACGACACGTTCATGACGTAAAGCACGTCCTCGTCGCGGGTGTCGGCATACAGGCGGGTGTAGTACCAGGCGCGCTGGCGCAGGCTGCGGTCGTCGTTGGTTTTCTTCCAGGTCTGGCCCGCGTCGTCGGAGCGAAACAGGCCGCCCTCGGCCGCTTCCAGCAGCACCCACACCCGGTTTGGGTTCACCGGCGATACCGTGACGCCGCCAATGCCGAGCGTGCCCTTCGGCAGCCCCTCGTTGTGCGAGAGGTCCTGCCATGTGTCGCCGCCGTCCACGCTTTTCCACAGCCCCGAGCCCAGCCCGCCCGACGAGAAGCTGTAGGGCGTGCGGCGCACGTTCCAGGTGGTGGCGTACAGAATGCGCGGGTTGCCGGGGTCGAATGTCAGGTCGACGGCGCCCGCGTCGCGGCTGGCGAACAGCACGCGCTGCCAGGTTTTGCCGCCGTCCTTGCTGCGGTACACCCCGCGCATGTCGCTGGGTTGGTACAGGTCGCCCATGGCGGCCACGAACACCACGTCGGGGTTTTTGGGATGAATGCGGATGCGGCCGATGTGGCGCGAGTCGGCCAGCCCCACGTTGGCCCAGGTCTTGCCCGCGTCGGTCGATTTCCAGACCCCGAAGCCCGACGATACGTTGCCGCGCACGGTTTCCTCGCCCTGCCCGGCGTAAATCACGTTGGGGTCGGCCTCGCTCACCGCCACCGCCCCGATGGACCCGCCGAAGTACTTGTCCGAAATATTCTCCCAGGTGCCGCCGCCGTCCTTCGTGCGCCACACGCCGCCGCCCGCCGCGCCCATGTAGTACAGGTTGGGCTGGCCGGCCACGCCCGTCACGGTGCACGAGCGCCCGCCCCGGTACGGCCCAATCGAGCGCCACTTTAACCCATTATATAGCACCGAGTCGACGGCAGCCGTTGTGCCTTTCGTCGCTCTGGTCTTGCTTTTCGCTTGGCCGAAGCCGGGGAGGGAGAGGGCCAGCAGCAGCAAAAGCAGGGCGCTGGTTTTCAGAGAGGTGTAGGGGTGAGGCATCGAGCGGAGAGCAAAGGGGGTGATAGTTGGTGGCAGGCCCAAATGACGGACGAAAGTGGCGGAGTTGCCAATCACCTTACCGACCAAAATGCCAGATGGCAGCTACCAGCGCCAGCCAGCCCCAGCACGCCCTTCAGCAAGTCGCTGCGGCGCAGCCGCCGACGGTAGGCCGCCGCCTGCGCCAGGGGCAGGAAGTAGCCACGCCACGCATTGTCGGGTGCCGCAAGCTCCCAGGTTTCGCTACCGCCTGCGCATGAATAACGGGCTTCCGGCGCGGCAAAGTCATCCACCCGCGTCAAGTCCCGCGCCACGGGCCGCAACTGATGCCACGTCAGCTTCTGGTGCAACCAGGCTTCGAAGCCGTTGAATCGCTGGTAAGACGGAAAGCGGGTGTAGCCCACCAGGAAGCAGTTCGGGCGCATAATACGCGCGGTGGCAGTCCCGAACAAGCCCCACTGTAAGCGGGATTGAGAACCGAGCAACAGGCCAAGACTACTTGCCCGAACCCTGAATCAGTTGGACCAGTAAGTCCAACTTCCCATTCATCCCGGCCATGTCGGTTTTCATTCCGGCCATGTCGGTTTTCATTCCGGCGATGTCGCTTTTCGTCCCGGCGATGTCGCTTTTCATCCCGGCGATGTCGGTTTTCATCTCCACCTGCTCCCGCAGCAGGAAGCTGATGTTGTCGCCCTGCTGGGCGACGGCGGCGCTGAGCTGCCCCACCGCGCTATTAAGCTGCTTGAGCTGATAGGTGTGGCGGTCGAGAACCGTGAGGGCTTCGGAGAGTAGGGGTTCGAGTTGGTCGAGGCGTTCGTCGGCAGTCATCGGGAGGAAACAACGGGGCAATGGGAACAAGTGCCCGAATATAAGCCTGATTTTTTGATGAATCTGCTGCCGGGCCCAGCGGCAAACGTCGGCGCTGCGCTGCCGATGGAGGCTTTCTACTCCCGCACCGACGTAATCACGTCCACCAGCCCGTCCTCGCTCACCACCACGGCCAGGCAGGGATAGTCGGAGCTTTCGATGTAGCGCAAGGCCGAGTTGTAGCGGGCCCCGCGCGCGCCGTCGCCCCGGCCCGAGGCGCGACCGTCCAGAATCACCCCGATGGAGTAGCAGTAGCCCTCGGGGTCGAGCAGCACGGCCCCGTCGATGCTGGTGACGAGGCGGGTGATGAGCGGCGTGAGCGGCACGGGCTCGATGAGCGTGCACTGCAGCTTCAGGCGGTCGGCTTCGGCCAGGGCCTCGGTGGTGATGACCAGGAGCGTGCCGTGCTTCTGGCGGCTGGCTTCGAGCACCACGTCCCAGAGGCGCTCCACCTTGGCGGCTTCGGTTAGAGCGAAGGTGCGCTTGAGGGCGCGGCGGAAGGTGGTGCGGCTCACGCGGGTGCGCGGCAGGCCGGGCAGGCCGTAGTGCGAGCGCATCAGCACGTGGCTCGCGTGCTGCAATTCCCAGGCGTAGTGCGTCACGAAGCTGATGGCGAACAGGTCTTCGCGCTCGGCGTCGTAGTGGCCCACCTGCCGGCCCAGGGCGTACACGCTGGTGCCGTCGGCCAGCAGGTGCACGTCGGGGGTGGTCATTTCGAGCAGCTTGCGCACGGCGCGGTAGTCGGTGAGCTCGGTGGGGCAGGTGAGGGCGAAGATTTCCTGGAGGTTGGGGTGGCCGCGCCGGGCCAGCAGCAGCTTGCCCACGCCCTCGGCACCTTCGTAGCGCAGGCTGCTGATGGTGTTGCAGGTGGCAAACAGCTTGGTCGTGGCCGGGTCGAGCCCCAGGGCTTGGGCGGGCGTGTCGAGAAAGGTTTTGCCGGCCGCGCGCAGCAGCTCCTCGCTCTCGCGGGGCCGCACGAAAATGCTGGCCCCCGGCTCCGGCTCGCTCAGCGCCTTCACGCCTTCCTCGTTGAAGCGGTACATGGCCGCCACCAGCAGCGAGGAGGCCAGTGGCCGCCCATCGGTGTAAAAGCGGTATGGCCGCAGCGACGGGTAGGCCCGTAGCGGCTTGCGCTGCAACCGCAGCACCGTGAGCACGAAGTAGCCCTTAATCAGCACCGGCCAGCCGGCGAAATGCTGGTAGTTGGCCTGCTCGTCGAGGCCATCAAAAATCTCCTGCACGGCCGCGCGGATGCCAATGCCCTCATGCTTGCGCCGAATCATGGCCGGGGTCACGTCGTCGCGCTCGGGGTAGGGCCACTCAGTGGTGTGCTGCAGGGCGCGGCCCCGGAACACGGCCTCGGAAAACGCTTCGGCGGGCAGGTCGCAGTCAGCGGGCTCCAGGCAGCGGGCGGGCTCGGTTTCGTCGGTGGGCAGGGCCAGCAGTACCACGTGCGGCTTCAGCTCGTCGTCGAGGGCGTCGAACAGCTCCTGGGCCAGGGCCTGGGCGGCCACCCGGTAGCGGGCCTGGTGGGGCCAGTGCAGGGCCGGGGCGGCCGGTGTAGGAGGGGAGGAGGTGGCGTTGGGCAAGGTGCAGGACAGCATAAGGTGAGGAGAAGGCAGGGGGAAAGAAACGTCATGCAGCGCGCTACCAGCGACGTTTGCCCGAATGACGTTCAACCAGCCAAAACATTGCACCCGTCGCGCCGGGCTACAGCTGGAATAGAACCGGCAACACCATCGTTTGCTTTATCGGCTTGCCGCCGAACATAGCCGGCACCCACTTCGGCGCCACTTTAAGGAGCCGCAGGGCCTCCTCATCCAGCCCCGAACCCAGGTGCTTGGTTACGCGGGCATCGGTCAGGCTGCCATCGGCTTGCACCACGAAGGCCACCATCACCTTGCCCTCGACCTTGCGCTGGCGGGCCAGGGCAGGGTACTGCTGGTTTTTTTCAATCCAATCGAAAAAAGCCTGGTTGCCGCCTACGGGCTGGGTGGGGCGGTCGGGGGCCACCACGGCCGGTTGGGTGCGGATGGCCGAGGTGGCAATGTCGGCGGCCGGGGTCGTAATGGGCTGCTCCTTGCCGGGGCGCGTCACCACCATCGCGCCCGGCGACATCACGAACGAGATGGGCACCGTTACGCGCTGGCGCACCACCAGGCCGTGGTTTTTGGCCGGCGTCCAGTGCGGGCCGCTCTTGATGAGGCGCACGGCTTCGGCATCCAGCTCGGGGGCCACCGGGGTTTCCACTTTCACCTCGTTCACGGTGCCGGTTTTTTCAATGATGAAGCTCACCTTCACCGTGCCCTGCGCGCCGCGTTGCATGGCGGCGGGCGGGTATTGCTGGTGGTCGGCCAGAAATTGGGCGTACTTGCCGGTGCCGCCCAGCGGCACGGCGGGCTGCCCCACCGAATCATACACTTGGGTAGCCGCCGGCTGGGGGGGCATCTTCCGTGGCTGGGCCTGCGCCCCGAAACTGAAACCGAAGAAGCTGAGGCCGCTCAGCAGCAGGAGGGGAGTAGGTTTCATGAGTAGAAAAAGGCTGAAATGAAAATGAATGACCATTGCCACGGCGCACGGCTGTGGCCAGTAAGTACGCCAACAAGCGCTGATAAGTGCCCGACACTTCTGCCAAAGCCGCCCGGCCCTCGGCGAATGGCCGGATTACGCCGGATGCCGTTCTTTGGGCCGCGAAACCCTGCGCGATACTCCCCCTCGACACCCCCCAATATGAGCACCGAAAGCCGAGCCCCCGAACCAGTCGGGGCCTATCCGTACACCCGCCGCGTGGGCGACCTCTTGTTTCTGTCGGGCGTGGGCCCGCGCCAGCGCGGGCAGCCCGCCATCCCCGGCGTCGAGCTCGATGCCGACGGCGGCGTGGTGCGCTACGACTTTGAAAGCCAGTGCCGGGCCGTGTTTGAGAACGTGCGCTACATCCTCGAAGAAGCCGGGGCCGGGTGGGACGACCTCGTGGATGTGACCGTCTTCCTTACCAACATGAAGGACGACTTTCCGGTGTATAACCGCCTCTACGCCGAGTATTTCGCCACGGCCCAGCCCTGCCGCACCACGCTCGAAATCAACTGCCTGCCCACGCCCATTGCCATCGAGCTGAAGTGCATCGCCGCACTGCGGAAGTAGTGGCGCGGGGCGGGCGTTTGGTGGATTAAACCGGCTGTCAAACAGAATGCAGGGAAGTGCCTTGTCAGGCTGAAACGGGTCGTTCTCCTGTGGTAAATGCTGCCCTGCGTTCAGCCTGACAGCCGGTTTTTAACCCCGAATTAACCCTCAATGCACAACCCTGGGCGCTTGCCGGGGGTTAGTAAGCCACTTATGTACGTTCGCAAAAATCTGCGCTGGGGTGTTGTCTGGCGGCTCACGCGCCGCAGCCTTCTGGTCTTCCTCATTTACAACACGCTGATTTGCCTGCTCTACGGGCCGCTCAACGTGCACCTGCTCGACATTCCGTGGCAGCCGGTGGCGCTGCTTGGTACGGCGGTGGCCTTCTACATCGGCTTCAAAAGCAACGGCTCCTACGACCGGTTTTGGGAGGGCCGGCAGCTCTGGGGCAGCATCGTAAACACCAGCCGCATCTGGGCCATTCGGGTGTTCGACTTCGTGCCGGCCAGCCCCGACAGCCCGGCCCTGGCCACCGCCAAAATCCCCTCGGCCCTGCACCGCCGCCTACTCTACCGGCAACTGGCCTGGGTAAACGCCCTGCGCCTGCACCTGCGCCGTCAGTCGGCCGCGCTCTGGGATACCGAAGTATCGCCCTTCCTGCCCGCCGCCGAAGCAGCCGAGCTCAAAACGTTCAGCAACCCGCCCACCCACCTGCTGCGCCGCCAGGGCGAGGAGCTGCGCGCGCTGGCGGCCACGGGCCAACTCACTGAGTTCAGGCAGGTGGCGCTGGTGCAGACGCTGCAGGATTTGCTGAACGCCCAGGGCGGCTGCGAGCGCATCAAGAATACGCCTTTTCCGCGCCAATACGCCTTTTTTAGCTTTCTCTTCGTCTGGATTTTCGCGGCCCTGCTGCCGCTGGGCCTGGTCGAGGAATTCGATAGCCGGCAGGCGCTGGGCCAGTACCACGTCTGGCTGATGGTGCCGTTTGCAACCCTGGTCAGCTGGGTGTTCAACGTGATGGAGGTGGTGGGCCACACCAGCGAAAATCCCTTCGAAAACGATATCTACGACGTGCCCATGACGACCATCTGCCGCAGCATCGAAATCGACCTGCGCGAGTTGCTGGGCGAAACCGCGCTGCCGCCCAAAATCGAGCCGGTGCAGGACGTGCTGTATTAGGGTAGCTTCGGCCCGCGAACTCCCGTTGGCCGTTGTGCCGGCCCTATTTTTGTCCCGATGAATGCTACGCCATCCGTTTGGGTGAAGCCCCGCCGCCACCTGCTGGCCCTGCTCGCTGCCAGCCTGCTCGCCACCGCGCCCGCCTGCTACTCCGACTCGACCCGCCTGGCGCAGCTCGAAGCGGCCCAGCAGCAGCAAGCCCGCGAGCTGGCCGACGTGAAGCAGCAGCTGGCCGACAAGGAAGACGAGGTGGCCCAGCTGGAGCAGTGCGTGGACGACCTGGAAGGCACCGTGTATGAGGATGCCGACTCGGTGGCCGTCGACGAGGAGCGGCCCGCCGGCCCGGTGACGCTGTAGCCAGCGGGCGGCACCCGGCCCAACCTCAGCCCCCCGTTCGTGCGTTAAGCCGGGCATCTCCATCTTCGCCGCATGAATCAGTCTTCGCGCCAGCTGCGCTATTTCTTTTCGGGTCAGAATTTTTCCGACGGGGTACGCATCACGGTGGCTATTCTGCTGCCGGCGGTGCTCCTGGGGCA
>JANXMN010000131.1 GCA_025354605.1 Hymenobacter sp. | reverse complement strand
GTGCTGGCTACGCAGAACCCGGTGGAGCAGGAAGGCACTTATCCGCTGCCGGAAGCCCAGGTCGACCGCTTCATGCTGAAGGTTCACGTCGATTACCTCAAGAAAGCAGACGAGCTGGAGGTGATGCGCCGCATGGCTAACCTCAGCTTCGTGGAGGATGTGCAGCCCATTCTCACCAAAAGCGACATCTTCGGTATCCGGCAGCAAATCAATCAGGTGCAGATTTCCGAAACGCTTGAGAAATACCTCATCGAGCTGGTGTTTGCTACTCGTCGACCGGCCGACTACGACCTGCCCGAGTTTGCCCAAGCCGTGCAGTTTGGGGCCAGCCCGCGGGCCAGCATTGCCCTGCACCGCGCCGCCAAGGCGGTGGCCTACCTCGACGGCCGCGACTACGTGCTGCCCGAAGACATCAAGGACGTGGCCGCCGATGTGCTCAACCACCGCATTCTGCTCACCTACGAGGCTCAGGCCGACGGCATCCGCACCCAGGACCTCATCGAGGCTATTCTGCGCAAGGTGCCCATCAGCTAGGAGAGCGGTCAAGAAGAATGTCGTGCTTCTTTACCCCCTTTCATCAACCCAACCTAACGGGTACAATGGCCTAGCCAAAGCCACAAAAAAAGGGCTGACCATGCGGTCAGCCCTTTTCGTTTTAGGTGGTCGGGAGATTTACTCCACTACCACGCGCTTCACAATGAAGTCGTTGCCCGACTTCAGGGTGAGGGTGTAGACGCCGGCAGCGAGGCTGCTCACGTTGAACTCGGCGGTGCCGCCGCTCACGGGCAGGCTCAGCTGGCGCGACTGCACTACCTGGCCCAGCGTGTTGCGCAGGGTAGCAGTAGCAGCGTGCAGGCTGCCGGCCGGAACCGTCAGCTGGAAGTTCTGGTGGGCCGGGTTGGGGAACAGGCCGACCGTGGCAGCCAGGGCATCGTTGCGCGTACCCGTGCCGTTGCGTAGGGTAACGGTGAAGTCCTTGGCTTCGCCCGAGCCGAAGCTAGTGCAGGCATCGCCGGCGCCGTTGGGGTTGCCACTCAGGCGGGTGCGGACGCGCAGGCCGGTCTGGCCCAGCACGGCGTTGGCCGGCACGATGAGCGAACCTGTTACCGTAGTTGTGGTGGAGTTGGCCGTCAGCAGGACAAATTCGTTGGGCTCGTAGTTGAGGTTGCGGTTGTAATCAACCCAAGCCGTGATGCTGCTGCCTACGGGCGTCGTAACGGAGATGGTGTACGTGGTGCCCACATTCAGCAAAGCAGTGTTGACACCGGTAGCGGGGTAGCTGGTGTAGGCCTGGGCCGGGGTTCCGCCCGAGGTGCAGGTGAGGCCGGTGGCATTGAGGGTGGTGCTTGTAATAGCTACCGCCGTGATATCGGTGCCGCCGCAGGAGCCACCCAGACCCGTAACGCAGTAGGCCGTGCCCAGCGTGCGGAAGGTCGTCGTGACAGCCGTAGCAGCCGAGGCACCGCAGTTGGTGGCAATGGTCACCGTGTAGCTGGTAGCCGCCGTGAGACCCGTCAGGGTGATGGGCGAGGCCGTAGGAGCGGGCGTGACGGTGGTGGCGGTGCCGCCGGCCGGCGTGTAGGTCACCGTGTAGCTGGTGGCACCCGACGGGGCGGTGAAGCTGATGGTGGCACCCGTCGTGGTCAAGTTACCAACGGCCACGTTGCTCACGGGCAAGCAGCTCGGGCTCGTAGCGCAAACGGCGAAGTCGCCGGTGGCATTGCTGTAGCCAAATACGCGGGCGTAAATCGTGCTGCCAGCAGTCAGGCCCGTTAGTGAAACTTGTGAGTAAGCACTGGTGGGAATGTCATCGCTGCAGCCAATGGCAACGAGGCTGCCGCAGGTGCCGCTGTAGAGCTGGAGCACCGTGTCGGTGAGCTGGTTGGCTCCGGTGGCCGTAGAGGCACTGGTGGTCACGGTCACAGCGCCGTTGGCGGGCACGGTGATGGCAAACCACACGTCGGGGCCGGCAGTGCCGCAGGTAGCGGCCGGCACCGTGGCCGGCGAATTGGTGGCGTTGGTATTCGTCGAGTTCACCGTCGTGCAGGTGGCACCAGCCGTGAGCGTGGTAGCCGCAGCGCAGTCGTCGTTGGGCGGTGTGGTAACTACCACCGTGCCGGGCACGAAGCGGTAGGTACGGCCCGCATCCGGCGGTGCCGCGTTGCGGAAATTGTGCGTGGTGCCGGTGTAATTGCCCGTAATGAATACGCTGGTCGACCAAGCGGCCGCACCGGTCGTTTTGTTGGCGAGAACAGTCTGGCCGTTGGCACTGCCCGAGCCTTTAATACCGACGATGGGGAAGCGGCTGACGGCGGTGCCAGTCGAGGCCGTGGCCGTACCATACACAAACTCCACGTTGTTAGACGTTTCGTAAAGCTTGGCCTGGAACGAGAAGTTGTCGTACTGCGTAGGCGTCGGGGCCGTGTCAGGCTTGTCGCTCACGTTTTTCCACTGAATGGTGCACACCCGGTTCGGAGCCGTACCAGTGGTGGCCACGCGGTATTCGGCGGTGCCGCCAGTGCCCTGCTGCAGGTCGAAGTTGAAGGGCATTACCAGGTTCACATCGGCCGCGTTGGGGCTGGTCACCGGGTCGACATTGGTACAGCCGGCCACATTACAGAGAAACAGATTGGCTGCCGAAGGAGCCGTGGCCCCGAGCTTAATAAAGCCATTCGTGCTCAATACAAACTGCGTAAACGTCGCACCGTTGAAGCTAAAGGTGAACCCAATGCTTTGGGCCGCCGAGTTAGCATCGTCGTTGTTGGCGGTGGCAATGGCGGTGCCGGTAGTGCCCAGGTCGGTGTAGGTGCCGGCCACATTCACTGCATTTGTCGGGCTGTAGTTCAGGGCCTGCGAGTAGGCGGCAAAGGGCAGCAGGGCCACCGGCAGCAGCCGTCCGGCGCGTTTCAGCCGGGTTTGTAAGGATGTAAACATGAGAAGAGGGGAAAAGTGAAAAATAGAAAAAACTTGTTGATGAAAAGTTGATGACCGAAGCCGGCCGCCGGCCGCAAAGCCGCCAATACCAGTTTCTGCGGACAAAGTACAACGCATTTGGGAAACGGGAGCACTATCGGCCAGCATTTATCCGGGCACGGTACTGGCGCGCAGCACCGCCGCATTAGCCGCCGCGTCGCAGCCCAATACGGGTACTACCGTGCGGGGCGGCTCGTTGGGCCGCGGGGCCAGGCCGTAGGAATACGTCTTATCGTAGTAATCGAGCACCAGCTCCACCATCAGGGGGAAGTTGCCGGCGACTACTGCCGCCTGGGCCTGCTGGGTGGCCAGCCCGCCCAGGCGCTTGTGCAGGCGCTCGATAGCCTCGGTGAGCAGGACCGGGTCTTCGGCCCCGTACTCGGCGGCTAGCTTGGCCACGCGGGCGGGGCGGGGCACTTCCAGCACGAAGCGGGGCGCGGCTATCAACTGAGCAAACAGGGCCGGCGGAATGGTGAGCCGGCCAATCTGTCGGCTTTCGTCCTCCACCCAGACGGGGGCATCGGCGGGCAGCTGCGCCAGGGCGGCGGCAAGGTTGTTTTCGAACTGCTCCTGGGTGGGCTGCGCCGGCTGCCCGATGGCCCCGAAAGCGGAGCCTTTGTGATTGGCCAGGCCCTCCAAATCGAGCACCAGTTGCCCGGGCATGGCGGCCAGGGCGTGCAGCACGTCGGTTTTGCCGCTGCCGGTGAGGCCGCCCAGCACCCGCCACTGCCGGGGCTCGGCAAACGAGGCCAGCACCGCCCGGCGGTAGTCCTTGTAGCCGTGGTCGAGCAGGTGCACCCGGAAGCCGGCCAGCTCCAGCAGCCACAGCACCGCGCCGCTGCGCATGCCCCCGCGCCAGCAGTGCAGGCGCACTTCCTTGCCCGGCACCAGCTTTTGGGCCTGCTTCACCATCGCCGACATCTTCGGCCCAAAAAACTCCAGGCCCAGGTGCACCGCCCGCTCCTGGCTTGCCTGCTTGTAGGTGGTGCCGATGCGCGCCCGCTCCTCATCCGTAAACAAGGGCAGGTTGAGCGCCCCGGGCACGTGGCCCTGGGCAAACTCGATGGGCGCGCGCACATCCAGAACCGGGTAGGAAAGGGCTTCGAATTCGGCGAGGGAGTGGCGGGGCATGGCAAGGTAGTTGGTGGGGATAAAGAAAAGGACCGATGAGGTTCTGGCGCAAGCCTGCCACTGCTGCCCGGTGCTTCCCAGCCTCTCCGGTAAGACCAGGCAGCGCTGCCCGGTGCTACTTGGGTGCTCGAGCAAAGCCGGGCAGCGCTGCCCGGTGCCTCCTAGGTGCTCAAGCAGGGCCGGGCAGCGCTGCCCGGCTTACCGTAGCTGCCGACGGTACAGCTGCACCGTGTTTTCCAGGCCTAGGTAGAGGGCGTCGCACACCAGGGCGTGGCCGATGCTGACTTCGGCCAGCTCAGGCAGCTGCTGGTGCAGCCAGGCGAGGTTGTCGAGGTCGAGGTCGTGGCCGGCATTCACGCCCAGGCCGAGCTGGCCGGCGCGGGCGGCCACGGCGCGGTAGGGAGCTACGGCGGCTTCGCGGTCGGCCAGGTACTGCACGGCGTAGACTTCGGTGTAGAGCTCGATGCGGTCGGTGCCGGTGCTCACGGCGGCTTCCAGCAGGGCCAGGTCGGGGTCGAGGAAGATGCTGACGCGGCAGCCCAGGCCCTTGAGCTCGGCCACCACTTCGCGCAGAAACTGCTGGTGGGTCAGCACGTCCCAGCCCGCGTTGGAGGTGATGGCGTCGGGCGCGTCGGGCACCAGCGTTACCTGCTCGGGGCGCACTTCGCGGCATAGGGCCAGGAAATCGGGGGTGGGGTTGCCCTCCACGTTCAGCTCGGTGGTGACGACGGCCTTGAGGTCGCGCACGTCCTGGTAGCGGATGTGGCGCTCGTCGGGGCGCGGGTGCACCGTGATGCCCTCGGCCCCGAAGCGCTCGATGTCGCGGGCGGCCAGCAGAATGTTGGGGCGGTTGTGGCCACGCGCATTGCGCAGGGTAGCCAGCTTGTTGATGTTGACGCTGAGTTTAGTCATGGGTGGTTAGGGTAGGAGGGGTATTGGTCAGCCGGCGAGTAGCGTAGCGGCGGGCCTTTTCCCTATGGAACACTTTGCAGTAATCAACCGGCTACTGCGCCATTTGCTTCACGAAGCGAAACTTCCGCTGCTGTGTCGCCGCCGGCTGCGCGAAATGCGCCGGACATTCACTACCGCTCCGCTTGCCCGGCAACGCCGCTTGCGGGCCGGCTGCCGTAGCTTCGGGGCGAAAATACGCGGCAGCCCGGCCCCCGGCCGCCGTGCCTGGTCATTCAACCCCCACTGCCATGACTGCCTCACCCGCTCTGCACCGTTTCCGGCCCGCGCTGTGGTTTGGTGCGCTGGCGTTGCTGCTGCTGGCCATCGAGCACACGGTGACGCGGCTGCCCGTTTTCGCGCTGCGCCCGGCTCTGCCGCTGGCCGTGCTCTTCGATGTGCTGGTGGTGCTGCCGGGGCTGTTTTACCTGCTGGTCGTGCGGCGCTATCAGTTGCCGCTGAGCACGGTGGCCGCCGCCGTGGGGTTGTGCCTGCCGCTGGCCTACTGGCTGATTCCGCCCGCCCAGATGCCCCCGCTGCGGCTGCTGCACTGGCTGCCCGCCCTGCTCGAAGGCATCACCCTGCTGCTACTGGCGGCGCGCGGCCGGCGGCTGGTGCGGGCCTGGCGCGCGGCCGGGGCCATCGACACAGCCCCGCTGCCCCGGCTGGCGCTGGCGCTGGAAGCGACCTTGGGCCGGCTGGGCATTGTCCTGGTATCCGAAATCGACATGCTGCGCTATGCGCTGCTGAGTTGGCGCGCCCGCGCTATGGTCCAGCCCGGCGCGCTGGCGTTCAGTACCTACCGCGAGTCGGGCTTCCTGGTATTGGTGGTCATGTTCGGCGTGGTGATGGGCGTGGAAACCGCCGTTGTGCACCTGTTGGCCAGCCACTGGAGCGCCACGTTGGCTGGTTGGCTGCTGCTGGCTGATGTTTACGCCCTGCTCTTTCTCATTGCCCACGCCCACGCCGTGCGCCTGAACCCGGTGCAGCTTACGGCTGACGCACTGGATATTCGGGTAGGCTTTTTCTGGCGGGTGCAAGTGCCGCGCGCCGCGCTGCAGGCCGCCGCGCCGTTGCGCGGCGACCTGATAGCCGCACCCGACACCCTGAACCTGGCCAAACCCCTGCTCACCGCCCCCAACCTGCTGCTGACGCTGGCTGCCCCCGTCCCCGTACGCGGCCTCTACGGCGTGCGGCGCACCGCCCGCCACCTAGCCCTGTACGTCGACCAGCCGGCCGAACTGCTGGCCGCCCTGGCCGTAACCGCTCATTTCCCCACGCGCTGACGCGCCCCCAATTCCCGCTTCCCATGCTCAAAGACACCCTCGACACCGCCATTAAGCAGGCCATGCTGGCCAAAGACAAAATTCGCCTCACGACCCTGCGCAGCCTCAAATCGCAAATCATGCTGGCCGAAACGGCCGAAGGCGCCAGCGCCGCCGGCCTCACGCCCGAGGCCGAGCTCAAGCTTCTCAACAAGGCCGCCAAGCAGCGCCGCGATGCCGCTACCATCTACAAAGAGCAGTTTCGCTCCGACCTTGAAGAGAACGAACTGGCCGAGCTGGTTATCATCGAAGAATTCCTGCCCGCCCAGCTTTCCGAGGCTGATTTGGTCGAAAAACTCGTTCACATCATCCAGCGCGTGGGCGCCACCGGCCCTTCCGACCTGGGCAAGGTGATGGGCGTCGCCGCCCGCGAGCTCTCCGGCCAGGCCGACGGCAAGCGCATCTCCGACGTTATCGGCCACCTGCTCAACAACACGAACCTGTAGGTCATTTAACATTTAACAATTATCATTTAACAGACTGCGGCAACTGTTCAACATGGTCCGGCCGCATATTCTGGGCTGCTTGAGTGTTAATTGTTAGCTGCTTGAGTGTTAATTGTTAAATAATAATTGTTAAATGAAATGACTGCCCTCGACATTCTGCTGCTGCTGCCGCTGGGCATTGGGGCCGTGAAGGGCTTCCGGCGCGGGCTAGTGCTGGAAGCGGTGTCGCTGCTGGCCTTCGTGCTGGCCGTGGTGGGGGGGCTGAGCCTGCTGTCGGCGGCCGTGCCGCTGGTGCGGCACTACGTGGGCGATGCCTTCGGGATGCTCCCGCTGGTGTCGTTCGCACTGGTGTTCGTGGCCATTATGTGGGGTGTGCACCTGCTCGGTGGCCTGCTGAAAACGGCCGTGCACCTCACCCCGCTGGGGGTGCTCGACAACCTGCTCGGCGGCGTGGCCGGCCTGCTGAAGTGGCTGCTGGGCCTGAGCCTGCTGCTGCATGGTACCGGACTGGCGGGCCTGCACCTGCTTTCGCCTAATCTGGTGGCCGGCTCGCAGGTGCTGCCCATCGTGCAGCAGGCTACGCCGTTGGCCCTGCACATCAGCGGCTACGTGCTGCCCTTCGCGCAGGATTTGCTGGTGCGCATTAAAGCGGCCTTTGTGAAAAGCTGACCATGCGCCTGCTGCTGCTCGATAATTTCGACTCGTTCACCTTCACCCTGGCCGACTACCTGCGCCAACTGAAGGCCGACGTGACCGTGCGCCGCAACGACCTGCCCCTGGCCGAGCTGCGCGTGCCCGACTTCGACGCGGTGGTGCTGTCGCCCGGGCCCGGCACGCCCGCCGCTGCTGGCGTGATGCCCGCTCTCATTCGGGCGTTTCATCAAACCGTGCCCATGCTGGGCGTGTGCCTGGGCCACCAGGCACTGGGCGAGTTCTTTGGGGCCGAGGTAGGCCGGGCTGCCCGACCCATGCACGGTAAAGTCACCGACATCCGCTGCGACCCCGCCGAGCCGCTGTTTGCGGGCCTGCCGGCGGTGCAGCCCGTCACGCGCTACCACTCGCTGGTGGTGCGCGAGCCGCTGCCACCGGTGCTGCGAGCGCTGGCGCATACCATCGGCCCGGTGCCCGAGCTCATGGCTCTGCGCCATTGCACGCTGCCGCTCTACGGCGTGCAGTTTCATCCCGAAGCCCTGCTCACCCCGCACGGGCTGGCAATGTTGGGCAATTGGCTGCGTTGTTGTATCATTGCCCAAACCACTATTTAATGGTCAGCGGTTAATGGTGAATGGTTAATGGGTGGTTGTGAGCAACAACTATTAGCCGTTCACCATTACTCATTGACCATTAATCATTAACCATTACGAAGATGGAATTGCGCCGCCAGCACCAGCACGGGTACGAGTATGTGGATGCAGGGCAGGGGCCAGTGCTGCTGCTGCTCCACGGCCTGTTTGGGGCGCTCAGCAACTGGCAGGACGTGGTGCAGGAATTCTCGACTGACCACCGCGTCATCATTCCGCTGCTGCCCGTCTACGACATGCCCCTCACGCAAGCCGGCGTGCCCGGCCTGGTGGCTTACGTCGAAGGTTTCGTGACGGCACTGGCCCTGCCGGCATCGTTCACGGTGCTGGGCAACTCGCTTGGCGGCCACATCGCGTTGGTGTACACCCTCAAAAACCCCGGCCGCGTCGAGCGCCTGGTGCTCACCGGCAGCAGCGGCCTGTTCGAGGACAGCATGGGCGGCTCCTTCCCCAAGCGTGGCAACTACGCCTACGTGCAGGAGCGGGTGGGCTACACCTTCTACGACCCCGCCGTAGCTACTAAGGAGCTGATTGACGAAGTTTTTATGGTCACCAATTCCAATGCCAAGTGCTTGCGTATCATTGCTATTGCCCGGTCGGCCCAGCGCCACAACCTCAGCAAGGAGCTGGCAAAAATTGAGGTGCCCGCCCTGCTGGTGTGGGGCCTGAACGACACCATTACCCCGCCTCCCGTGGCCCACGAATTCGAGCGCCTACTGCCCCATGCCGAGCTGTGCTTCCTCGACCACTGCGGCCACGCTCCCATGATGGAGCGCCCAGCGGCCTTCAATGCCTACTTGCGGCAGTTTTTGCGCCGTACCACCGTTGCGCCGGCCGCGGCCACCTGAGCCGGTGGCATCCTTTTGGCGGCTCGATTGTTGTTCGTTGAAATCGCCGGTCACTTGGGTGCCAATTCCCTGCCCGCGTCCGTTTCCTTATTATTCTGCTTTATTATACGATGCTTCGGCCCATTCAGAATTCATAACTCATAATTAGCCAGAATATGCCCGCCCTGCTCGCCGAAGACCTGCTCAACGAAATGATTCCGCCCCTCAAGGGTACCGATTCGGCGGGCAAGGCGGCGCGCTGGCTCGACGAGTTCCACGTGGCTCAGCTGCCCGTGCTCGACCAGCGCCGCTACCGGGGCCTCGTTACCGAAGCCGACCTGGCCGATTTCGATGACCCCGATACGCTCCTTTCAGAGCTGCCTCTGGGCTACGCCAATGCCTTTGTGCGCCCCGACCAGCATTTCTACCGCGTGATGGAGCTGGCCATTGAAAATAAGATTCAGTTGGTGCCCGTGGTTGATGAGCGGCACGAGTACGCCGGTGTCGTCACCATTGCCGACGCGCTGGCCGCTTTCGGCCAGCAGCCGGCCGGTGGGCAGGGCGGTATCATCGTGCTCACGATGGAGGAGCGCGACTATTCGCTCACCCAAATCAGCCGCTACGTTGAGGAAAACAATGCCAAAATTATGAGTGCCCAAGTGGTGCAGGATGAAGTCGACCCCTATCGCATCCGGCTCACCCTCAAGCTCAATACCGACAACCTCACCCGCATCACGGCTACGCTGGAGCGGTTTGGCTACGTTGTCACGGCCCAGTTCAGCGGCGAAGTGGTGGCCAATGAAGACGAGCAGGAGCGCTACGATGCCCTGCTGCGCTACCTGAACGTCTGATTACCGGGTGCTAGCCGTTCTGCTTCTGTTTTTGCAGCTTCTGGGAAATACGCGGGGGCCAGCCCCGGCCGATACCCTGCGCCGGCCGCTGCGCCCTGTGGTAGCCCCTGCCGATACGTTGGTGCGGGTGCTGCCCTGCCCGGGCCTGACGCGAGCGGCCGTAAGCACCATCGTGTTTGCCGGCAATGCCATCACCAAAGCCCGGATTCTACGGGCCGAGCTCGATTTCAAAGAAGGCGACACCCTTGCCCTGGCCGACCTGCCGGCCCGCCTCGAGGCCAACCGTCGCCGCCTGTTCAACCTGCAGTTGTTTCATGCGGTGGTGGTGCAGGCCAGCTGCCGCGCGCAGGGCCTGCTTATCGTGTTCGGGGTTCAGGAGCGCTGGTACACCTTCCCAGTACCCATCCTCTCGCTGGCCGACCGCAACCTGCGCTCTTGGCTTGACCGCGCCGACCGTTGGCATCGCGTCGACTATGGCCTGCACCTCACCCGAGTTAACTTCCGGGGGCGCAACGAAACGCTGCTGGGCAACCTGCAATTAGGCTTCAACCGCAAGTACGAGCTATTCTACGAAGTGCCCGGCCTGGGCCGCTACCGCCGCCTCGGCTTCGGCGTGGGGGCGTCATACTACCAGAGCCGCTCGCTCGACTATCTCACCCGCGCCGACCGCCTGGTGCCGCTGCGGGCCGAAGATGACTTTCCCATTCAGCGCTTCTACGCCACGGCTGGCCTGCGCTTCCGGCACACCGTGCAGTTTCGCACGGCCTTCGATGCATCGTATCACCGCGAAACCATCAGCGAATCAGTTTACCGCAATAATCCCGATTATTTTCTGGGCCGCATCCAGCGCGAGTTTCTCGATTTTACCCTGACCAGCACCCGTAACCAGCGCAACACCTTCGCTTACCCGCTCACGGGCCAGTACGCGCAGGTCAGCCTGAGCCACCGCGTTTTCCTCAACCCCACTACGCCAACCATCACCACCCTGTATGCGACCTATGCCCGCTACCTGGCGCTGGGCCATCAGTTCTACTATAGCGTAGGAGCGAGTGCCCAGCTGCGCCTCGCCCGTTCGTTGGCCTATGCTGACTCCCATGCATTGGGATATGGTGACTTAGTGCGGGGCTACGACGAATTTGTCATCGACGGCCGTCACTACGGCCTGCTGCGGCAGGGGCTCACGTACCGGCTGTGGCAGCCCCGACCCATTCAATTGGGCGCGCTCGATAGCCCCAAGGTCAACACCATTCCGCTGGCGTTCTACGGTAATATCTTTGCCGATGCCGGCTATGTGGTCGCTCCCACTACCGCCCCCCAGAACCAGTTGCCCAATCACCTGTTGCGCGCCGTGGGCATCGGGCTGCACCTGGTCACGTACTACGACCGGGTATTTACGGCCGAGTACACCCTGAATGGCCTGGGTCAGTGGGGCTATTTTTTTCGGGCTGAGTTTCCCATTTAAACCCTGGCTGGTTACGAATTTGTTAAGCGTGGTGCCGCTCCCGCTGGCTCTTTGCTACTTTGCTCTCCGCATGAAAATCGCCATCCTCGGCAAGCCCTTCGACGACGAAGCCGCCCCCGCCATTCAGGCCCTGCTCGACGACCTCACCGCGCGCAAGGCCGAAGTGCGCATCGGCGAAGCCTTCCGCACCTTCCTCGACAATCGCCTGCGCCTGCCCCCCGGCACCACCGAGTTCAGCCGGGAAGACTCGCTGCGCGGCGTGCAGTACGTGCTTAGCATTGGCGGCGACGGTACTCTGCTCGATACCGTTACATACGTCGGCAGCCTGCAAATACCCATTCTGGGCATTCACACCGGCCGGCTGGGTTTCCTGGCCACTATCACCCCCGACCGTATCGCCCAAGCCATCGACGCGCTCTACAAGGGCCATTTCACCATCGAAGAGCGCAGCCTTATCCGCGTCGATACTGACCCCGACGTATTCGGCAACCTTAATTTCGGCCTCAACGAGTTCAGCGTGCTCAAGCGCGACACTTCGTCGATGATTGTGGTGCACACCTACATCGACGGCGAATACCTCAATTCCTACTGGGCTGATGGCCTGGTAGTAGCCACGCCTACCGGCTCGACGGGCTATTCGCTCAGTTGCGGCGGACCGGTGATGCTGCCCCAGACAAACAATTTTATCATCGCACCCGTATGCCCCCACAATCTGAACGTGCGCCCGCTCGTGGTGTCGGACCAAAGCGTGATTTCCTTCGAAATAGAAGGCCGTAGTACTAGCTACATGCTGGCGCTTGACTCCCGCTCCCTGCCCGTCGAAGCCTCCGTTCAAATTGCCGTTCGTCGTGAAAACTTCAACGCCCGTCTAGTAAAACTAAACCACGTTAACTTTTTGAGCACCTTGCGTAGTAAGCTTAATTGGGGTCTTGACCGTCGTAATCCGGCTGGCACTCAGGTATAGTCCGCCAAGTATTTTCTTGAAAAAATCGTGGAAAGTTTTTTTAGTTCCTCCCATAGCCTACTTTTGTGACCGTCTGAAACTGCGCATTCACTGCCCAAGCCTCATACCACCTACTCTGTATCATCACTTTCGTTGCCTTATGAAAAATATTTTCACCTATTCCACCGCGTTTGTTCTCGGTTTGGCCCTGGTGGCCTCCCCCGAGGCGGATGCGCAGCAATTCAGCAAGCGGAAGCAGTACAACTCGGTTGGCTTCAGCTTGAATGCAATGAATTATTTCGGCGACGTTACGCCGGTTACCAATTTTAGTAGCCTCCGCTTCGGGGCTACCCGCCTGGGGGCTGGCGTTTCCATCACGCGCCGTTTTTATCCGCGTTTGTCGGGCCGTTTCGGTCTATCTTATGGCCGTATCACGGGTAGCGACGCACTGGCCGCCGACCCAAACGACCCGGATGCACGCTTCCGCTACAACCGGAACATGACGTTCCG
>JANXMN010000057.1 GCA_025354605.1 Hymenobacter sp. | reverse complement strand
TGGCTTTGGCCGGCATTTCGAAATACTTGCCATCCTCGCGCGGGCCTTTCAGCGGGCCGAGCGGGTTGTAGCCGGCGGGTACCACGAAGGCCTTGCCCGGCAGGTAGTAGAAGCTGTTGCTGGCCACGAAAGCCGTGGTTTTGTCGTCGGTCGCCCCCAAATCGAACACGCCCACCGGCTTGGCGTCCGACTTGTAGGAGCGCGCCACATGGTTCGGAATGAAGTCCATGAGCACCTTCAAGCCGTGGTCGTGGGTGCGCTTGATGAGGGCCTCGTACTCGGCCATGCGGTTTTTCACCACCACGGCCAGGTCGGGGGCCACGTCGTAGTAGTCCTTGATGGCGTAGGGCGAGCCGGCGCGGCCCTTCACCACGTCGGCGTCGTCGGGCGGCACGCCGGAGGCGGTGTAGTCGGTCATGGTGGCGTGCTCAATCACGCCGGTGTACCACACGTGGCTCACTCCCAAGGCCTTGATTTCGTCGAGGGCCTGGTCGTTGATGTCGTTGAATTTGCCGCAGCCGTTCTCGACAATGGTGCCGTAGGGCTTGTTGAGGGCCACCTTGTTGCCGAACAGGCGCGTCATCAGCTGATAGATGACGAGCTTGTTATCCTGGGGCACTTCGGCAGTGGTGTTGGGGTCGGTGGCGAGAGGGCGTTGAGCGTCCACGGGCGGTTTAGGCAAGGAGAAAGCAGCCAAGGAGATGAGGCCGCCGGCCAGCAACAGTTTTTTCATGATGCGGCAAGATAACGCCTGGCTTAATGAAGAATGAATAATGAGGAATGAGGAATTGCGCACAGTCAAAAATTATTCATTTTTAATTCTTCATTCCTCATTAAGCGCAGCGTTAATATTCCTGGGTCAGTGGGTGCAGCATCAGTTCATCTATCACCACGTGGGCGGGTGCTTCGAGCACGTAGCGCACGGCCTGGGCCACATCGGCGGGGCGCAGATGGGTCTTTTCGGCTTCAGCGCTGCCGGGCGTCGTGTCGTTGAAGTAGGTGTCGACCAGGCCGGGGTAAATGGTGCTCACCTTCACGCCGTGGGCGCGCACCTCCTTGCGCAGGCTGGCCAGCAGGGCATCCTGGGCATACTTGCTGGCCCCGTAAGCCGTGCCGTGCGCAAAAGTGCGCTTCGATACATCGGAGGCAATGCCCACGATATGGCCTTTTTTCTGGGCTTTGAAGTGAGGGACGGCAGCCTTGCACAGTAAGAAGGTGCCCTTCACGTTGGTATCGAACATGCGGTCCCACTCCTCGGCGCTTAACTGCTCCAGCTTGGCAAACGAGCCCACCCCGGCATTGCAGATGATGATGTCGAGCCGGCCGTAATAGCGGAGGGTTTCGGCCACCACATGCTCGGCCTCTTCGGCATCGGCGATGTCGGCCACGATGCTCAGGCCCCGGGTTTTGTGGGTGAGGTCGCTCAGCTCCAGCCCGCTGCGCGATACGGCAACCACGGTGGCACCTTGCAGGGCCAGCAGCAGGGCGGTGGCTTTGCCGATGCCCCGGCTGGCGCCGGAGATGATGACAACTTGGTTGGTGAGGTCGGTCATGAGCGCAACGTTTCGCTAGGTTGAAAAATCAAGTCTCGCAAAGGCAAGTGGTGGCACAGCGGTGTTGCATCAGGCAGAAAATGCTATGCAGGCAATAAGTTACAAAAAATCACAGCCTTTGCGAGACTTGATTTTTCAACTTAGTTGAAACGTTATGCCCTACTTCCGCAGCTCCACCACCCAGGCTGTATGCGCCGGCACCGTCAGCTGCCGAAGGTCGCTGATAGTCGCCCCGCTCACCACCTCCACCCCGGAAGTGAACCCTACCAACCGCTCCGCAAACCGCGTTCCGTCTACCGCCTTCTCGTCCTTGGTGTTGTTGGCAATCACCATCACGCAGGCTCCATCGTCGTAGCGGAAGTACGTGTACACCCCATCCTGCGGAATAAACTGCATCAGCTTGCCCGAACTCAACACCGGGTGCGCTTTCCGGTAATTCGCCAGCTTGCTCACGTAGTTGAACGCCTCGCCGGCCGGCCCCGGCCGCGCCGCAAAGTAGTCCAGCTTATCGCCCGCAAACCCGCCGGGAAAATCCTCGCGCACCTTGCCGTCGGGGTTCGAGAAATTTTTCATCAGCACCTCGGTGCCGTAGTAGAGCTGGGGCGTGCCGCGCAGCGTCAGCAGCCAGGCAATGCCGGTTTTGAACTTGTTGAAATCTTCGCCAATCACCGAGTAGAAGCGGCTCATGTCGTGGTTGTCGAGAAAGGGCACGTTGCGCGTGGCATCCTCGTACAGCCAGTCGGCCTGCAGGGCGTGGTAGAGCTTGCTCAGGTCGCCATTCTCCGTTTTCAGCGCGTCCGAAATCGCGAAGCAGATTTGAAAGTCGAGCAGCCCCGGCAGGTTCGACTTGAAGCCATTGACCGGCGGCAGAATATTGCGGGCGTAGAACGCCTGCTCGGCCTCGGTGCCCTCCCAGGCCTCGCCAAACAGCGCCAGGCGGGGGTATTCCTCGGCAATGGCTTTGCCCCACTGCATCAGAAACTGCGGGTTGGAGTACGGGTAGGTATCGATGCGGTAGCCGTCGAGCCCCGTCGACTCCACCCACCACAGGAAGTTCTGAACCAGATAGGTCGCCACCAGCGGGTTGCTTTGGTTCACGTCGGGCATCGTGGTATCGAACCAGCCGTCGTTGAACAGCTGGTAGTCGCGCTGCGAGCCGTGCGGGTCGTTCAGGGCGAAGGCGTTGTAGTTGCTGCGCGTGAAACTAGGGAAGGCGTGAAACCAGTCGGCCGCCGGCTTGTCCAGGAACAAATGGTGGTAGCTGCCCCAGTGGTTGAGCACGATGTCCTGCACCACTTTCAGGCCGTCGGCGTGGGCAGCTTTCACGAACTGCACGTATTCCTCGTTGGTGCCGTAGCGCGGGTCGATGCGGTAGCAGTCCGTTACCGCGTAGCCGTGGTAGCTAGCCTTGGGCATGTCGTTTTCCACGAGGGGCGTGGGCCAGATGGCCGTGGCTCCCAGCTGCTTAAGGTAGGCGAAGTGGTTCTGGATGCCGCGCAGGTCGCCGCCGTGGCGGGCGTACATCGAGTCGCGGGCCACGTGGTTCACGCGGGTGTTCTTCACCACGTCGTTTTTCGGGTCGCCGTTGGCAAACCGGTCAGGCATCAGCATGTAGATGAAGTCGGCCTGCGTGAGGCCCTGCGTGCGAGCCGGGTCGGTGTTGCGGGCGCGCAGCTCGTAGCTGCAGGCAAAGCTTTTGCTGCCCTTGAAGCTCAGTTTCAGCTGGCCTGGCTTGGCGGCCGGGTCGATGACGAGGTTCAGAACCAAGTAATTAGGGCTTTCCAGCTTCTGCTGGCTTTCCAGCGTCACTCCTGGGTAGGAAGCCAGCGTGGTGGTGCTGCCCGCCAGGCCGGGCGCGTGCACCAGCAGCTGCAGCTTGGGGTTTTTCATGCCCACCCACCAGTAAGTAGGGTCGACGCGCACGCCGGGGGCCGCTCCGGCCAGGGGCGCGGTACTGCTAGTTTTCTTGGCCGCAGTTGCCGTGGTCGACGAAAACAGGGGCAGCAGCGCCGCCGCCGCGACCAGCAGAATAGGTGGGAATTTCATGGCTAAAAGAGCGGTGGAATAGCGTCGAGGCCAAAAGTACGGTATTCCGCCAAGGCCCCTGATGCGCAACCGTTTCCATTTTCGCAATAAAATTTCGGCCAGCGCCAACTGTTGCTGTTGCCCACGAAAAAGCCCGCCCCCAAATATGGGAGCGGGCTTCTTACTTCTTGCGTCAGCTACTGCTTACTGCTGCTTGGCCAGCCAGAGCGAGGCATTCAGGTGCAGTTTCGAGTGGCTGGCAATTTCGTTCCAGCCGGGGTACACGTTGTTACCGGGCTCGCCGGTGCCGTCGTCGGCCGGCGACGAGTCGGTCACGCACACCACGCGGCCGGTGCCGAAGGTGCTGCTCATGCACATGATGCTGGTGCTGCCCTGCGAGGAGCTGCCGCGCCAGATAAGCGGTGTCGCTACCGAGCCCGAAGTTTTGGTCATCGTCGCGCCGTTCGAGAACTTCAACTGCGTTACCGCGCCCTGCGAGCCGTTGAGGATGGTGTTGGTGGAGCTGGACAGCACGTTGCTGGAGGTTTCCGAAATATTGGTCAGGTCGATGCTGTAGCCGAAGGGGTTGGCCTGCACGCCGTTGTTGGTCATCAGGTCGTTCCAGATGGCGGGCGAGTCGTAGCCGTCGCTGTTGCGGTCCGAGATGTTGTGGTCCGAAATCATGAACAGGCCGCCGCCGTTCTGCACGAAGCGCACGATGGCCGCTTTTTCCGAAGCCGTGAAGAGCGTGTTGGGCTCATCGACCACGTACACGTTGTAATTGGCCAAATCCTGGGGGTTGGAAGTGTTGCCGTAGGTGATGGCCACGCCCTGGGGCAGGCTCTCCACGGTGTTGCCCAGCTTCACCAGGGCCACGCCCCAGGCGGAAAGCGCGCCGGTCCAGTAGCTCTCCGAGGTGCTCGCCGTGATGCTGCTCTGGGCCGGCGAGGGGTAGCGGGGGGCGGCATTGTTCACGCCCATAATCACCCAGTCGGCGTTGCCGGCCGTTTCGGCGTGGCCGGCGTCAAACAGGAATTTTTTGCCGCCGGTAGAAGGCGGAGGCGTGCCGCCGCCGCCCGTGCCACCACCCGTGCCGGTGTAGCTTTCCACCGTGATGTTGTCGAAGTTGATGCGGTTGCTGCCGCCATCCGTCTTACGTACCTGCAGGCGTACCGTGCCGGCCAGGTTCACCGTGAACGAAGCCGTGCTCAACGTCGAGCTGCCGCTAGTAATGGTGCTGCCCACTTTAGCGTAGCTGCTACCGCTGTTACCGCTGGCCCACAATTCCCAGGTGCCGCTGGCATCAGCGCCGTATTTGGCGTGCGCCACCGTTACCACGCCGGCCCCGCCGGTCAGGTCGAAATTCATGCCCACCGTGCCGCTGTTGCGCACCCGCACCGACTGCGCGCCGGTGTGCGGGTCGGAGCTCGTGTTGCCAATAAGGGCGTCGTTCAACGTCCAGGAGCCCGAGCCCAGCGTGACGCTGCCGGACGTGTAGGAGGTTTTAGTTCCCGTTTCAAACCCCTCCGGGAAACCCGGAGCCGATACGTTCTGAGAAACCACGGCCGCCGAGGGGGCTGCGGGTGTCAGTTCCGACTTCGAGCAGCCGGCAAACAGTGCGGCGGCTCCCAGCAAAGGAGCTACCAAAAAGCGAGCAGTATTAGTCATGCGCATTGGTGTGAAAGAGCGTTTTTTAAGGTGCGGTACAGAGCGGCAAAGCTACTGGATTAAAACAATGACATTATTAATATCGAGGTTAAAAAATTATGTCCTTTTCAAAATGAGTGCAAAATTAGATGAGTATTTTATGAAGTTGTTTATTTCTCTTATCAACTTTACTCTTTCGCCAAGTCAAGTTGGGTTAGGCTGAAAAATCATCCTGCCGGGTGTATGGTCTGTGGGTGGGGCTGGGTACAGCGCACGGGCCATACGCCCGCCCCTGACTTCGGGAGCGGGCCGTCTGCCACTGTTCAGTTCGCTGGTTAAAGGGGGCGGATGAGGTCCGGGCCTTGCGGCTGTTTCGCCAGCCAAATAGAGACGAGCTAGGTGCAGATACATGCTAGCGTAGCTGGCCAGCCCATACCAACCGGGGACACGAGGCTGCTGGGGGTCGCGTTTGGTAAAGCCTGCTTATCGGGCAATAATCAAATTAACTGTTACTTTTTTACGCTGGCATTCAGGGTTTTGAAAAGTGCTAACGTTTGTTCAGTGCAGAAGAACCCGGCCGTAACGTGCGTTTTTCCGGCGAATGATGCGGACCTTGCAGTTCCATCGGCCGGCTGCGGCAGGCCGGGTGGGTTTTGATTTTCACCGCATTATTCCTCCGGCGGCTGGTTGCTGCCAGCCCCCTTCGCCCATGGCATTTACCTTCAAACCCTACGCGCCGGCTGCCAAGTACAAGACGGCCGCCGCCTACTTCTCGATGGAGTTTGCCGTCGACCAGGCCCTGAAAACCTACTCCGGCGGCCTCGGCTTCCTGGCCGGCTCGCACATGCGCTCGGCTTTCGAGCTGAAGCAGAACCTGGTGGGCATCAGCATTCTGTGGACGTTTGGCTACTACGACCAGGACCGCGACCCCGAGCAGGCCATGCGCGCCGAGTTCCGGCACAAGCACTACTCGTTCTTGCAGGATACCGGCCTGCTCTTCCCCATCACCATTCACGGGGCCGACGTGCATGTGAAGGCCCTGTACCTGGCCCCCGAGGTGTTCGGCACGGTGCCCATGTTCTTCCTCACGACGGACATTGCCGAAAACGACCACCTCTCGCGCACCATCTCGCACCACCTCTACGACCCGGACTCGGCTGCCCGCGTGGCCCAAAGCATTCTGCTGGGCGTGGGTGGCGGCAAGCTGCTCGACCTGCTCGGCCGCCAGACCGATGTGTACCACCTCAACGAGGGCCACGGCCTGCCGCTGGCGTTCTATCTCTACGAGAAGCACGGCCGCGACCTGGCCGAGGTGCAGAAGCGCCTGGTTTTCACCACCCACACCCCCGAGCTGGCCGGCAACGAGGAGCGCCCCATGAAGCTGCTCACCGACATGACCTTCTTCGGCAGTATGCCCGAGGAGGAGGTACGCCGCCTGGCCCGCATCGACCACGGCGACCAGCTCAACTACACCCTCACGGCCTTGCGCTTCGCTCGCAAAGCCAACGCCGTGAGCAAGGTTCACGGCATCGTAGCCAACGAGATGTGGGGGCACTACGAGGGCATCTGCCCCATCATTCCCATTACCAACAGCCAGAACGGCGCTTACTGGCGCGACCCGCAGCTAGCTGCCGCCCTCAAAGGCAAGGACGACGCGGCCCTGCTGGCCCGCAAGCAGGAGTTGAAAAAGGACCTGTTCAAAATCGTGGCCGACCAGACCGGCAACGTGTTCGACCCCAACGTCCTCACCATCGTGTGGGCCCGCCGCTTTGCCGCCTACAAGCGTGCCGATTTGATTCTGCGCCACTTCGAGCGCTTCGTGGCGCTGGCCGCCAACGCCCAGCACCCGATTCAGGTTATCTGGGCCGGCAAGCCCTACCCCAAGGATTTCGGCGCGGTGGCGCTGTTCAATGAAATCATCAAGCGCACGGCCCCGCTGAAAAACTGCGCCGTGCTCACCGGCTACGAGCTGGGCTTGTCGGCCGCGCTCAAAAAGGGCTCCGACATTTGGCTGAACACGCCGCGCTTTCCCCGCGAGGCCAGCGGCACCAGCGGCATGACGGCCGCCATGAATGCCAGCGTGAACCTGAGCATCGCCGACGGCTGGATTCCGGAGTTCTGCCGCGACGGCGAAAACGGCTTCCTCATCCCGATTGTCGACGAAGCCCTGCCCGATGGCGTGAAGGATGACGCCGAAGCCACGGCCCTGCTCGACGTGCTCGAAAACACCGTGCTGCCGCTGTATTACGACCAGCCCAAAAACTTCCTGAAGGTGGTGAAAACCGCCATGAAAGACGTGGAGCCGGCTTTCGAGAGCGGCCGTATGGCCCGCGAATACTACGAGTTGCTGTACAAGGCGTAAGCCGCCAACAGCGCCGGCCGCGCAGTTTGCGCAAGATGCCCCGTGGGTTGCCGGTCCGGCTGCTCACGGGGCATCATCATGATGTTCCCGGGAGCAGCCGCTGAGGCCAGCGAGGAATAGGTGGTTTCAGGCGTTGCGGCTGCTGAGGCAGTGGTTCTTCGGAGACCTGCTGACTGCTGTTACGCAGCCGCTACAGAAGCCAGTGTGTTTGTTTCTGGTTGCTCGTTCCTTGTTCCTGGTTTGTTGTTGATTATCAAGGGTGAACCAGAAACAAGAGACCGGGAACCAGAAATAAACCCCGGGATTTAATAGCCACTGTGTAACAGCAGTTGCTAATTCTACTGCCGGGCCGGTTAGGCAGGGTTGGGCAAATTGTCCAGGTCGTTTTGGTCGCGGGGACGGCCCGCCGCTGCTTTGGCCTGGCGTAGATGGGGGTAGTGAATCAGCCGCACCGTCAGACCTTCTACCTGGCGGTCGGTGGCCAAGGCGTGGGCAGCGGCAAAGTCCAACCCTTTCACGTTGGTCATGATATCGATGGCCACTGGAGGGCGGCCGAACGTGAAGACATCGAAGCGCGAAGCGTGGAGAAAATTCGCGGCCGTCATGTCAAATACGGGCATCCCGAAGGAGTGAAACGCCTGCGCCAGCCGGGCATAGTTTTCGGCCGTTTTCTCTACCCAGATATCCAGGTCGCCGGTCGTGCGGCTGTAGCCGTGCAGAATCACCGAATAGCCCCCAACCAGGACATAGCGTACGGCGTGCCGCTGGAGCGCCGACAGAAAGTCGCGGAAGTCCTCATTGAAAATATTACCCATCGCGGCGATGCGCGTGAACGCGGCACGAAAAAGCCGTCCGGTCGAGCCGGGGCGGGTTGTTAAGGTCGAAATTGTAAGCCACGCTGTTCAGATACATCGCGGCCCGCAGGCGCTCGACGAGAGTTTCGGGCTGATTTTCGCGGTGGTATGCCTCCGCTTCGGCGTGCGTGCCCATGTGGAAAGCGGTGCGGTCGAGGCGAAAAGACATGGCAGTTGAAGCAAAGAAGCCGTAAGTAGTCGCAAATTTACCA
The DNA here is from genome assembly GCA_025354605.1 of Hymenobacter sp. Lineage (GTDB taxonomy): Bacteria > Bacteroidota > Bacteroidia > Cytophagales > Hymenobacteraceae > Hymenobacter. The sequence continues at coordinate 2,571 of JANXMN010000057.1, read as the reverse complement.
AACCACCACTAGCCCGCCGCTTGGCTGGGCGGCGGGCCAAGCTCATTTCAACATGCCCCGGCTATGCAACGCTTCCGCATCTTCAGCTTCCTGGGCAGCTTGACGCTACTCGCGGCCGCCCGTCCGGCCCACGCCCCGCAGGCCCCGCGCCCCGATTTCGCCGGCCTCTACCGCGACGCCCCGCAGCTGGCGTTGGATACCCGCCGCGAGGGCGACAGCCTGCGCCTGTACCTGCGCCTGCCCGCGCCAGCCCGCCTGGGGGCCGGCCACCCGCTCCGGGTGGTGCTGTGGCCCAACTTCGAAGCCAAAGCCCCGCTGTGGCAGGACAGCATCGCGCGCCGCCGCCAGCATCCGCGCCTCGCGCCGGGCGGCGGCGTGCAGCTCAGCTTCTGCCTCTCAGTAGCCCAACTGCCCGCTGGTGCCGCTCTGCAAGTAACCACCGCGCCCGCCGACAGCAAGGACGATTACCAGGCCCCTGGCACCAGTGCCTGGCTGCGCCTCACGGAGGCCATCCTGGCCAGGCCCTTCGTGCTGACGGACTCGGCCGGGCAGCCCCTGCACCGGCGCTACGTGCGGGCCGGCGAAACCTTCGGCGTCGACAGCTACGGCCTGATGCAGCCGCTACGCTGGAAGCGCTACGCCAGCCTGCCCACGCCCGCCCTGCCGCCCATGAGCAATCCGGCCGCCCTGCCCGCCGGACCGCGCGTGCTGTCCGTGCTCGACTCAGCGGCTGCCCGCCCCGGTGAGCCGCTGCTTTTCGCCGAGCCCGGCCTGTACACGCTGCGCGTGGGCGGCGGGGTAGGGGGCATCGCCCCGCGCACGTTGGCCGTGCTGGTGGCGGCCAATAACTACCCGGCCCTGGCCACGGCCAGCGAGTTGATTGAGCCGCTGCGCTACCTCACCACCAGCCAGGAGCGACAACGCCTTACTGACGCGCCCGACCCCAAGCGGGCGGTGGATAAGTTCTGGCTTGACATTGCCCAGCGCGACCAGCGTCAGGGCAAGGAGCTGATTCGGCAGTTCTACGGCCGCGTGACGGCGGCCAACCGCCTGTTTGCCGCCCACAAGGCCGGCTGGCTGACGGACCGGGGCCTGCTGTACGTGGTGCTGGGGCCGCCGCCGGGCGTGCGCCGCTTCGCCAACGGCGAGGAGCGGTGGTACTACCCGGACGGCAGCCTCAACGGTGGACCCGTGACCTACACCTTCCGGCCCCGGCCGAGTACCTTTGCCCCTGATTATTACGAATTGGTGCGCCGGCCCGAGTACGAGCTGCTCTGGTATGCCGCCGTTGAAAAATGGAGAACCCCCCTGACCGCCCTGACCGGCCCGAACGTCCCCAGCGACCTGCCCGCCCGGTAGCCGGCCGCCGCTTCTATGATGGTGCCAACCGCCCCGTCGTGCCCAAACAATTCCGCCCCGACCGCGGTGGCAGCGAGTTCGACGACCGCCCCGCCAAGCCGCGCGGCCGCGGTGGCTCCGACAACCGCGACGATGCCCCCGCCGGCGACCGCCCCGGCCATTCGGACCGTGGCGAAGCGCGCCCGCCCTACCGCGAGCGCGGCGAAGGCAGTGGCGACAATTCCCGCTACGAAAACCGCGCGGCCCAGGCCCCCAGCATCGACATGCTGTTTGGCCTGCGCCCCATTCAGGAAGCCCTGAACGCGGGCCGCACGCTGGAAAAGATTTTCCTGCTGCGCGGCACCAAAAACAGCCTCGTAACCGACATCTCGACGGCGGCCCGCGCGGCCGGCATTCAGGTGCAGATGGTGCCCGTCGAGAAGCTCGATAACCTGACTCGCAAGAACCACCAGGGGGCCGTAGCTTTTGTGTCGCCCATCGACTACGCGCCGCTCGACAACATCGTATCGGGGCTGTTTGAGGAAGGCAAAGTGCCCTTCCTGCTGCTGCTCGACCGTATTACCGACGTGCGCAACTTCGGGGCCATTGCCCGCACGGCCGAGTGCCTGGGCGTGCAGGCCATTGTGGTGCCCAGCCGGGGCGCGGCCCAAATCAACGGCGATGCCCTGAAAACCTCAGCCGGCGCGCTGAATATCCTGCCGGTGTGCCGCGAAACCAGCCTGCACGAAACCATCCGTTTCCTCCAGCAGTCGGGCATCACGGTGGTGGCCTGTACCGAAAAGGCCGACGAAGCCGTGGGGGCCGCCGAAATTGATTTCACCGGCCCCGTGGCCGTGCTCATGGGTTCGGAGGAAGACGGCATCTCGCCCGACCTGCTGAACTTGGCCGACGTGAAGCTGAAAGTGCCCATGAGCGGCCAGATTCAGAGCCTCAACGTGGGCGTAGCCGCTGGCATCATGCTGTTTGAGGTAGCCCGCCAGCGGGTGAACGCGGTATAGCTGCCATCTGTCATTGCGAGGAGGAACGACGAAGCAATCCTTCCTCTCGAAGCGACTAGCCTGATAATAGGAAAAGCCCCGGTCCTTTGCAGTGTCTTGTCCTTACCCACATCTCAGGACTGGTTAAGTTGGGTGGCGAGCCGGACGCCCTCGACGAGCAAGCGCAAGCTCATCAGGCCACGCCACAGGGTTTGCCAGCCGGGTGGTCCGTCGC
>JANXMN010000029.1 GCA_025354605.1 Hymenobacter sp. | reverse complement strand
GATGCCTATGTCGCCGGTGCCGCCTGAAGTGCCCCAGTTGTTGTAGGCCAGCACGGTCTGGGCGTTGGTCACGTTGTGCACCTGAAACGAGCCGTAGCCGCCCGCGCTTATCTGGTCGCCGAAGTCGTAGGTGCTGCCACTGGCGCCGGGCACACCGTCCGAGTTGGCCTGCGCGTAGTTCGACGGCCAGAACTCCACGCGGCCGGTTTTGCCGGAGCCGGTGGTCACGCCGCTGCCGGCGCTGGCGGCCACGGTCAGGTTGGTCACGCTCTGGTGCCAGGTCACGTTGTTGGCCGTGGGGTGGGGCACCCCCAGCTGGGTGAGGGTGGTGGCGAAGTTGTCCATCGAGGCCCAGGCCCAGCTCACTACGCCAGTGCTGGAATTGGTCAGCTCCATGAAGTAGGCCACCCGTGCGGGGTTGGCCATCGTCACGCCCGAGTTGTTAACGGTGTAGGGCACGCTGGCCAGGTTGTTGAAAGCCACGCCCGCCGTAGGCACATCAAGCTGATACACGACGCCATAATTGCTGGCCTCAGGCACGTTGCTGGTAGCCAGGGCGGGAGCCGCGGGCAACACGCCCGCGCCGGGTCCCGCGGGGGCCACGTTGTCCTGCACTGTCACGGTGGCCGTTTGGCTGGTAGCATTGCCGGAGTTATCCGTCACGGTCACCGTTATGGTATTGGCGCCTAGGTTGGCGCAGGTAAATGAGTTGGGAGTCACCGTGACGGAGGCAATGCCGCAGTTATCAGACGCACCCAGATACACCTGGTTCTGGGCCAGCGTGGCCGGCCCGCTGGCGGGCAGCTGCAACGTGGCGTTCTGCACAAACGAGCCGCTGCCCGTGCCGTTAGGCACCAGGATGTAAACGCGCTTCACCGAGTAGGCATTGGCGTTGCCGGCAAAGGTCCAGTCGGGGCTGCCGGTGCCCTGGTTGCCCAGGCCGATGTCGCCAGTACCCCCGCTACCCCAGCGGTTATAGGCCAGCACCGTCTCACTATTGGTTAGGTTATGAATTTGAAACGAGCCGTAGCCGCTGCCCGCGTTAAACTGGTCGCCAAAGTCGTAGGTGCTGCCGCTGGCACCCGGCACACCGTCCGAGTTTGTTTGGGTGTAGTTACCGGTCCAGAGCTCCACGCGGCCGGTTTTGCCGGAACCGGTGGTCACGCCGCTGCCGGCGCTGGCGGCCACGGTCAGGTTGGTCACGCTCTGGTGCCAGGTCACGTTGTTGGCCGTGGGGTGGGGCAGGCCCAGCTGGGTGAGGGTGGTAGCGAAGTTGTCCATCGAGGCCCAGGCCCAGCTCACGGCCCCGGTGCTGCTATTGGTCAGCTCCATAAAGTAAGCCACCCGCGCTGGGGTGGGCAGGCCCAGCCCAGAGTTATTCACGGTATAAGGCACGCTGGCCAGGTTGTTGAAGGCCGCGGCGTTCGGCACGTCGAGTTGGTACAGCACGCCGTAGCCGCTGGCTTCGGGCACGTTGGCCACGGCCAGGGCCGGGGCCGGGGGCAACACCCCGGCCGACGGGGCCGTGACATCCTGCACCGTTACGGTCGCGGTGGTAGTAGTGGCATTGCCCGAGGCATCAGTCACGGTCAGCGTCACGGTGTTGGCTCCCAGATTGGCGCAGGTAAACGAGCTGGGTACTACGCTCAGCGTGGCCACACCGCAGTTATCGGTCGAGTTATTGTTGACCTGGGCGGCCGTAATCGTGGCCGCCCCGAAGGCGTTCAGGCTCACGGTTACGTTCTGAGCATTCGCTATCGGGGCCAGCTGGTCAACTACGGTCACGGTAGCCGGTTGGGTAGTCGCGTTGCCCGACCCATCGGTCACGGTCACATTCACCAGGTTGGTTCCAATCTCCGCGCAGGTAAACAAGGTCTTGGACAGCGTCACGGCCGGAGCTGCGGTGCAATTGTCGGTCGCTCCAGTGTACACGGCGGCCGTGCCCAGCGTGGCCTGGCCGCTGGCGTTCAGGCTGAGCGTGGCACTTTGGGTGAAGCCGCCACCATTGGGCACCAGCACGTAAAGCTTGCGCACCGAATAAGTGGTGGTATTAGCGGCAAAGGTCCAGTCGGGGTTGCTGCTGCCCTGGTTGCCCAGGCCGACGTCGCTATTTCCGCCGCCGTTGCCCCAGCGGTTGTACGCCAGCACGGTCTGGCTGTTGGTCAGGTTATGGATTTGAAAGGAGCCGTAGCCTCCATTATTGTTATTCTGGTCGCCAAAGTCGTAGGTGCTGCCGCTGGCCCCGGGTACGTTGTCGACGTTAGCGGTAGCGTAGTCCCAGCGCCAGAGCTCCACGCGGCCGGTTTTGCCGGCGCCAGTGGTCACGCCACTGCCAGCGCTGGCGGCCACGTTCAGGTTGGTCACGCTCTGGTGCCAGTTCACGTTGTTGGTGGGGTGGGGCAGGCCCAGTTGGGTGAGGGTGGTGGCGAAGTTGTCCATCGAGGCCCAGGCCCAGCTCACGACCCCGGTGCTATTGTTCGTCAGCTCCAGGTAGTAGGCCACCCGCGTGGGGTTGCCGCCCGTCAGGGTCAGGCCGGAGTTATTGATGGTGTAGGGCACGCTGGCCAGGCTGTTGAACGAGGCTGCCGTTGGAATGTCCAACTGGTAGAGCACGCCGTAGCTGCTGGCTTCGGGCACGTTGGCCACGGCCGTGGCCGGGGCGGCCGGTAGCGGCCCCGCCCCACTGCCCACCGGTGCCGTCACGTCCTGCACGGTCACGGTCGCGGTGGCCGAGCTGGTGTTACCGTTCACATCGGTCACGGTCAGCGTCACGGTATTGGCTCCCAGGTTGGCGCAGGTAAATGAGCTGGGCGACACGCTCAGGCCGCCGACCGCCGCAAAGCCGCAGCTGGCCGTGCTGCCATTATTCACCTGAGCCGCGGTCACGGCGGCGGTGCCGCTGCTGCTAAGCGATACGGTCACGTTCTGCGTCACGGCCTGCACCGTGCAAGGGGGCGAGCTGTAACGGCGCAGGGCGGGAGCGGCCGAGGCTCCGGAAAACGGAGCCTCAAGCAGTACGCAAAGCGTAGCTGCCCAGCAAAGCCGGAAAATTCGGGAGGGTAAGGGTGCAATCATCATTAATTACAGGAAAAAAGGTAAGCGAGAAGTTGGGTTTGCGGTCAGCCCGCGCTATTCAGAAATAGTGTCAGCACGGGTTGCCATAGCATGGCTGCTCACAAGAACAGAAACTGATTAGTCCGCCTCCTGATGGGCGCTGGCAATTTAGCTAAAGCTAATGCTATATATCACCAGGCCTGAGCAATAAACGCCGAGCGCCTGATTTGCTCCGACGGATTGCGTCAATTCGTCGTCCGATGCGGTGAAAGCGGGCCTCAACCATCGAACTGACATGGATGCCCGCTTCCTGCCGCAGCAACGCAGGTGCTGCGATGAGCGATTTAAAGTGAAAATGAATGACCAGGCCAGCAGGTGCCAGCCAGCCCTGCTTTTGCTTACCCGGCGGGTAGGGTGGCCACCGCCGTACGTAGCCGTTGGGCCACTTCCGGCACCCCCAGAATCACGAGGGTTTCGAACAAATCGGGGCCGGCGGCCCCGCCGGTTACGGCCGTGCGCAGGGCCTGCAGCACCTGGCCAGGCTTGAGGCCCTGGGCGGCCATCGTGTCGTTGAACAGGGTTTTTAGGCCTTCGGCCGAAACTTCGGGGGCGGCGGGCAGTGCCGCCGCGTAGGCCGTGAGGGCGGCGGCCACCGGGGCGTTCCACTTCTTGCTCACCACGGTTTCATCATACTCGGTCGGGGCCTGGAAGAAGTATTTAGCCTCCTGCCAGAAATCATTCGGGAAGCTCACGCGCTCCTTCATCACGCCCACAATCTGCTCGGCTTTCTCCGGCGAGCACACGATGGCGTGCTCGGCCAAGGCCGTGAGCAGGTAGGGGGCCAGCTCGGCGTTGGACTTGGCGCGCAGGTAGTGCTCGTTGAACCACTTCACCTTGTTCTGGTCGAACTTGGCGGGCGACTTGCTCACGCGCTCAATCGAGAAGGCCTGCACCAGCTCGTCCATCGAGAAAATCTCTTGCTGGGTGCCAGGGTTCCAGCCCAGGAAGGCCAGGAAGTTCACCAGGGCCTCGGGCAGGTAGCCGTCTTCGCGGTAGCCGCGGCTCAGGGTGGCTTCGCCGGTTTCGGCGTCGGTGCCGTGCCACTCCAGCGGGAATACCGGGAAGCCCAGGCGGTCGCCGTCGCGCTTGCTCAGCTTGCCGGTGCCGTCGGGCTTCAGCAGCAGGGGCAGGTGAGCAAACTGCGGCATGGTGCTTTCCCAGCCCAGGTAGCGGTACAGTAGCACGTGCAGCGGCGCCGAAGGCAGCCATTCCTCGCCCCGAATGACGTGCGAGATTTCCATCAGGTGGTCGTCCACGATGTTGGCCAGGTGGTAAGTCGGCATGCCGTCCGACTTCATCAGCACCTTGTCGTCGATGGCCGAGGAGTGCACCACCACCCAGCCCCGAATCAGGTCCTGAAAGCGCACTTCCTCTTTGCGGGGCACTTTCAGGCGAATGACATACTGCGTGCCGCCGTCCAGCAAGGCCTTCACCTCGTCCTCGGGCAGGGTGAGGGAGTTGCGCATCTGCGCGCGGGTGATGGAGTTATACTGCGGGTTGGGCACCTTGGCGGCCTGCAG